>JALSID010000198.1 GCA_026981825.1 Planctomycetota bacterium
CGGACCTGCAAGGGGGTCGGTTAGGTCGTATAGCGCCTGAATTGCCGACAGCAGGAGGCTGCCCCCTGCCGAGGCCCACTGGAACAGGTCGGACTCGAAAAGGAGATCGCGCGCGTCACTGTGGATGTTGCCAACAGGGACCAGCTTGAGCGAACGCTTCTCCCATCGCCGCGTTAGCCAGTCCGATCCGACGAGCATGCCGGCCACCATCTTCTCCAGCCTCTCGAGACGAGACGCATGATCCGGCGGATGAGCCGACCACTGCACCGGAAGGAGGAACGTCTCTCGTAGGGTCGGGAACCGCGGATCACGAACGAAGAGCCCGGTGGCCACGGTGCGGCGGGCGAGTAGGGCTCCCATCGGCCCGGGGGCTGCTGGCTGACCGAGGACCGCCTCGGCTTTGGTGAGTACTTCCTCGTGCAGTACCCAGGCGGCGTAGTCTCCAAAAAGACGCACCAGATAGGCAGCGTCCCCTGGGGGCAAGCGGCCCGGGGCGGTCGCCAGCAGCCTCTCAATGGACATCACCGCTCCTCATCGAGCACGGCTTTTGCCTGTTCAAGGGCCTCAGCTTCCACCGGCCAGAACGCCTGCGGGCTGCCAACGGCGAGGGTGGCCCGTCCCCCGCGGTTAAGCGACTCCCAGATGCGTTCGGTCTGGAATTCTGCCGTGTTGTCCGGTCCGATTCGCCCCTCAACATTTGCCAGCCAGACCGCCGCTCCACGGACCGTTTCGAGCGCCTCGGGGTTGTCGGAGCGGAACACGATCCGCAACGTAGGACCGGGGCCGCCCGGCCAGGGCACGCTGCAGATCGCCTGAATTCGCCGGTCGGGAGACTCCCACACCAGGTACAGTTGGCGCGGCTGGCTCTTCGCCGCGGCCGCGATCGGTTGGAACAGTTGGGTTGGGAAAGCGAGTAAGGGAGGCGCCGGGCCAACCGGCGCATTTCGCCGGAAGTCCGCAAGCAGTTTTTCCGTCTCGTCGACCACCTCCTCCGCGAGTTGCTCGAGCTCTTCAGACAGCCACCACGGTGTTGCCGACCGATATTCCTCGGCCAGGGCGTCGCGCAAGTTTCGAACCAGATTGCTCGACGCAACGGTCGCCAGCAGCTCCTTATGGTGGGCAAGCTGGATGTCGTACTGCTCGAGCTCGGCTTCGAGCTCTCCCAGCTCCTCCGCGAACGCCTCCTCCCCGATCCGCTCGATGCATGCCAGCAACCCGAGGTAGGCAGCGTGGATTTCTGTTCGTTCCTGGATGGCGTTCATGCACAGTTCGTCGCGTCGCTCGAAGTCTGGCTGCATGTCCCAACGCTCGCCCAACCGCCCAGCTTCCTCGCTGGCCCAGTGGATTCGGTCGCGCAGCGCCGCCATTGCCACGGGCACCAGGTGCGCGGGCAAAAAGTCCCCGTTCGTCGGCGCTCCGCCGAACAGGACAAGCCGTCCCAAGCACTCGGCCGCCGACAACGCCAGGGCCTGCTGCTTGGGGTCCTCTGCCGCAACAAACGATGGGTCATTCCAAACGGGCTGCGCACGCGCCGCATCCAGGTCCCGGCGTGCGGCCGATATGAGGAACTTGCGGAACTCTGTCGATGCCTTGGTGCTCATGGTTGAATTCTCTCGCGTGATCGATCGGTTTCACTATGCGCTCTGATGATGTCCCGGGCCTCTTCTCACTTGCCCACTGTAGTACGTCCACGGCCCGCTCTTCCTGACAGGTTTCGACGCCAATTCCCGCTCAGTCCACATGGTGGTCAGACGCGCCCAAGACAGCTCGTGGCCCGCCTCGCCCCTGGACGCCACCGTCCTGGACCGGCCGGGCGGTTCCCCGCGGTCGCGAAAACAGCACCTCACCACGGCCACTCGGGGTACGCGGAAGTCGGTACCAATAAGCCATCCAGTTGCTGCAGGCCCCAGGTTTCGGGGGTCAGGATCGTCCACGGGCCCATCGGCGTGACGCATTCTGCCGAAAACGGCGCGTGCCGTGCCAGCAGAGCGTCCGCCGCCGGCCGCCATGGCTCCGGATGCCAGTACGCCGTGCTTCTGTGCGGCCAATAGGCGGTCACCACGTACAGAACCGGATCGTTCGCGGTTCGGCTTCGGTCCAGTATCAGCAGCGCCCCGTTCGGGCAAAGCACCAGCCAGCGTTCCCGGACACGCCGATTGATCAGAACCATGGGACGCAGCAGGGCCGCACGCAACACCCTGCCTATTCTTCCTTCCAGCTCATGCCGCAGCCGGTTCAGCTCAAAGTCCGTAAGCTCTTGGCCCTTGTACCACTGAGCGGCTAACTCGAAGGCCGTGGTGCCCCACCAACCGGCCCAGGGGCCGTCCGCGGCAAGCACGTGCCGTTCGACGATGTGGGTGAGGCTCTGTTCGGTAAAGACGACAGTCACGCACTCGGATGATCCCTCATGGCGGACCACCTTCAAGTGATGCCATATGATCGGTTCGAAAAGCAGCGGTTCCCCGGTCACGAACGGTACCCCCGCAAGTCCTGAATGCTGGGTAGTCCGGCCAGCCAACCTTTTCCCTTCCGCTTCACCAATTGGGCGACGGTTGCGGGGTTGATGCCCAGATGTTCCGCAACCCGTGTCTGGATACCGTGTTGCGGCCCCGCGTGATCCAGTTCGGGCGGGGGGAACGATGGATCAATCTGTGCTTCTCTTAACCACCGAGACCATCTCTGCGCCGGTACCTTACCGTGGATCCCGAAACAGACTGCCACAATCACGCGGTCTCGAGGGGGCTGCCACTGCTGCTCTATCATTTCCAGTTCGGCTTGAGAAAACGGTTCCTGGAAGTACCAACCTGGTGGGAAGGGCAGGTCTGCTTCAGCGGACTCGCTGCGCTTGCGATTCCCGAGCTCCTTCGTTATTTGCCGCTGTTTCTGCTCTTGCCGCAGCCGGTCAACGATCTTGCGCTGGATCAATGTGCGGGCAAATGGCAAGAAATGGCCGCGGGATGGATCGTACCGCTTGTTGGGATCGTCGTCGTAGAAACACTGCTTAAGGGTATCAGACACTACCTCATCAGCCCAGCAGTGCTCGGGGTCCAGGCCATATTGCTTACACACTCGCCTGGCCATGCGTTCGAGCCGTTCGCGCACACGGCCCGCTGCCTGCTCACGCACATCGGGCGGTGTGGATGGATCGAGCACTTTGGCGGCAAGGTCGTCCCAGTCTTCCTTTCCGGCCGACACCTCGTGGTTACCTCCCTCACTGAATTCCCCAACCTCGCCCCAGGGTTCGCTGACAAGGGGCGCGTTCGCGGCCGGCGTCGCTGCGGTTACCTGGTCCGTTTAGCTAACCACATGCCCCCTGACATGGAGCGGTACCCAGTTGACGCCGCCACTTCCAAGCCGTACCCGTCGTTCGATCGCACGCCTACGAA
Organism: Planctomycetota bacterium; assembly: GCA_026981825.1. Lineage (GTDB taxonomy): Bacteria > Planctomycetota > Planctomycetia > JALXBF01 > JALXBF01 > JALSID01. The sequence continues at coordinate 3,387 of JALSID010000198.1, forward strand.
ACCAGATTCTCCATGATCCACCCGACCACTTCCGCAGCCACATTGAGCTTCGGGCCGGTCCAACGCTGGTGGATTTCGCCCGAGCGGTCCATCAGAAACAGCTCGGTCCAGGCCTCATCCAGCACCGTGGCCGGGTTGATGCAGATCGCGTCACAGTTCTTTTTCTCCATCTTCCGTCGGGCCGACTCCAGTTCGCGGAGGTTCGGTTCCAGAGCGAACCCGACGATCCACTGGCCGTCCCGCTTGCGTAACCCACACTCGGCAAGGATGTCCGGATTCGGCACCAGTTCAACGAGCAACGGATCGGCACCGCGACGGATTTTGCCCGGATGGCGGTACTTCGGACGGTAGTCCGCTACGGCTGCGGCACCGATGATGCCGTCTGCCCCCTCCCATTCCTCGAGCACGGCTTCCAGCATCTCTGCTGCAGATATGACGCGCTTGATCGTAACGCCGCTGGGGGCCTGCAACGCACAGGGACCGGAGATCAGGGTGACGTCCCAGTCCGCGGCCTGGGCTGCGATCGCCAGTGCGTAGCCCATCTGGCCGCTCGACGCGTTGCTGATGAAGCGCACATCGTCCAGGTACTCCCGTGTCGGCCCTGCCGTAACGATCACTCGCATCAGAAACCCCCTAACGAAGCAGGCCGGAGGTCCGAACCGCCCAAGCGGCTCCAGGCAAGCGCCGCTCGAGGGGCGTAAATGCCGGCTCGGTCACTCCCCTGGCGCCGCGTACCCGAAAGTATAGCGAGCCACCCGGTTCCGTTCCCGCATCGATGACCGTTTACGCCCCTTCTTCGCGACGACCAGGGGGCCAGGTGGTTAGTCAGGGGAACCGTGAGCCGTTCTGCTGAGTGCTTTCTGGATCGCGCTAAAGATCCGCTCCACGTCAGCCATCCTGCCGGTCCCCTCCTCACGGCAGCTCAACCAGCCGGGTTCCGGATCGAGCACTTCGAAACCGTCGTCGCGGAGCCGCTGGACGTTCCGCTGTACCGCAGGCTTTCTCCACATGGCAACGTTCATGGCCGGAGCCACGAGCACCGGTCCCTCGAACACGAGCGCACACGCGCAAAGGAGATCGTCACCGAACCCGTGAGCGAGCCGGGCGATGGTGTGAGCCGTGGCCGGAGCGATACAGTACACCTCGGCACGGCGGGCCAGGCCAATGTGCTCGCCAAAGAAGTGCTCACGCGGTTCGAACATGTCCACGTACACGGGACGGCCAGTCAGTGCCTCAAACGTGGCCACCCCGATGAACCGCACGGCCGATCGGGTGAGGATCACGGACACGCCGGCGCCGGCCTGGACACAGCGAGAGACGAGTTCGGCGGTCTTGTACGCCGCTACGCTCCCGGTCACGCCAACCAGAATCTCTCGACCTTGCATCACCGGCTCACTCGGCTACGGTACCACGCACATGTGAAGTGTATCCGAACCGGGGGAAGCCCGAGGCTGCTCTTATAATCCGATGGACTGCGAATTCGCTGCCTAAAGCCGATAAGAAGACCTCATGTCGGAGCCGGACGGCAAGCTGGAGCAACAAATCGAAGAGATCGACGACGGCGCCCTGCAGGAGCTTTTGGAGGAAGGCCCAGAAGCCCCCGAGGAGAAGCTCCGGGAGGCGGTCGGAGAGGGTGTGGGCCGTGTTCGGTACGACGGGGCGATCAAGTACGAGTTCACCGTCAAACTGCGTTCGCAGGGCAAACGGCTGGACCAGTATCTGGTGGAAAGGCTTGGGCAATACAGCCGTTCTCTCATCCAGCGGATCATCAAGATCGGTGCCGCCGAGGTGAACGGCCGAAAGGTGCGGCCGAGCTATCACATTAAGAAGGGGGACTTCATCCGGATCTGGGTGCCCGAAATCACGGTAGAGCTGCCCGTTGCCGAGAACATTCCGCTGGACATTCTCTACGAGGATCCGTACTTCGTCGTGGTGAACAAGCCGCCTGGCATGGTGGTGCACCCGGCTAAAGGGCACTGGAGGGGAACCCTTGTCAATGCCCTCCGCTACCACCTGGAGAAGCTGAGCGAGGTTGCCGGTTCGCTCCGCCCCGGCATCATCCATCGTTTGGATCGGGACACCAGCGGGGTGATTGTCGTAGCCAAGGATGATCTTGCCCACGTCGGGCTGGCGCTGCAGTTCGAGCACCGCAAAGTCTACAAGGAATACCACGCTCTGGTCGTGGGCGAACCGGACCGCGATAGCGACTACATCGAAAAATCTCTGGGCCACCATCCAACCCATCGCGAAAAGATGGCCGTGCGCGACGAGCGAGACGGCGGTAAGCCCGCGCAGACCTATTACGAAGTGATCGAACGCTTCCGGGGTTTCAGCTATGTCAAAGCCGTTCCGCTAACCGGACGCACCCACCAGATCCGCGTGCACCTGGCCCACATCGGCTGTCCCGTTCTGGCCGACAAGGCGTACGGGGGCAGACGGGAGCTGCGATTGAGCGAGCTAGAAGGGCGGGAGTGTCCGTTGGAAGAGGACACGATGTTGATCGAGCGGCAGGCGCTGCACGCCTACCGCCTGCGACTGCGCCATCCGATCACGAACAAGGAGATGGAGTTCGTTGCTCCGTTGCCCGACGACTTCGCTCGCACCCTGGAAGCACTCCGTAAGCACCGGAGCAAGCGCAAACCTGGTCCATGATCCAACGGACCGCCGTTCACGGGGTTCTCGGCCGAGCCCTGCTCGGGCAATCGCCCTGAAGCAACGGTTCGGTCGCTGGCAGCCTCCCGCAGCCCTGGCGGCTGCTCCGCACGCCTGCGCAAGAACGCGGTTGAGGATCGGATCGCGTCCCCAACCACGAGGTCCGGGCGTGCGCCCGGAAGGCAACTTTTTCGTTGTGGCAACCGAGGTTCGACGGCCCTGCTCTGGCGCGCTCAGGCCTTGTGCCGTTCGGATGCCGCCCAGAGGACGATTCGCTTAATGATTTCCTGCACTTCCGGTTGCTTGAAAATCGGGAACGTCTCGTGTCCTGGGCGGAAGTAGATGACCTTACCCGGCTGGCGAACCCGTGAGCGGGCCAGGCGGGCAACCCCGTTTGGCCCCACGGACCAGTAGCACAGATCAGGGAAGCTATGTCCGTTTGACCAATGGCCGTAGATCAGGATTTTGTCCGGGAACGGAACTTCAAAGGGCTCGGCGTAGATCTCGGTACGGGGGATTTCGAAGTCCTTGAGTCCCTTGGTGATCGGATGGACCGGGTTCACAATCCGCAGGTACTCCCGGTAGCCTTTTCCCTTCTTCGAATCCACATACGCAAAGCCGCATCGCGTACCGAGGAGCCGCTTGAACGGCTTGGAGTAGTGGGCCGAATGCAGGGCCACGAACGCGCATTCCCCCCGTTTGACCCGGGCAACGATCGACTCGACCTTTGAATCGTCCACGTCCTTGTGTCGGACGTGCCCCCACCAGAGAATCACGTCGGCGCTGTTGATCCGTTCGGCCGTCAGTCCTTGCTCGGGTTCGTTGATGTTTGCGCTGACCACGTGCAGACCGGGAACGGTGGCAAGGAACTCGGCGATGGCATTGCCGAGGAAGTTCTCATACGCGCCGCTCTTCACCTGGACGTCCTGTTGTTCATCCCAGACAAGGACATTGATCTCTCGCCTTTGTCGCCGGCTTGTGGTCTGCTGAGCCAGCGCCGGGGCTGCGACCAGTGCTGCGGTTGCCGCACCCAGAAATTGCCGTCGATCCATGATGACGCTCCGCGTGAACGACGCTATGTCTATGCCTGTCTACTTGCTACACAGTATATCAACTAGGGCCACGCTACCCGGGATCGGCAAGGTGCTTCCCTGGGACAGGCCGCGGTAGTCCGAGGCAGGGAGTTGGAGGAGGTTGGACCGGCAGGCGCGGAGTCAGGAGGAGCAAGGGGGCAGAGCTGCGGCCGCCGCACTGGCGGGTGTGCGGACGCAGCCTCGGCTGCGATGAGTGTCGGACGAGGGCACCCCGGGGAGCGGTCTGCTCAGCGCGGGATCGGTCCTGGCACGTTCTGTCCACCTCCGGCTGCTGAGCGGGATTAGAATCGATAGCAGCTTCACGCTGACCAGGTGCAGGTCAAGGGCCCCCAGCGATGAACCGTCTACCCTGGCAGGTTCCGGATAGGCATTGGGAACCACGTCTGAAGGCCTGGCGATGGTGGTTGTTCAGCCCGCTGCGGCGGTTGTATGCCCGGGTTGTGGAGAAGATCGACCATATCGAGGTGCAACACGAGGACCGCGTCAGAAGATGCTTGACGGAGGGCAAGGCTGTGCTGATCCTGCCCAATCATCCGGGCCATGCCGACTCCAGCGCCATCCTGGCGGCCGCGGAACGGTTTGGCCGTCCGGTCTATTTCATGACCGCCTGGCAGGTGTTTGCCATGGCCGGTTACTGGGAGCGACGGATCTATGAGTGGCACGGGTGCTTCTCGGTGGATCGAGAGGGAATTGACCGCCGTGCCCTCCGTACGGCTCTGGAGATCCTGATGGATGGGACGTACCCACTGGTGATTTTTCCCGAGGGGGAGGTTTATCATCTGAACGACCGTATCGCTCCCTTCTACGATGGTCCGGCGGCAATCGCTTTGTCGGCGGCGCGTAAGGGCCGTGAAGTGGTGGTCGTGCCATGCGGCATCCGTTACCTGTACGTCCAAGATCCGATGCCGGAACTGCTGGAGATCCTGGATCGCATCGAGACGCGGATCGGGTGGCGGCCCAGGCGATCGCTTGACGTAGTGCAGCGCGTCTACCGGTTCGCAGAAGCTGCAGTGACGCTGAAGGAACTGGAATACCTCGGACGGTGCGGCAGCGGCGAGTTGACTACGAGGATCCGGCATCTGGCCGACACGATCCTTTCTGGCCTGGAGCAGCGACACGGTGTGTCATCCCCGGAGCAGACGATCCCAGGCCGCGTGAAGACCCTGCGTCGGATCATCACGCGAAAGCTAGCGGCAAGTTCGGTCGCGAGCGATGGAAGCCAGCAACTGCGCGAGGAGCTCGACGATCTGCACGTCGTTGTCCAGCTCTTCTCCTACCCGGGGAACTATTTGCGAGAACGGCCCACGCTGGAGCGGTTGGCCGAGACGATCGACAAATTCGAAGAGGATGTGCTAGAAGCGCCCACCGCCCGGCCGCGTGGCCGGCGAGCGGCTGTTGTCCTTTTCGGGGAGCCCATCGAAATCCGAGGGGGCGACTCCCGCGATCGGGACGCTGTCGCACAGTGGACGAAGCGTTTTGAGCGGGCGGTTCAGCAATTGCTCGATGAGTTGAGCCCGTTGCAAACCCCACTGGCTGCGGTTGGTTCGCAGCTTGAGGGGGGGAGAAGCGGAACCGCCGACGCGCTCTGCCGCGCGCAGTTGGCGCGCTGATCGACACTGGTTGCCGAGGAATGGCTCCGCTCGCCTCGACGACAAGGACCCGGCGCCGCACAGTTACCTGTGAAGCCACAGGCCGGGTGTGCTCTCACGGCGGGGCAACGTGATGTGAGCCAACGCAAGATGCACCTGATACGGGCGCACCATTCGGTCCGATGATCGGAATCGCATGGCACCGTCGGAGTAGGGGGGGTGGGATACCGGGTCCGCGTCTGGACGACTGGCGGTGTTTTGGTGTAGGCTGTGCTGAAGTCCATGCAGGGAGGAGAGGAGCTCTGGCTCGATCGACGACGTCTGGGTGTAGAAGGTACCAGAACAATGGACAGCCCGTGGTTACCATACGTCTACGACTACTCAGTAGGGGGGCTGATCTTTGCAGCCACCCTCATCCTGGGGCTCAAGGTAGGCGCCATCGACATGCGCCGTGAGAGCGACCGTCGCACGCTCATCATGGTTGTGGCGGGCTTTTTCCTGTTCGCAGCAACCCATGCCGTCTGGATCATCCTGGCCTCCGCCAGCAGTGGACCGAAGTGAGTGTTCCACCGGGCGGAACCATGTGGGGGTTCCAAAAAGCCATGGGACGCAGCCTTCGCCAGCGCGGTTAGGCCGAGTCTGCGGCACGTCGTGACGGAGGTGCGAGATTGTGGACAGGGCGACAGAGCTGGTACTGTGGGACTACGCCGCACTCAGCGTCTACTTCCTCGTCGTTCTTCTGATCGGCCTCTGGTTTGCCAAGTTCACCAGCACGACGGCCGACTTCTTCTTCGCGGGCCGCCGGTTTCACTGGTGGGTGCTGGCCATGTCGTGCGTGGCCACTCTCGTGGGCTCCTACAGCTTCGTGCAGTACTCCGAGGTCGGCTTCAAGTACGGCTTCTGCGCAATGACGCCGTACACGAACGAGTGGTTCGTGTTGCCCCTGTTCTTGTTCGGCTGGTTCCCCCTTGTCTACTACCACCGGCTGACATCGGTGCCGGAGTACTTCGAACGGCGATTTAATCCCCAGGTCCGGTTCGTGGTCACGGTGATCTTGCTCATCTACCTGCAGGGCTACATCGCGGTGAATCTGCTCACCATTGGTCGCATTATGAAGGGGGCACTGGGCATCGATGTCATGGTCGGGGCTGCCCTCATGGCGGTCATTTCCGGCATCTATCTCCACGCGGGGGGGCAGACATCGGTGCTGGCCACCGACGTTTTCCAGGGGCTGCTCCTGCTTTTCGCGGGTCTGTACGTGTTCGTCATGGGAATTGCTGAGATAGGTGGGGTAGCTGAATTCTGGTCTGCGCTGCCAGAACACCATCGTTACCCGTTCGCGCGGTTCAACGAGCCGCCTTACCTGCACGCAGTGGGCAACTTCTGGAACGACGCGATGACCGCTACCTTTGCGTTCTACTTCATCAACCAGGGGGTATTGATGCGGTTCCTGTCCGCTCGCTCGGTGCGCGAGGGGCGAAAGGCGATGTTCTTCGTGGTCGTGTGCCTTATGCCCGTGGCGGCGGTGGCGGTGAGCGGAGCCGGATGGGTCGGTCGAGCGATGCACGAGCTGGGGCTGCTGCCGGAAAACCTGGAGGCGAGGGACATCTTTGTGGCCGTTACAGGTAAGGTCGCCGCGCCAGGTGTCCAGGGGTTGATCTTGGCAGCGGTGGTTGCAGCACTCATGAGCACGCTGGACACGCTGATCACTGCTGTGGCGGCCGTGGGGGTCAATGATGTCTGGCGCGTCATCGTCCCCAATCGCTCCGACCATCACTATCTCGCCGTCGCCCGCGCCATCGCCATCGTGTCCGCAATCCTTGGCATTCTCTTCATCCCCATCTTCCAGGAGTACGACACCATCTACCAGGCGCTGAGCGATTTTCTCTCCACCGTTGGACCACCGCTTGCAGTTCCGTTAGCACTGGCCCTCCTCTGGCCACGTTTCCACAGCAGGGCGGCGGTGGTCGCCATGCTTGGGGGGATGGCGGCGATGATCCTGGCGTTGAAGTATCCTGTACTCGTTACCCCCTTCGGCCACGGCGTGGATCCATCTCAGGGTTACTCGCACCTACGTAGCCTGTACGGCCTCGTCGTGACCGGTACAATCGCTATCCTGGCCACCTTCCTGATCCGCAAAGGAGATTCCAACCCGACGTCGTACACGTGGCACACCTTGCCTCGGCCACGATTCATACCGCACCATCGGAAACTTCGTCTCCTCCATCGCCGCTTCCACATCGAGCCGGTCGAGGACGATCGAGTGCTAATCTGGCTGCACCCGAGCACGGCAGGAGAGCTGGAGCTCGAACCCGGCGAACGACTGTACGTCTGCGACGCCCGTTGGTGGCTTGGGGGCCTTCGGTCTGTGTCCGTCATTCTGGGTGGGGTGCGAGAGGACCTTCCAAAGGATCGGGTTGCCTTGAGCACGGCCGCAATCCGTCAGGGATATCTCCTGCCTGATCGCAAGGTCATTCTCGAGTTCGAAGAAGAGCCTTTAGCTGAGCAGCCAAGCACCCCGCCTTCGCCGACCGCTCAAGACGCCAAGAACCCCTCATGAGCCAGGATCCGCCCCCTTGCGCTTCTGTGGCGGGCCGGCGGAATGGCCACCGGCTGATGATGTGGCACGGAAAAGATAGCGGAGAAGGTCCGCCATTTCCTGAGGAGCGATCCTGTCGGCGAATCCCTCCGGCATGAGCGATACACCCAGAGCAGTGATCGACTCGATCTGCGCCCGTTCTACGGTGAGCCGCTCGCCCTGCTGATTGATTAACCGGATCGACTCCCCCGATTCTTGTTCGATTGCCCCCGTGATGAGCTGCCCATTCTTCGTGGCGATCAGGTACTGGACGTACTCGGGTGCTACCTCTCGGTTCGGATCGAGAATGTGCAACAACACCTCCTCCGCCGTTCGCCGCCGCACCGAACTCAAGTCCGGCCCGACCTGGTTTCCCTCCCCGTTCAGCCGGTGGCAACTGGAACAATCGCGGAGAAACACTCGTCGCCCCCGTGTAGCGTCCCCCCGGAGCGATCGGACTCTGGCGATGTAAGCGTCGAGCGCAGCGTCTCGTGCACGTGAAGGTCGGGAGCCAGTCGCTCCGAACAAGCGTCGCGCACGTGCCGCCAGTTTGCCCCCCTGAGGACCGGTAAGTACGTGCTGGTACAGCACCGGCACGGCGTCCGGCGACATGCGGCCGGACTCGATTTCATCAAGCACCAACTCTCGCCAGGAGGTGCGCCGCATGAGCTGCAACATCACCGTGTCGCGCAGGTGTTCCGGTCCCTGGTGCCAGAGCCCGAGCAGATCCCGACCAGCCTGTAGCTCGGAAAAAGCCCCAATGGTAAGAATCGCCGCGACGGCAACCTCGCGCTGAGGACGCCTGGCTGCAGCGAGCAAGTACCGCCGCACGGCTGCGTAGCGATCGGCTGAAGCAAGGACGGAAAGGGCGCTCCGTACGGCTTCCGCGTCTGAGCTGCCCAGAAGTTTCACCGCCAGTTGATGGATGGATTGCAGAGGCGACGAGAGCGCCGGATTTCGCCTCTTAGCGGGGGGCATGTCAGAGATCAAAGCGCGCGCCAGTTCCAGCCGCAGTGGAGGCTCGAGCCGCGCAAGCCGCTCGAGCATCGAAGCGATCGTGTTCGGTTCCTCAGTGCGCGCCGCTGTACGCAGCAACAGGGTGATCAAGTTCTGCAATCGGCGTACTTCCTCCGTTCGGTGCTTAAGCAAGAGACGGACCACGGCGCCCGCATGGGAGGGAGCCGACGAAGCAATCGCCACGGCAAACCAGGGATCGCTCCCGTCGCGGAGCGAGACGCCGACAAGCACCTGGACCGTGTCGGCCGAGGCAGGCAGCTCTCCGACCGAGAGGACCGCCTGCAAACGGACAGCGGGATCAGGGTCTCGAATAGCCGCGACCACGTGCTCTCGCACTTCGGGCTCGTCCAAATACGATTCCGCCACGCGAATCGCCTGGCGACGGACCCAGGGGGAACTGTCCTGCATCGCCTTGACAAGCAGCTCCGTGTCCAGCCAGCCGAGACGGTGCAGGGTCCACAGGGCGAGCATGCGCGACCGAGGACTGCGGCCACCACGCACCACGCCTTGCAATGCCGGGCGGCTCCTCCGGTCCCGCCGCTCGATTAAGAGCCGTTGCGCCGTTTCCGACCACCAGGAAGAGTCCGCTTCCAGCAGGGGTACCAGATCAACCGCGTTCAGACGGCCCGGCCACTGGATTTTCGGGGGAACAAAACCGGCAGGTTCGAGGCGATAGATCCGCCCACGGTCCAGTCCGCTCATGAGGTCGAGTTTCTCGATCAGTTCGTCGGGGATCGACCAGGGGTGCTCAATGACCTCCCGGTACATGTCAACCACGTGTAGCGTGCCGTCGGGGGCATTGATGAGGTTCACCGGCCGGAACCAATTGTCGGTGCTGGCCACGACCTCCCGGTTGGGATCGATCCGCTGTGACTTGAACGTCACCCCGGTCCGTTCGAGACGCTCCCGATGGATCAGGTTATAGGCGACCTCACACACGAACACCTGCTTCCTCGCTCCTTCACCGTACTGGTTGCCACGATAGACGCGCACCCCGCATGCCGACGTGAAGAACCCCGTCGCTACAAGCTCGCTCCGCGGCACGGCCCGCGGATCCAGCGCCCACATGCGCGCCCGGAGCAGCCGCCACGGCTCGGGCTTCGATGCGGGATAGACAGGAACCTGGTCTCCCGACGGGGCAACATCGCTGAGCCCACGGATCAACGCGGTCACCGGATTCCTGGCAAGGTACTTGCGATCGATCACGACATGAATGACCGGGTTGCGAATGTTGCAGATAAAGCGGTTTCCGAAATCATCGAAGGTGTTGCCATATCGCCCTGACCCCGTCTCGGCCCGGAACCCCAAAGAGATCGGATCAAACGAGAAATCCGCTCGACTTAATCGAAGCGTTGTACCGTTAGCCAGGGCGAGTGTGCCGCCGTTGCCGGAGCCGGCAGCGTAGATTCGGCCGTCGCAGCCCCAGCGAAGGTTGTTCGCCACCGCCTGAACGTTGAAGGTACCGAAGCCCGTTGCAATCTTCTGCCGTGTATCCGCGCGGTCGTCCCCGTCGAGGTCGCGAAAGTACCAGAGGTCGGGCGGAGCCAGGACGAAGACGCCCCCTTTCCACGGGGCCACCGATGTGGGCCAGTGCAGTCCGTCGACGAAGACGGTCGCTTTGTCAAACACGCCGTCGCCGTCCAGGTCCCGAAGCACTCGCACTCGCCCCAGCGGCCTCTCCGCTTCGGGCTCCGGGATTGGATACCCCCGCATCTCCGCCACGTAAGCCCGGCCGAATTCGTCGTAGGCGAGGTCGACGGGATCCGTGACGAGCGGTTCGGCCGCCAGCAATCGCATCCTGAAGCCGTCAGCAGTCCGAAACGTCCGCTCCGCCTCCGCCGGCGGGATGGGTGCCAGTCGTGGCAGTCTCCCCTTCTCCTGGCCGAAGGCGGCTGGCCCGAACGCAACGGCCACGGCTACCAGGACCGCAGCGGCGGCTGGGAGCAAAGAAGAACGTTGTCGACGCTCAGGGGACAAGCAGTCGTTTCGTCTCAACATCGCAACGTCTGCTACGTTGGTTCAATCTTCCCCAGTTACTGCCCGGTCAGGTTGGGGAACCTGTCGGGGGGCTTTCCATAGCTCCCTTAACCAGACAACCCCGTTGTCCCGACGTCATTCTCCGGACCGGAGCGATCTCCTTAGACCTCGGCGGGATGCACGATCGAGCCTAAACGACGTTTCATCAACGCGGCGCACCCAACGGGCTGGCCAACAGCACCCCCGAAGGGGCGCGCAGCTTGGTGAGACTTCCCGGTGACCGCGGGCCCACGGCGCGGGTCCACGTGCTCGGCACAGTGACGCTCGGTCGGTGAGAACTCGTCTAAGCGCGGCGCCCCAAGCTCTGCGGTGCCCCTTGCCCTATGCGGCACGAGCACTGCGATTAACGCGATAGCCCGCCCGGAGCAGCCCCCTCTGCCTGGCCCTCGACGGTGCGGCACCGGCCTAACGTGTCCGGGGGATTGTGCTCGGGGTAACTGACACACCCTGGCTGGCGCCAGAGCGAGGAGGACAACTCCACAGCCGATGCGTTTACCGGCGGGGCAGGGCCGCAGCGGCATCGTTATCACGCAGAGCAGGCTTCAGCGTCCACGCCTGCCACTTCGCCAACTGCATCACATGCGGCGAGTGGAACCCTGGGGGGAATATCACCCACCCCCACAGCCCTGGTTCATCATCCCGTACGTGCTTGGCCAGCGGGAAGCCTACCCTTCGCAGTGTTATCGTCTCGTCCGGTTCAGGCAGCCGATCGCGAGCGAGGATAGTAGCCAAAGCGACCAGGAACGACTCGGGAGTACAGGGTGTACTGCCCAGCCAGACCGCCGCCGGGATGCGGCGATGGTAGCGGATAAAGCTGAGCACGTCGGTGCAGGTGCGGTTGAACTGGCTGCCGTCGGTGCCGATCCGATCGTGTTTTGGCCCGTTCGAAGTTGGACCAAGGGGGCTGAAGTCGAGCTTCGCTTCCAGTTCTTGTCGGCCCTCGAGACGACCCACGTAAGCCTGGCACAGGAGGTACATCGTCTCAGCCGCGCTCAGGCTCACGTCGTCGCCCAGCACCGCGTACGTGACCCCCTTTTTTTCCACGTCACGGGCGAGGCTGAGCAGTTCGTCGTGCCGGAAATGCCGTCCCAGCGCGTGATCCGGGTAGATATGCACTGCATCGCGTGCCGTGGCGAACCGAACTCGCTCGTGTGCCTGAATGAAGGCGACGTATTCCTGAAAAATCCGAAACGCGGTTTCGATTTCCTCGGGACTCTTTTTGGGCGGTACAACCCACCGTTCCCTGGGTGGGTTGGCACCACGGCTGAAATTTACTCCGTCCCAGAATTTCGCGTGGACGAACTCGCAGGGATGGTACACGATGCTGATCGGCCCGCCACCTTCTTCCAGCAGCTCGTTGTACAGTCGCTCGAACTCTTTCTTCGCGACGCGGAGCTGCTCGGCCGACTGCAGTCCGGTCCTGGTCGTGCCCTTGAGCGCATAGAGATTCAGGATCCCACAGTACCAGAATGGGTTCCCGTTCAGACTCACGTGATTGCCGGCGTCCAGGTACACCGGGATGCCCCACCGCTTCATGGCACCGAACTGCTGGGGGCCCCACGAGCTACCCGGCTGACCGTAGCAACTGGGGTGCATACCGAAGATCCGAGCGACGTCCCTTACCCCAGGCCCCTCCCGCCTCAAAAACTCCCGTACCCCCTCGTCCCAGTTCGTGTAGCTCAGGTACAGTGCGGGTGTGGGCTGGACCGAGTGAAAGTTGGTGTGAAATCCGATGTCGTGCTTCTTGAGCGCCTGAATCACGTCTTCTCGGCCGCGTTGTTCGAGTACCCGGGCTTTTTCCCCCACAAGCTTGAACGTGCCCCGAATCCCGCGCTCCGTCAGCCACCGAGCTAGCCTCAGAGCCGCGCCGTCCGCTTCCGGTAGGATGTAGTCCTCCGTATCAAACCAGAGGTACACCTCGACCGTCGGTGACCCAGCGGCTGCAGGATGTACCAGCAACAGGACGGAAACGAGCGAGCAGATCAGTCGCTCGAAGGAGCCGGATGACCGGTAACGGACCCTTGCCATGTTCCCGTGGTCTCCGTGCGGTTGGACCGTGAGTAACGGTCGGTGAGCCAGGCCACGTGCGTCCATTGTAAGGCTTCCACGGGCCCGGTGCGCGGCTGCGGAGAAGCGGTCTCGCCAAGGCTGGCGCAGAGGGGGCGGTAGGGCTAGCGTCCCCGCACCCCGCTAAGGGGGTTGATAGCAGCAGGCGCCGCTTCTCTGCTGCAGGGTAGATCTGTCCGTTTGAGCACGGCGTTGCCCAGGGGAAAAGCGATACGGGCCGGCCTGGGGTTCGTGCCGGCGGAACCCTGGTTCACCGGCTCAGCTTGGTATCGGAGGCGACGGCGCACCATCGCCGCTCCTGCCAGCTTCGCAACACCGCCTCCATAACTGCCTGACAACGGAGACCCTCCGTGAACGAAGGGCTCGGCAATCGGCGTTCTCGAATCGCGGTAAGGAATGCCACATCCTGGTCCCAGCGCCAGTCGCGCTCAGGATCATCGGGCACTTCGCTACGCTGCGCCTCGGGAAGTTTCCAGAATTCCCTGGGCACGGTGACCTCCCGATACTCGCCCTCCTTTCGAGCAAGCAGCACGCGGTACGGATGGCGAAGTTCGTAGATGCCAGAACCCTCCGAACCGTTGATCTCCACGAAATCGTGCCCCTTCCCGCCGGAACCGCGGCCGGAAGCTAACTTTGTGCTTTCAAACACACCCGTGGCACCACCCTCGAAAAAGGCTAGAAAACTGCACCAATCGTCCGTGTCCGATGGGGGGACCGGATTACCCTCGGCGTCGCGATCCCTCGGCACAAACTGCTTCAACGCCCCACACACTTCGGCGATGGGACCGACCAGATGGTGGCCAAAATCGATGCGGTGAGACGCCATATCGGCAAGCTCGCCGCTGCCCGCCAGGCGCCGGTACTGCCGCCAGCCCAGGCTGGTCTCGGGCCAGTCCTGAAACCGCTGCGAGCGGAAGTGGCGGATCGTGCCGAAGTGGCCGGCGTCAACCAGATGCTTTAAATAGCGCATCGCCGGGACGAAGCGGTAGGTGAACGCCGTCATGTGCGCCACACCCGCAGAGGACACGGCGACAAGCATCTCCCGGGCTTCGTCGAGGTTCAGGGCGAGAGGTTTCTCGCACAGGATATGCTTGCCGGCTCGGGCGGCGGCAAGAGCAAGGGGGGCGTGCAAGTGATTAGGCGTGCACAGAATAACAGCGTCAACCTCGTCGTCGTGGATCAGATCGAGGGGATCTTCGTATGTGCGTGGTATGTCCCACTCGCATTGCCGCCTATCAAGCAGATCCCTGTTCGGGTCCGCTATGGCTACCAGCCGTGCCCCTGGACTGCAACGGACCCCCGGAACGTGCACGTACTCCGCGATCGCGCCGACACCAACAATCCCAACACCGATCGGATCAGGCATGGCGTCTCCTTAGCTGAGAGAGGACCGGAACCAGGGGGGAAACTGCGCCATCCGTTGCATTACCGGAGTGCAAGCCGAGCGCTAACTTTCCTCCTCCAGAGCACGCTCGAGCACGCTTTCGTCCACGTAGATCGGCGCCCCAAGGGTCACAGCGACAGCGATCGCATCACTCGGTCGGCTATCGATCTCAACCGTCTCGCCGTTGCAACGCACCACCAGCTTCGCGTAGTAGGTGTGCTCGCGAAGATCGTGGATGTAGATGTACTCCAGTTGGCCGCCCAGCTCGCGGATCACGTTAATCACCAGGTCATGCGTGAGGGGCCGAGGCGTGGTCTTGCCCTGAATCCGACGGTTGATCTGCATCGCCTCGTACAGCCCGATCACAATCGGGAACTCCCGGTCTCCTTCTGTCTCCTTCAGGTA
>JALSID010000199.1 GCA_026981825.1 Planctomycetota bacterium
CTGGGATCCGTATGGGCGTGCGGGACCGGATGAGTGACCGGGGGCTGTTAGAGCAGTAGTCGATCCAGCGAGGGGATGCATCGGGCCGAGGACGCGTTTCGGCAGTGGGTACGCCTGTCCAGGTGGACGGCGATCATTCCCGCTTCAGCGGCTCCCATGTAATCGTTTCTCATGTCATCGCCCACGTAGATGATCTCGCTCGGGGCGCGCTCTGCTGCCGTCGCTATTGCGGCGAAGAACGGCCGCGCCGGCTTCCGCCAGCCGACCTCTGAGGAGATAACCACGTGGTCAAACCATTGGTCCAGACCGAGGTCGCCGACGACCGTGCGCAACCGACGATCGAAGTTGGAGGCCAGGATAAGCTGTTTCCCTGCGGCTCTGAGCGCCGGGATCACCTTCGCGGCATCCTCGAACACGGCCCAGGCCGCACCATGTGAGTAATGTTCGAATAGTTCCGCGAAGATTCGTTCCCGTGTCTCTGGCGGATGCTCCTGGAAAACTGCGTGAACGATCGACCTCCATCGGGCGACCTCTCGGTCCTCCGAGGTCCGCAGGTCGCCGCTGAGGTCGACGGCTTCCTGCTCATCGAAGGCCAGTCGCAGCCGCTGCCGCACGACCTCTTGTTCGAGCCGGCAGCCGTGCTGCCGGCCGCATTCCCAGTACACCTGGGCCGCCGGCGGATTGGGCCGGAGGACGGTACCGACGGCGTCGAGGGCGATGCATGGTGTTTTTCGAACGAGCTCGCCGATGGTTTGCATGCTGGAGGCAGCCTCTGCTGGGTTTCGTTCCCCGGGGTGCTGGTGTCCGTGACGGTACGCGGACAACAGCGTAGATTGCCCTTAACCGTAACGCTGTCCTATGTCATCATTCGGGAGCGGCCTGAGCTGCAGGGAGGTGCGGAACGAGATGCGGAAGCGGATTTTCTTCTCGGTGGGTGATCCGAGCGGCGACACGCACACGGCCGCCCTGATTGGGGAGATCTACCGCCAGGTGCCCGAGGCTCGATGCCGCGGTCTTGGTGGCGACCAGATGGCCCATGCGGGCTGCGAGATTATCTACCCCCTCGTTAACCATGCCATCGTGGGGATATTCGACGCGGTACGAGGAGTTCCCTTCTTTCGGCGGCTTCTGCGGCAGGTGGCGGAGGAGTTCGACCGTAACCGGCCGGATATGGTGGTCCTGGTCGATTATCCGGGGTTCAACTGGTGGGTGGCACGGGAAGCTCGGAAGCGGGATATCACCGTCTACTACTTTCTGCCCCCACAGATCTGGGCCTGGGCGACTTGGCGGGTGCGGAAGATGCGCCGATTGGTCGATTGCGTGCTTTGCGCGTATCCGTTCGAGGTGCCCTGGTACCGTGCGCGCGGAGTGCCTGCCGTGTTCGCCGGTCATCCGTACTGGGACACGCTTCGCCGCCTGCCGCCGGCCCCGTCCACGCTTACCCGGTTGCGAGAAGGGGGACGAGTGGTGACGTTGCTCCCGGGTAGCCGGGATCGTGAAGTCGAGCGGAACGGGCCGGTGTTCGCTCGGGTGGCGGCGCTGTTGCGCGAACAGTTCCCTGATCTCCGCTTTTTGGCTGCCTGTCGCACCGAGCGGCATGCGGCTGCGGTGGCCAGGATGATGCGACGAGCCGGGGTGCCGACCGATTTTGTGGTAGGGGCAACACCGCATGCGATCGAGGTGGCCGACCTTTGCCTGGCAAAGTCGGGTTCGGTGACTCTGGAGTTGCTGTGGCATGCCCGTCCGGCCGTGGTCTACTACCGCGTGCCGCGCACAGAGTACGGCATTTACCGGATGGCGGACGCCTGTGGGATGGTTCAGGCGCGATTCATTTCGCTTCCGAACATTGCCGCGGGAAGGGAGATCTTGCCGGAGTACGTGAGCTGGACCGACTTAGCCCCCGCTCTGGCTGACCGCCTTGCCGTTTGGCTGCGCGACCCGGACGCTGCCTCACAAACAGCCTGCGCCCTGGCGCAGGTGCGCGCTCGATTCGACCGGGTGAACGTCCTGGAATTCACCGCCAGGTGCATTCTTGGAGACGCCGAGTCGACGCGGGTCACTCTGCGCCCCGCTGCCTAACTTTCGTTGAGTTTGCGGTGATCGTCCCGTTTCCCTCGTCTGCGTACCCAGCCCTGCGTCGCCGCTCCTGCTCTGCGGACACGCCCCGCTGTGCCTGTCCAGCTATCCGCTGGAGCATCTGGCTGGCCAGTTGAGGTATGATATCCTCATGTGCCACCTCGTAAGACGCTTTGTCACAAGGGGCTTGGTTCGGGAGAGTGAGGCCACGGCATGGCTAGCAGCGAGCGGCGGCCGAATCGGCTGATCCACGAGACGAGCGCCTATCTGCGGCAGCACGCTTACAACCCCGTCGACTGGTACCCATGGGGGCCTGAAGCCTTCGAACGGGCTCGGCGCGAGAACAAACCGATCTTTCTTTCGATTGGCTATTCGTCTTGTCACTGGTGCCACGTCATGGAGAGGGAGAGCTTCGAGGACCCTGAGATTGCCGACCTCCTCAACCGGCATTTCGTGTCGATCAAGGTCGATCGTGAGGAGCGGCCCGATGTGGATCACGCCTATATGGCCGCCTGTCAGGCTATGACCGGACACGGCGGGTGGCCCCTCTCGGTTTTCCTCACACCCGAGGGGAAACCCTTTTTCGCCGGTACCTATTTTCCACCGGCGCGGCGGTACGGCATGCCCGCGTTTCGGGAAGTTTTGGAGGCCATAGCCGAAACGTGGCGGACGCGGAGGAAGGAGATCCAGGAACGGGCCGACAATGTGTGGCAGGCGATCCGGCAGGCGGTATCTGTT
>JALSID010000200.1 GCA_026981825.1 Planctomycetota bacterium
CCCCGCCGCGTGGTCCGCCGCTCGAACTCGACCCGCAGCGGAAGCTCCGTCTGGTAATCCGTCAGGTCCGGTAACTCGCCCCGACGCGCAAGCACAAAAGCCGAAGCTACCTCCACCTCGTCGCTTTCGGCTCGATTTGCGCCCCTCGCGTGAAGCCACACCCTCGGGGGCGCGAGAAATATCGCCGACGCGTTCTCCGCGACGATCTCAATCGGCATAGAGAACGGGCCCTGGGAAGTCTGCGCTTCCAACCGTAGCAGGCCTCTCGTGGATACGGCGGGGAGCCTACCGGTGTAGCAAACGGTTAGAACCCATTCCGAGGACCGCCGTTTCACCTCCGCTCGCCACCCGTCGCCCGCCACCTCGGCAACGCCAACACGCTGCACCCGATAGGCCTCCGCCAGGTCCGGCCGCTCTTTGATTCGAACCTCGGCGCAGGCTGGTCCCTCACGCCCCGGTTCCACCGTGATCACCACATGCTGGTCGCTGCATTCGAGCGGAACCACGGGCTGCGAGTGGAACGGTAACTGCACGACCGGCCGGCTTGCGTCATTCGTTTCGAGGATCACCTGGCCACCACGGGCGGACGAGCCGATGTGGAGCTCGACCGTCAACACCGCCTGGCCATCGGGCTCGACCACGTCGCGGTCCAAACCGACCACAGAGCATCCGCAGGTACTCTGTACTCGGCGGATGACCAACGGCTGCGAGCCGGTGTTCCAGAACGGCACGCGCAGGGTCACCGTCTGCCCAGGCAACCCGCGCGCGATCAGGGCGCAGTTGCTGTCGAACTCAAGATGCGGCCCTTCGCTCTTCGGACCGCAGCCTGCCACGGTGAGTGCAAGAACAAGCAGCCACTGCCGCCGCGGCACGGCCAACCCTCCGAGAACGTGGCGTTTCTCTCCTGCAAGCCGACGCCATTGTAGCCTCTCTCTCTGTCAACCCTCGTGTATAGCCTTAAGGGCCTGCCCGGCCGGGGACAGTTTGCTTTCCAGGCTGCACGAGCGGCGACTGGCCCGATCGCGCAGACGCTGTCAGCGAAGCTCGCCGACGAGGGCAGCGAAGGCGCGTGCGGGGCGGTCCCCTCAAAAGAATTGGCGGTTGGCCTCCAAAGAGCACCCGAGCTAAGTCACCGCGGATACGCGGAAGAGTTGAAGTCACCAGGGGGTTGCGATGGTGCGGCTCGGGAAGCCTCAGAAATGCCTTGCCTTGTTCCTAAACCAATTTTCGCCGACCGTGCGCAGCTGAGCCGAGAAGGCGTGCCCACGCCATGGGATCTCGGTCACCCGGAAGACGGGCCAAGCGGCGCGGCGCTGGCCAGAGCCTGGTCGCGAAGTTGGGTGCTGAGGTGCGCCGCGGTGTGCTTTCTGGTCCTGCCGTGGGCCGTTTGAGGAAGTGCTTCATGCCGCTGCGCCATTCTTACGACTCGTCTGTCGTTGCGACGGCCGAACCGGCTTGCCGCGGGCAGAGGTGAAGAAGGGTTTCGATCAGCCGCTTCTTGTCGACTGGCTTGGTGAGGAAGGCATCGAACCCCTGTTTCAGGCATTTGCGGCGCGTTTCCTCCAGCACATCGGCACTGAGGGCGATCACCGGAATGTTCAACCCCTGTCTTCTCAGAGCCTGAAGGGTCTGCCAACCGTTTAGGACCGGCATATTCAGGTCGAGGAGGACGGCGTCCGGCCACCGGTCCTGGGCGGTGCCGCAAAGGAACTCGAGCAGCTCCTGACCGTTTTCGAACGTGTAGCATCTGGCCCCCGCG
This sequence comes from Planctomycetota bacterium, assembly GCA_026981825.1. GTDB lineage: Bacteria > Planctomycetota > Planctomycetia > JALXBF01 > JALXBF01 > JALSID01. The sequence continues at coordinate 1,760 of JALSID010000200.1, forward strand.
CGTTCGAGGCTCCGAGCGAGCAGGCGTCGGTTCAGCGGGTTATCGTCGCAGACTGCGATTCGAGTGTTCGCCAAACGCAAGGGCGGCACCGTGCCATGGGGCGAACAGACGGCCTCGCTCCGATGCTTCGTACACTCGCTGACCCACTGGACCTCTTTCGGAACTTCCAGCGGCAGCCCCACCCGGAAACAGGTTCCCTTGCCAGGCTCGCTTTCAACCGAGATCGAACCGCCGGCCAGCTCTAGCAGTTGCTTGCAGACCATAAGGCCCAGTCCCGTACCCTGTTGCCGTTTGTGCGGATCGTCCGTCGCCTGGTAGAAGGGGGTGAATAGGTAAGGCAACCGATCGCTCGGGATTCCGGGACCCGTGTCCCGAACGGTCAGTTCGAGCCAGGGTGGTTCTTGAGTCCGATCGACGCTCAATTCCACGCTGACACCACCTGTCTCCGTGAACTTCACCGCGTTCCCCAACAAGTTAACCAGGATCTGACGGAGGTGAGCCGCGTCACCGTAGATTACCTGAGGAATCGGGCTGCGGAGTACCAGCTTCACATAGATTCCTTTTTTCTCGGCACGAATACGCATCATCGCGACAACGTCCATCAGGACGCCGGGCAAGTTAACCGGGTCGTGAGCATTTGTCTTATGTCCCGCTTCGATCTGCGCCAGATCCAGGATGTCGTTCACGAGTTCGAGTAAGTGCTTGGCGGACGTGGCGATGCCTTCCACGTATTCCTTGCTTTCGTTGGGCAGGGCACCTGCGCGTTGAAGGTTTTCCAGCTCCTCGGCGCAGCCGATGATCGAAGTCAAAGGGGTTCGGATCTCGTGGCTCATGGTTGCCAGGAAGCGACTTTTGGCTGCGTTCGCCTGCTCTGCCCGCGACCGCGCCGCTTCGAGCTGGCAGTTGTGCGCGATCAGCAGCCATCCGAGTACAAGAAGGCAGGCCAGCAGGATCGCCCCCGTCGTGAAGGTTGCGCGCCACGTTCTCCGCTCCACACGCCCGTGGGCTGCCCGAATGTCGCTTGCCGGTACGCTTACGGTCAGGATGCCCACAACCTCGTTTGGCTGCCAACCGTAACCGCTGCTCGTACCGTAGCGCTGCCGGATCGCTGCAGGGGCCGACTCCGGCGAACCATGACACTTCAGGCACGACTTTTCCGCCACGATCGGGCGGGCGACGTAAAAGACCTCCCCTTCATCCGTTTGCCAGAATCCGCTCAGGTGGTCCAGCTCCCGGTTCTGCTGGAATCGCCGGATGATCTCCGCTTCTGCCGAGGTTGCGCGGTGGGCAGGGTTGAGCGGGTTGAGGGACGCTTGGCGGTAGCGATAGTTCGGAAACTCGTGGTTGAGCAGCTCGAAGATGCGCTCCGTCACGAACGTGGAGGACATTGCCTCGACGGTGAACGGCACGTTGCGTTCTTCCATCGCCGGACGCAGGTATTCCTTGGTGTAAGCGCGACAAGCCCTGCCGAAAGCGGTCAGGATCGCTACACGCTGGTCAAGAAGCCTTTCGAACTCTTGGTGCTGTAGCGTGGTGACCTTGTGCGCCAGGGTTATCAGCACTCCGCAGCACAGAAGGGACGCGATGGCAAGCAGGCGGATTGCGGTTCTAAGAGGAGGTGTTCGGTGGCGGGCAAAGCCGTTCATAGGCAACGACCACGAGAGCTCACTACCTGTCGTCTGTGTTCCCTCCCAACTGAAACTTAGCTCACGGATCAGGGAGAGGTGGCGGCATCGGATTGTGCAACCGTTTGGATGAACGGAGCATTCGTACTTGAGAGCAGTTCGACGTCTGTCGTGTGGTTGGGCCGTCACGGCGAAGGCGTTAAGACTTGTCTTTGGTGTAACTGCGACCCCCCCGGCGGTGACCGTACTGGCATTGCTGGTTAGACTCGCGTGCTTCACCGGTCGAGCTGACCGCTCAGCATGCACGATCGCCGTCAGATTCTCCATCCCATTCGCCGCGGTTATGCCTACCAGCACGGTGGGTCTCTGGACAAATCGCGGCCTCGGTCGTCTAGGGGGGTTCGGAAGACCTGATAGGAAACGCACGCTGCCCGCTGCAACTACATGGGGCGATCTTCCGGGTAGGTGGGAGCTGGTAATTCGCTGTTCGTCGACCAGGCACTCCGATGGCCAGAGTGTCCGGGTACGGACCTGCTGTTGGCGCCGCTCTCTGTTCGTCATCGTTATCGTTCGATGCTCGGCCCGGGGGCTGGGAAGTGGGGCTGGTCACGTCAACCGGGCTGTTCGGCGGGGAAGATCTGGCAGCCGAACGAGTTCGGTTGCTAGAATACCTAGCGAGCAAGGACAATCCTGCCTTCAAACCTCCGAATGTCCCGGGAGGTCGCCGATGAGAATTCCCAGGTGGCTGGTAGTAGCGTCGTTAGCAGCCGCACCCTTTGTCGCTGCAGGGTGTTATCAGGGGATCGACCTGGATTCCCTCGAGGTTGAATCCCAGCCCGTAGCCCAGGCTCCCCCGTCGTCTGCATCCCAACAGCCCGAGCAGGTAGCCCCTGCGCAACAACAGCCTGCCAATGACCAGCAGGCGCAGGGACAGGCCGCTCAGGGCCAGCAAGCACCGGCGGCGCCAGGTGGGGGCCCGCCTGGGCCGCCAGGCGGCGGACCAGGGATGATGGGAATGCCCGGACCGGGGGGTGGACCTGGTGGCCAGGGCTATCCCGGTATGGGCCAGCAGGGCCAGGGCTACCCCGGAGCGGGGGGCGGTGGGTACCCGGGCATGGCGGGACCGCCGGGACAGCCTGGTGCAGCAGGGGGAGCGGGTCAGGCTGGTCCTCCGGGACCGGGTGGCCCTGGTGGTCAAGGCTACCCTGGCATGTCCGGGCCGGGCTATCCCGGCATGCAGGGCGAAGGTGGTGAAGGGGGCTATCCCGGCATGGAAGGGGAAGAAGGGGGTTATCCAGGTGCGGCTGGGCCACCGGGTGGACGCCCTGGCCCGGGTGGACCTCCTGGAGGCGGCTATCCGGGCATGGAAGGCGAAGGTGAGGGGGGATATCCCGGCGCGGCCGGTCCCCCGGGTGGGAGACCCGGCCCAGGTGGTCCTCCCGGCGGTGGCTACCCCGGTATGGAGGGTGAAGGTGAGGGCGGCTACCCCGGCATGGAAGGGGGATACCCGGGTGCCGGGCCGGGTGGTGGCGGCCGCTTCGGTCCTGGAGCTCCCCCGGGTGGTGGTTACCCTGGCATGGAGGGCGAAGGTGAGGGCGGTTATCCCGGAATGGAGGGGGGATATCCCGGCGCCGGGCCTGGTGGTGGCGGCCGCTTTGGTCCAGGAGCTCCTCCGGGTGGCGGGGGCTACCCCGGCATGGAAGGTGGCGGCTATCCGGGTGGCGGAGCGCCCGGTCGTCTAGGCCGCCGGGCGGGGAACGTCAACCCGAACAGCCCAGCGGGCGTGACCCAGCGCTGGTTGCAGGCCCTGGCGCAAAAGGACCTGAAAACGCTCAAGAAACTCACCGCCTCCAAGGCCCGCGGCGACCTGATCGAGCTGACCAAAGACAAACCGGACCAGTCAAAGGTTGACGCGCTGGTGCGGAAGTACCGCAATTCCTTCGTGGATCGTGCGCTGCCACCGCGCGGATCCACCGTTGTTGTCGTCGTGCGGGTGGGCAGTCAGACCGGACGGCCCGTCCAGTTTGTGCTCCGCCGCGAGAAAGGGGCCTGGAAACTCTACGAAATCCGAGACAACCGAAAGCGGTAACCCTTCGCTATCTGGACCACCGTCAGCGGCCTTCGGCCGCAGGGCCGAAGGCCGTTGTCGTGCGCGTAGCATCAGTGAATGGCAATGGAAGCACGGCCTGAACGTACACCGATGCTCCGTGCCACCGCGACGGGGATCCCCCCTTTTTCCGCGCCCTCCGCAGGCTTGGGACGCTTCCGATGAGCTCTGGAGGTGATGGCCGTTTGCGCCAGCGCAGTGCACCGCCTCGCGACCCCGTACTGACGTCCTGGGCGGACGCGCCCCAGATGAACGGTGGTCCGCTCCGCCGGATGATCCAGACGAGGCTTTCGCATCTTAGGCTTAGGGCATGTGGAAAGGTGGTTCGCCTTCTTTTGACCGACGTAGCTTTCTTCGCCTAGGGGCAGGCGGAGCCCTCGTCGTGGGCGCTGAGGCCGAAGTGGACGCGGGGACTGAAAGACCGGCGGATCGGCGGGTCCTTCCGCGTCGCCCTTTCGGCAGGGGGGTGGAACTCCTGGTGCTGGGCTTCGGCGGAGCAGCGCTCGTGGCGCGCTGGGGCAGCCCCCTCTCCTTTGACGAGCGCGTGCAGCTCGTGCGGCATGCCTACGAGCGAGGCATCCGCTACTTTGACACGGCGGGGAACTACCTGGAAAGCCAGCGCATTCTTGGAGTTGCCTTACAAGACGTGCGCAGGGAGGTCTTTCTGGTTACGAAGGTGGAGACAACCGACCCCGCTCATGTACGGCCTGCCGTGGAGAGCTCGCTCCGACAGCTTCGAACCGACTACCTGGACGGCGTGCTGATCCACGGGGCCCCAGGCCTGGACCGAATGACGGTCTCCCAGGTCATGAAGGTGCACGGCGAACTTGCCCGGCTTCGCGATAAAGGTCTCCTGCGGACGATCGGGTTTTCGGCGCACTCACACTTCGACAAAGCGCTTACGCTGGTTGAATCCGGCGGCTTCGACCATTGCCTTCTCGCATACACGTCCTGCCTGCGGCGGCGTGCGCCGGTCCGATCGCAGCGCCTGGCGTCTTTGCGTGAGGCGTGCATCGCGCGAGCCCACCGGCGAGGGATGGGGATCGCCGTAATGAACGTGTTAGCGAGGGGTGTGTTGGGGGCCTTCGCCCAGCATATCGTGCCCGACTTCCGCTCGGACCGGGCCCAACGGCTCCCCGGAGCAGCAATACGGCGCGCCTTGTCGGACCCCCGAGTTGCAGTGCTCGTGATCGGAATGCGCTTCCGTTACGAGATCGATCAGAACGTAGGGGCGATTGTGTCGGGAAAGCCGTACGGTGAGGACGATCGCACTCTCCTTGCCGATTTCTGGACCAGGGCTGTGCACCATCCGCTCATCGCAAGGATCTACCCCCACTGACTGCCCCAACTGCGCCACGCAGGAGCGGATTGGCACCGGGAAGGGGGCCTACATCGGCGGAAGCGCGATCACCACGCCGTGCTGCCGGTCTGGAGAGCGCGCTGAATCCGGAGGGGGGCGAGTTAGGCGGGTTGCCCGCTGTACTGTTCCCGGAGTACATTGCGGCGCACTTTGCCGCTGCTGGTTTTGGGCAGCGAGTCCACGAAGATGACCCGCTTCACCACCTTGTACCGGGGCAGCGTGCGGGCGCAGTGTTTGATAATGTCCGCTTCTTTCAGCTCGTGTCCCTGACCCGGCACCACGAACGCCACGGGGGCTTCTCCCAGGATTTCGTCGGGCAGGCCGACAACGGCTACTTCTGCGACGCCATCCAATTCGAGGATCGCCTCTTCGATCTCCTTCGGATGGATTCGGTAGGAGCCGCTCTTGATCAGGTCGCTCTTGCGGCCGACCACGTAGATGTAGCCGTCTTCATCCACGGTTGCCAGGTCACCCGTGCGTAGCCCTTCCGGGCGCTTCACCCGTGCCGTGCCTTCGGGATCGTTCCAGTAGCCGACCATGATATTCTCACCGCGCGCGACGATCTCTCCGATCTCGCCGGGTTGCACCGGTCGGCCTTCTTCGTCCAAGACGCGCAGCTCCACTCCCGGGATGCCCTTGCCAATCGATCCCAGCTTCCTGTCGACGTCCCTCGGCATGAGCGACGAAAGCCGGGCCGACGCTTCTGTCTGGCCGTACATGAGGTAGAGCTCGATATGCGGAAACGCCTCCCGGATGCGCTGCACCACGGCCGGCGCCAGACCGCCTCCGGCACACGTCAGGTACCTCAACGACGGGAAAGACCGCCGCAAGAAGTCGGACTTGTGCAACAGCATGGCGTACGAAGACGGCACCCCTGAAAAGCCAGTAGCCCCCTGTTGTTCCATGACGTCCAACGCCCGGCTCCAGAACACGAAATCCGGTGTCAGGATTAATCGGCCCCCGACGGCCATGTGGGTTAACAGGAGGGAATTGCCGTACGAGTAGAAGAAGGGCAGGATGACGAACACGGCGTCTTTTTCGGTCAGCCGCAGGTACTCGACGATGGACGAGGTGTTGGCTACCAGGTTGCGATGACTCAGGGTTACCCCCTTCGGACGACCGCTCGTGCCGGAGGTATAGATGATCTGAGCGAGGTCGTCCGGGGTGAGTGGGCAGGAGGCCGGAGGATCTTCCTCATCGAGCGTGTTCAGCGCCACCCAGGAGCAGCCGTCACCCAGGTCCGGCGCTTCTTCATCGCGCGCGACGAGGAGTCGCAAGGAGGGTACTTGAGGCGCGATTTCGGCCACGAGATTGGTCACACGGTCGTCGTAGACGATGCCGGTCGCGGCGCAGTGGTTCAGGGTCCAGGCCAATTCGCGGGCGGTGGTGTCGGGATTGAGCCCGACGGCCACGCCACCGGCAAGCAAGATGCCGAAATAGGCAGCCACGTAATCGGAGCTGTTGGGTAGAACGATCGCCACACGATCACCGCGCTCGAGACCTCCTTCGCGAAGCCAGGATGCCAGTGCGGCCGCGCGTCCGGCGATGTCGGCAAAATTGTGGTCGATCCCCCGGTGGTGAACGAAAACCGCGTCCGGATGCTTCTCAACGGTGTTGAGGAATAACCCCGTGAGCGTCTGCATTCGATTCTCCCGCCGATGTGATGGGCGTTCAAGGTGTAGATAAGCAGTGCGGACGTGTTCGCGTCGTGTCCATTCCTGACACGTCTCCGCTGCACCGGACCCGGGCCGTGTGTCAGGCCGTCGAACCCGCCCGGCGATACGCTTCAACCCTGCTGGCGACGGGCTTGCAGCGCGCCGCGGAGTTGCAGTCCGGGCTGCGCTCCAGCAGCGTGCGCGGCTTCCGTCCGAGTATACACCACCGTTTTTGCTGTTGCGCCCGTCATCGCCCCGTGACACGGCTGGGGTGCATCTGTTGCAGCAAATCCATCCAGCCTATTAGTTCTGCAGGCCAAGCGGGATCGGCCAGTTCCGCCGATCGACCGTTTGCCGCGCTCGGTCCCGGAGCTGTGGCCCCTCAGGCCGAACGCCAGCCCCGCTAGCCTGCGATGGGAACCGGGCAGTCATTCGGTAGAGCAGCGTGTGAGTTCGGTCAGAGAAAGACTCGGCTTACTCAGCCCCGTGGGCACCCGGCGCCACGCGGGAGCATAGGGGGCCGATGAGCGGTCAGACGAAAGCGCGCCTCTGTATCCGGATGGCCCTTGCTGTCGGGAAGGGGAGGTGAGATGCGGAGGTCGAACGCGTTTGGAGCGACGCACGGCCGTGGATTCCTGGTAGGATAGTTTTCTGGCCGGACTGCGCTAGCGGCGGGACCGACCTAAACGGCGCGAACGGCTGTATCGGCGCGCCACGCGGAGCGCAAAAGCGGCCGGTTCACGGGAGAACGACAACTCGGTCATCGGCTCTGAGAGGGTACAGCATTGGCGCGGGTACACGCACTGGTAGAGGCCGATTGGCTGACGCCGGGTGAGCGACTCGTGGCGGGGGTCCTCGAACGGGAACTGCCCGACCGCTGGGAAGTTTTTGTCGCAAGGACTCTCCCTCACGCCAGCGGCCGTTTCTCCCTGGACGTGGATTTCATCGTGGTCGGCGACCACGGAGTCTACGTACTGGAGGAGAAGCATTGGGGAGGCAGGATCTTCGCAGGGGAGCAGTACTGGACCTTCGAGTGGGGGGAAACGCGGAAGAGTCCGATCAATCAGGCGGAACTGTGCGCCCGCGTCCTCGCCGGCAATCTGCGCGAGGCCCTGCGGCCTCACACGCCGCAGGGCAAAGGGCACTTCGTACAGGCGGCTGTAGTCCTCACCCGAGACGACGTTTCCGTAACCGGGAAAGATCCTCGGCTGGATCGGCAGGTCGTCAGGCTCGACAATCTGGCCGACTGGCTCACGGGCATGGACTACCGGCTCAAAGACCAGGTTTCCATTGGCCCGGTGCGCGACCGGATCATCGAATACCTGTCAGGTTGTCCGAAATCTCCTGAGGTTCCCCGCCGGATCAACCGGTTTGACGTCGTAGGCAAACGGGGGCAGGAGGGGCCGATCAAGCTGTTTGATGCCGTGGATGGCCACGATCGCTATGTGCTCAAGGTGGCCGAAGCGGGCCACCGTCGAGATATCGAGCACGAGTACGGCGTGCTGAAGTTCCTCGCTGAGCGATGTCCCGAAGCAGTGGCGAAACCTGTGCCGCCGTTCCCGTGGTCCGATGGCCAGTACTGGGTTTTAGCGATACGTTTGCCGCGGGGGCGGTCACTTCGGGCCTGGCGTCAGCAGCACCAGGACGTTTCGGCCGACTACTGGACGAAACTCATGCACACCGCGTTCGCTAGCCTGGCCGCGATCCACGAGAATGACGTGGTGCACCGGAACATCAACCCGGACCATTTGTGGATTACCGACGACGGAGATGTGCTCTTTACCAGTTTCTTGGTGGCTCGCGCTTCGGTGGAATATACGGTGGCCGAGATGGTACGGGAATTCTTCCCCGAAGACCCCTACCGGCCACCGGAGGTGCAACGGTCGGCCCATTACGCCAGTCCGTTGAGCGACGTTTACAGCCTCGCGATGACGGCAGCTTATCTTGCCATAGGAACGGATCCGCCGGCCGGGGACAAGACCCAGTGGCTGGACACGGCGTTGTGCTTCCTGGACCAGGCGAAGCGCCGGGTGATCAGGGCAGCACTTATGGAGGACCCGGAGCAGCGTCCTCGGGCTGCTGCCGTCGCAGACGCTCTACGTCCACCCATCGAACGCCTCTCGTGGCAGCGAGGCCAGGTGATCGAAGGGCAGTACGAGCTCCTGGACTGCCTGGGCAGAGGGGGAACGGGTGAAACATGGCTTGCGTACGACCGGGTGTTACAGCAGCGCGTCGTGCTGAAACGGTTTCACAGCGAAGCCCTACACAAGAAGGTGGCTCTTCCAGAGATAAGGTTTGCACACCTGCCGTGTCCCCATGTTCGCAGAGTTCATGACATCCGCGGTTGGGATAAGCCGTTCCATCTCAAGATGGAGTACATCGAAGGGAGGCCGCTGTCCAGCCTGATGACGGCGTTCCTGGGCGATCTACGCCGCTGCAAACAGTTCGCCGTCGAGTTCTTGGCGATGCTGGAGCAGATGGAGCGACACGATGTGCTGCACCGAGACATCAAGCCGCAGAACGTGCTCTGTCACCCGGACAGACCAGAAGCAGAGTTCTGGCTGATCGACTTCGGTTTAGCGACTCTTGCCAGCGAAAGCAAGACGTGCCTGGGCACCCCGGCCTATCAGCCCCCCGAGGTGGACATGGGCGGCGCCTATCCCCCAAGCGGCGATCGGTACGCCTTCGCGGCGATGCTTTATCAGATGTACACCGGCGAACTTCCCTGGCCACGCCACGCGGACGGCCGGCTGAACAAGGGGCGATTCGCCCGCAGCGTGGACGACTTCCACTCTCCCGAGGAACGCCGCTTCGTCGAAGCCCTATTTCGGGCGCTGGCCGTTGATCCGGCGCAGCGGTTTGCGAGTGCTGCCGAGATGAAGCAGGCAATGATCATTGTGCCCCCGCCCAACGGTGTGGGAATCAAACGCGTCAACGAATTCGTGGATTCCCTGCGGAGAGCGTTCCGGAACACACGGCTGGGCAACAGCGAGAACCGGGGGCTGGAAAGCGAGTTCGCTCGGCAAACCTACGTTACCACCGGGTTGGACGACGTCCTGTTGCCCGAGCTGCTCGCCGGCACATACCGTCTTGTCTTGCTTTGCGGCAATCCAGGTGATGGCAAGACCGCCTTCCTACAAAGACTCCACGACTGCATACGGGAGCGGGGCGGCAGAGTGAAGAGTGCCGATCGCTACGGTTGGGAGGCCGAACTCGGGGGGCGGACCTACAGGGCAGTGTACGATGCCTCCGAATCTCAGGGCCAGCGATCGGCCGACGATGTGCTGGACGAGGTGCTTACCCCGATAGTGGCGGACCGTGGCAGCTCGCACACGGCCCTTATCGCAATCAACGACGGGCGGATGTTCGATTTCTTCGAGAGACGGCCGCAGTTCGCCGAATTGTGGGGGCAGATCCGAAGGTACCTCGAAGGTAACGACGACCGCGGCGATGTTCGTGTCGTCGATTTGAAACGTCGCTGTATTTCTGCCAATCAGCAGGCGTCTTCCTTCGTTGCTCGACTGCTCGAATTGTGGACGGCACCGGAGCATTGGTCGGTGTGCGAGGAGTGTGCTGCTAAGGCCGTCTGCCCGATCAAGTGGAACGCCGAGAGCCTGAACCCCAAGCGGGGCGCGGAAGTTGTGCAACGGCTCGAACGGCTGCTTACCTTTGTTCACTTACGGCGTGAGTTCCGGCCCACCATACGGGATGTTCGCTCCCTGTTGGCCTATACCATCACGGCCGACCTAGGTTGCACGGACGTGCACAAGATGATGGAGGGGGTGGGCCCCACGTGGCTGGAATATCTCTATCCCAACACCTTGTTTGGGGCCCGTGAGGATACCGACGACCCCTTGGTGGCGCAGCTACGCGACCTCGACCCGGCGCGGCTCGCTCACCCGATCCTCGATCGGCTTATCCTGGCCCGTTCGGTGGCACAACAGACGACCACTACGGAGACGGACGCACGGACCGACCCTCTCCAGGAAATCGTTGTAGGTGCTCATGGGGGCCGACATGCGGACAGCACGCTCCGGAGCGTGCTCGGCGAAGCTCAGCGATCCGCGCGGACGGAGCAGGAATTCCACCGCTTGCGACGCACATGGGTGCGCAGGCTGTATTTTGAGGCGGACGCCGAGAAGCTCCAGGAACTGGGATTTGCGAGCCCGAGTGACCTGTTGCCGTACCGCCATCTGGAGGAATACGAGGCGTTCTTGAGCGGCCGGGAACCTCTGGATAGGATGCTGCGGCGCTTGGCCAGGGGAATCAGCCTTATGGAGGGGGCCCCGGAGCAGGCGCTGGGTGACCCGGGCAACACGACCACGCTGGCCTTCGTTCTCTCCAACCTTCCCGATGCCTCTTTCACCGTGCTCAAACTGTTCGACCTCAGCGAGTTCGAGCTCGAGCTTCCCAACCGTTCGGACCCGGTGACCGATTCGATCGCGGACAGCGTTTACCTGTGTCACAAAGGGGGCGCCAGGTTGCTCGTGACACTGGACTTGTATGAGTTGCTCTGCCGAGCGTGCGAGGGGTATTTGGTCACCTATGAGGAAGCGCAGCCCCTTTTGCAGGACCTGCAGGAGTTCAAGAACATCCTGCTGCTTCAGCCAACCCGGGACGCTGTCCTCGTTCGCGACGGGCAACAGGTGCGGGCAGTGGTCCAGAACAACCGGCTGGTAGTCTCGCCGCTGGTTCCGGAGGTTTGACGGTGGCGTTTTCGGTGCCTAAGCAGCTGCGGTTTTTGAAAGGGTATCGCTGTCCGGCTCTCTTCGATGTCGATCTTAACGACGTCGACTTGGAACAGGCCCTCCAGGGCCTCTATTTTCGCGTCCGCAGCCGCGGCGCGGTGTGGAAGCTACCCAAACGGGAGCAAACTGTTCTGGAGTACGCCAAACTGGTCAGTCAGCGTAGGCATTGTGAGCTCAGCGTCGAGCACGGCGATCTGTGGCTGGCCGACTGGATGCGCGCAGGGGTTCTTAGCATTGGTCGCAAGGGGCGGAGGCGAGTCGGTGAGCAGATCCAGTTTGTACGGCCGCTCCACTACTTGGCTAGCAAGGCGCCTTTCCGCAGTACCCTGTACCGGCGAGTCCATCACTTCGTCTACGAGGCATTGCGTCAGTTCCGATGCCCGCCGGATGGACGCGGAGCAAGACAGACCTACCTCCATGTCCTGTTCGAGAAAGCGATTGGACAAGGCGTGAAATACGGCGGGGGGCCGAAGCACGATGGTGAGTATGTGGGGGCAGAGGACCTGGACATCGAGCAGGTGCTCTGTTTGCTCCTCCTCGAGAACGTCGAGCCCGCACGTGCAGCGGCAAGGGGGCACGAGTCGGAGCCTCCCGCGCTGCCACAACTAAGCGACCGGATGGCGAACGACTTGCTCCTCTTTATGGAGTCGTATCGCTCTTTGCTGCCCGCTCGCACTCAGATCCGCATGTGGCTGGCGCTAATTAGCCTGCATCTCACTGCCTACACCCGCACCATGTTCGACCTGGCGCCGCGGGTGGTGAAAGAGAACCGCTGGCCGGCGGCTCCGGACGTCCAGGTGCCCGCTTGCTACTTCGATTTCACCGAAGAGCCAACGGGTCAGTCGGTCCGCATGGCCTGCGAATGCTACCGCCGCGACCTGGACCTGATCTCGGAGTACCTGGAGCTGGCGCTTCGGGTGCGGCTGTTGGATGAGTTTCACCGACAGATCGTCGGCAAGCGGCCCCGGGAGCTCAGCCAGCCGGAGTATCTGAACATTCTGTTGGGCCACCAGGCTTCGCCGGAGCTCAACGTTTGGGCCGGTCTGCTCATCCGGGAGCTCAAGCAAGTCGGGGCGATTTCGGGTGAGGAGCTCGATGCGGCCGTTGACCGGTGGCGTGCCCGAGCCGGCGAACGTATTGCACAGTTTGCCGGGCTGATTGACGCGTTGCACCGGCTCCAACATAGCACCGCGGCTACGAACGCAGGCAAATGGCTGCGCGACGTCGCCGGTTTGAACCGGGACTACGGGTGCCTCACGGGTAGCTCGGGGGCCGGTAAGCGCTGGTACACGCTCAACCGCACCGCCCTGGCGGCGGTGGTTTATCTGGCCGCGGTTGCAACCCACGCCGAGTGGGAAGAGAACACACCTGCGGAACCGAGACCGATTCGGCTGGCCGACTTTCTCCGTTTTCTGGAGCAGAGATTCGGGATCTTCGTCGACCGACCGCCGGAGTGGCTTGACTCAGCGGAGGGACGAGCCGCCGCTCGGGCCAACCTGGACGCGTTCAAGCGCCGCTTGCGTCAAGCGGGCTTCTTCCGCGCGATGTCCGACGACTTCACCGCGCAGTATGTGGAGGTCCCGATCGGCGCTGTTCGGCAACGGCGTTGCTCGTCCAGCTCTGTTGACCGGGCCGCGATTCCGGTGTCTCGAACCGACGCGTAGAGCCTGGCCGTTGAGGAGTGCGCGGGAGTTCAGAGTGGAGCTGAGGCAAACGCATCCGGATTGGGGCGGAGTGCCATGCCGTTACTTGAGGGTCTGACCGAAGACATCGCCGGTCAACTGGCGGAGCTTCTGGAAAACGCAGGGCCAGGGCACTGCCTGCGCGTGGAGGGGCTTGATGCGGAGGACTGCGAGGCGATGTGCTCGGAGCTCCGCCGACGCACCTCCGACGATACACGGGTTTTCGTGCTGTCGACCGTACGCGACGAAGATCCCTGGATCCTGCCCGAAAAGGCGATTGAGCTGCGTAACGAGGTTCGCTCGAAGTTCTGCCTTTTTATACCGGTCGGCACGGTCCATGCAACTCTCGGGTCGCTGATGAACGCGTTCGCCACGGTTGATCTTCAAGAGCTAATCGGCAAAGCGTGCGACCGACTGCTGGGTCGACTGAGGACGCGACCGATCGGGCAGTTGGTTCGAGAGGTCGAACGGGCCACGCGGAACCATGCGCTTCGCACGTCGGATCGTTTCGCAAGTTTCCTCGCGGTGGTAGAGCGTGATCCGACGGAGCTCACTGTCGGGCGCGAGCTCTGGCGAATCGGACTGCTGCCAGATCTCGATCCGGACGGACTTCAAGGGAGGCTGCAGCAAAACGTTGAGGTCACGCGGCGGCTGACCGCATCGGGGCAGGCCAGGAAAACCTTGCGCGAGCGCCTGGCGGAGTGCGGCCTGCATAAGGGGGAATTTGCCGATCGTTTCCAAACGTTCCTTCGCGAGCATCCTGACGTCGATCCCCGGCGGTGGATGAGCAAGATCGCGTACGAGCGCCAGGAGTTCAGTTTTGACAAATGGCCGTTGGAGGCCACGGCGATCGAGAGCGTCGAGATCGCCCCCTTCATACTCGACGATGGTCGGGTGGATCCAAAATGCGGACTGAGACAGCCGGACGGTCCTGGCGGGGCGATCATCGGTGATCTGGGCCGCGGGTCTGTCAGAGTTCGCTGGAGGGCAGTGCCGGATCGGCCCCAGGACGTTGGGCGGTGGCTGGTGGAACTGGAGCTGTTGGATGAGGGGGAGGGGGAAGGCCCGGAGGAAGAAGAGGAATTCGAGCTGCCGCGCGCGACTACGAAAGCGCGCAGCCGTTCGAAGAAGATTTCCCTGCGGGATCTGCCAGATTTTCTCGCGGGCCGCCGCGCTCGCGTGGTGGTCACGGCCCAGAGCCGCGACGGAATCCCGTTGACCGGGAAAGAGGGGAAGATCGTTCAAGCCGCCAGTGAGGAGTTCTGGTTGGAAAAGGTGAACACGGTGATCCATCCCTCACGCACTTCCTCCGAACGGAACGTAGCTCTTGCACGACTTCGCGCGTTGATCGGTAGCGACGCGACCGAGCTGCGCGTGGTACGCTCCCACTGCGACCCGGCCGCCGGCAAGGTCCGCTGGGAGTACGAAGGCATCAAAAAGGTCGAGATCACGTTTTCGCCGCTGCTCGCTCAGCTTGAACGAGAATCGCTCCAGCGACCGGACGAACTGCTCGCCTTCTGGTGGGAGGGAGGCCCTACCACGGTATCGCCGACCGTGGAAAGCTTCGAATCCATGTCGGCCGAGAACGTGGCCGCTGACGAGGTTTCGTCTCGTTTTCTGGATGCTCGTCGCCGAGTCTTCCAGTTAATCGCTCAAGAGCCGTCGCATCCGATCGTGGCTGCGCACCACGTGGTGGGCGATCTGGCCACGGCCGTGCGAGAGTACGCCGCGGCGTATAGGGAGTTGCTCGCGGCGCCGATCGAGGAGCAGGCGAGGTGGGAACTACTCCGTCTGGACACAGTAGAGCTGCGATTCACGCACCTCGATGAGGTCCGTCGCGTCGTGGTTGTCCTGCCGATCCATCCGGTTCGGTTGCTCTGGCTGACGGCCTACCATGAGTTACTTGCATCCTGGGAAAAGCAGCTCGTCCGAATGGATCCGCGCCAGCGCCGCAAGGCGATCGATATGGGCTTTCTGGAGGGCATAGAGGGGGCAGGTTTTCCCTTCCTTGTGCAGGGGGCTTCAGGCCAGGTCTACTGGTATGCTCAGCCGCTTGATTTTTGCTGGGCAATCGGTGTGCCACCGGACGACCCGGATGCGGACAAGTCGATCGAGCTGGCCGGGCAGTTGCTGGGCAGAGCGCCAGACAGCAACTCAAATGCCCGGTCGCTCCCAGATGTGCTGTCCGAGCACCTGAAGCGGTATGTCCAGACCAGGCGTGGGTGCCACGCCGTGCGCATCAAGGTGGTGAACCCCGGCACCGGTGACACGATTGCCCGAACGCTCGATCGGTTCATCGAAGGCTTCAGGGATTCGCAGGCCATCGAAGGCAATGTGCCCCGAATCGACCTTACGCTGCACGCGACCGGCCGCGATCCCCAACTCGTTGGCAATCTGCGTTCTCTGCAGGAAAAGCTCTACCGTGAGACGGACTTGCCTCCCGGACGGTCGCACGTAACGCCATTTTTCGCGTTTGCTTTCTGCGATGACGGGCGGCGCGCGAATGCTCCGGGTGGTGCCAGCCATGTGGCGTTCTTGTTCGACCGATATCAGAGCAAACTCACGCACGGGGATGCAGGTCAGGGGGAAGACAGCATACTTTTCCATGGTCTGGCGCTCAATCTGTTTACGGAGCTCAAGACGGGCGAGCAGGGGGTGGAGTACCTCCAGAAGGTCGTCTTGCCGGAGCAAACGGACGTTGCCCCCCATCCTGGTTCCCCGGAGTACACGACCGAACTAATCGAATTGCAGCGGGCGCACCTGGGTGCATTCTTGGGCGACGACTCCGTCAGGGACGGGCCGCTGGCCGTCGCGTTCGTCACGAGGCTCAGCCCAGGCGACATAGGCGAGCTGGAGCGGGTGCATGCCGACGCGGATTGGGTCATCACCGTGGATCGCTGCATCGGACCCGAGCTCTTCGACAACCCCGACGTGCATACGGACCATCTGTTTCAACGCTACCTGCTCGACTACGATCCGGAGTTTCAGAGCGGCGTAGGTAGGAGGATCATGCTGACCACCGGGCACCGCCAGGAAGTGCTCCGGATGTTTGGCTGGGCGGCGGAGGAGCTGGGGTTCACG
>JALSID010000201.1 GCA_026981825.1 Planctomycetota bacterium
GCGCCCGTAGCATTGGCAGCGGACGGTCTCTAGCCCGCCTGCCCCGATGACCTGCGCAGCTTGTACACAAAAGCCAGCACTTGAGCAACAGCAACGTACAGGAAGACGGGGATTTCCTGGCCTACCCGGACGTACCGGTAGAGTTGTCTGGCCAGGTCCGGACGTCTGACCACCGGAACGTTCGCCGCCCTGGCCCGCTCGATGATACGCTGAGCCAGATGATCCACTCCCTTGGCCACCACGACAGGCGCCGGCATCGCGCCCCGCTCGTACTTGAGAGCGACGGCCACGTGTGTTGGGTTCGTCACCACCACGGTAGCATCGACAACGTCTTCCAACATCCTGCGACGGGCGTACTCGCGCTGAAGGCTGCGAACCCGCGCACGAACCAGGGGATCGCCTTCTTCCCGTTTCAACTCCTCCTTCAGTTCCTGTCGCGTCATCCGCAGCTCCTGCTCGTGTCGCCAGCGGCGGTAGACGTAGTCCGCCAGCGCCAGGAGCAGGAGCACGCCGCCGGCGGCCGCAAAGATGCGGAGCAAGAGCTGCCACCCCAGCGTGGCGACCGCCTCCGGACCAAGCCACCAGCCCATGCGACCGCGGAGAAACAGCACCGAGAGCCAGACCACCACGACCGCCACGGCGACTGCCTTCAGCAAGCCGAGCATAAGCCGAAGCCACCATCCGCTCACGATGCGCTCCCATCCGCGAACAGGCGAAAGCCTCTCCGGCCTGGGCACCAGCAAGGAAGGCGATAAACCGAAGCCGACTTGAGCGAGATCGGCGCACAGCCCCACCGCGAAGAGCAAGGTAAGCATCAGAGCCGTGCTGCCGCCCACGGCGGTGGCCAGCCGCTGGATCAAGGCGTACGGTTCGGCCTGTTGGGGGTGAGACATCATCCCCACGGCCTCGTGCAGAGCCCGGACCGCCATGAGAGCCGCTGCCGGGCCGCACAACCAGATCACAGCCGTACCGATCAGCAAAAGCAGCGCGCTGCTCACGTCACGGCTATAGGCAACCTGCCCCTCTCGCCTGGCCTCGCGTCGCCGCCGTGGCGTCGGTGCTTCCGTCTTGTTCTGGGACGTGTCTGGTGGCACCCGTCCGCTCCGAAGGGAAACTCCCTACTTGAGGGCCGCGACCCGCCACTCTCACCCCACCTCGATCCCCTGCTGCCGGGGACTGACCCTCATGCTACAGCCCGAGCAGTTGCCGAGCCATGGCCGACCAGTTCGCCGCGGCCGTCACCAGGGCGCGGGCAATGGCGGGGGCAAATATATACAGGGCAACCAAGCCCCCGAGGATCTGGGTGCCCAAGCCGATGGAAAAATAGTTGAACGACGGCATCGCCCGCGCCAGTACCGCAACAAAGGCGAGGATCGCGATGCCGACCAGCACGAGAAGCCCCGCCACCGCTACCCCGTTGTCGAAGGCATACTGCAGCCCCAGAGCGGCGCGGTCCGGCCGTTGAAACGGCCCAACACCAACCTCAGACCATCGCGCTACGCTACTGTTTAACAACAGGACCCACCCATGATGCGCATCAGCAGCGAAGAAGATGGCTATAGCCAAAAGCTGAAAGAGCTGCGGAACCAGCGCAAGCGGCACCGACGTAACAGGGTCCGCAATCTGCCCCAAATTGATCCCCATATGACGGCCGACGAGGTCGCCCGCGAATTGGGCAGGCAAGAGGTATAGGCTGGCCACGAACGCTACGGCCCAACCGAGCAGCGCCTCACGAGCGGCTAGCAATATCCACACCCCAAAAACGCTGGAGTAAGCGCGGAGATCGGCTGCCAGAGCGGGAACGTGGCTCCACCAGGCAATCGACAGCGCTACGGCCAGACCGAACCGTACGAACCGCCCGGGGACGGCATAGCGCAATGGACCGAATGCGAGGAACGCAGCCACCCGCGTGACGAGCAACGTGTATGCCAGCAGGAGCTCCGTCATCGCAGTGCTATCTCATGCATGTGCGCAAGCAGCAAGATCGTGTACGACGTTGCCACTCGGGCCAGCCAGGGGGCGAGCAACGCCACAACAAGTGCCACGCATGCCAGCCGAGGCACGAAGTTCAGGGTCTGTTCCTGAATGCTGGTGAGCGTCTGCAAGATGCTGATCAACAGTCCTACTGCGAGACTGGTCAGCAGCGCTGGTGCCGCCAGTAAGAGGGTCACCCAGAAGAACTGCTGGCTGATCTGCACGACATGTGCCGGGGTCATCTTGTCCTCCCTGCTCAGGCTCCACCCTCCGCCCCTTTCTCGGACTTCGCCACCTTACCCTGCTGAACCTTCCCTTTAACGCCATGCCCCCCAGTACGGGAGTCCGCCCGTCCGCTCCACTCCCCCCTCGAAGCCTCAACGGCCGTTGTAATTGCGCCTCATTGGAAACTGATCGCCAGTCCACGAGCGACCAGATACCAGCCATCAGCAAGCACAAAGAGAAGAATCTTGAAGGGGGTAGAAACCACCACTGGCGGGAGCATCAGCATCCCCAGGGACATCAGGACGCTGGAAATGACCAGATCCAGCGCAAGAAAGGGCAAGTAGATCAGGAAGCCCATGATGAAGCCCGTCTTTAGCTCGCTCAACACGTAGGCGGGGATCAGAACCCGCATCGGTGTGTCTTCGGGCGTTTCCACGGTGCCCACCTGCGAGATTTTGAGAAAGAGGGCGATATCTTGCTTGCGCGTTTGCCTGAGCATGTAGCGCTTCAACGGTTGGCTTCCCCGTTGGATGGCGGTCCGAGCGTCGATCTCCGCGTTCAGGTAGGGCAAGAGAGCATCTTGAGCGATCTGGTCCAAGACCGGCGCCATCACGAACCAGGTCAGGAACAGAGCAAATCCGACGATTACCGGCGAGGGCGGGATCTCCTGAGTCGAGAGTGCACGCTTGACGAAGGCAAGGACGATGACGATCCTGGTGAACGCCGTGCACATGACGATACCCAGGGAGAGGAAAGCGAGGGCGCCGAGGAAGAGTCCCATTTCGAGGGGGGACTGAAGGTTGCTTGGGCCCCCGTTAGGCAGGATCTGGTTGATCAGATCGGCCTGGTTCATAGCGCCCCGGTCCGTTCGCGTACACCGTCTCGGCTCTCAGTTTCCTGCTGTCCTTCCCAGTCACCCTCTGCCAGTGGCGTGGGCAGCACGACGACGCTCTTCGCACCAGAGCCGTCTAGCGTCACGAGCACATCCGTTTGTCTGGCCCGCACGAGCAACAGCGTGGTGCGGTTCGGCAAGCTCAAGGAGGCAACCAGCGACAGGTCGTCCGGGTTGCTGGTGGCGCCGACACGAGTAGGTCGTGCGAGGATCCGAAGCACAACCAGCGTGCCGATTGCAAGGGCAATCACAAAGCCGGTGGCCACCAGAGTCCGTCCAGCGAGGTCCTTGAGGTCGGGCGGCTCCGACCACGGGTTCCCCTCGACCGGCTCGGTGGCATCGGCCTGCTCCGCTCCGCTGCCCTCCTGGGCAATCGCCCCCGCCGCCGGGATGATCAACAGCGTCAGGGCGACCACGGCAGGAAGAGTCACGTTACGCATCGCTGTCCGCCTTGCGCCGCGGGTCGAGAATCTCCGTGATACGGATGGCGAAGCGGTCGTCGACCACCACGACTTCGCCCCGAGCAATCGGGATCCCCTGAGCCACCAGATCAACCGGATCGGCCACGCTGCGGTAAAGCTCAACGATCGAGCCGGGCTGAAGGTGGCTCAACTCGGCCAGCGTCATGCGACGGCGGCCGAGTTCGGCGGTTACCGTGACCATGACGTCCAAGAGTGGGTCGAGGCCAATTTCCGGTCCGCCCGCCACCGCTTCCTGTGCAGCCTCTTCGAACTGAGCCTGTTTCGCTTCGACCTGAGCCGCATCCTGTTCTGCCGTCATCTTCGCTCCTGATCAGAATCGCGCCGGGCCTCAGGCACTGGTCTCCAGCACGTGCTTTTCGGCGCACGCTGAACGCTGTCTCTACTAGCAGAACCGGTCGAAGTCGTCCATACCGGTCTGGGCGGCCGCGGACGGCAAAACCTTTGGAGTGCAGCAGTCCTCTGCCCGCTTTCCCTAAAGCCAAAGCGGCATGGGGTGACGCGATCCAAAGAGCCAAAGCGGCGGTTGGATGCGAGCCAGGTACGGCGGAGAGGTAAACGAGCGAGGGGCTTACTTCACCTCGATGCGGCGAGTGATCTGGACGGCTTGGCGGCTGTTGACGCGGACCGGCTTGGCAAGAAGCAGCGCCTTTCGCTCGACGAGGACCGTCACTTCGCCGTCCACAGCGGTGTCCAGCACAACGACATCGCCCGGA
>JALSID010000202.1 GCA_026981825.1 Planctomycetota bacterium
GCGGAGCTCTGCCACACTGAGTTCCGCTCGTCCGAGCACTCCAACCACCGTGAGCGGCAAGGCCGTGACGAGGGGCCGCTGGAGTCCAGATGGGTCGGGCTTATATTGGATGAGACGTTCTACAAGGAAGCGGAGTGGAACCAGCCAATCGACGCCCAGGGTGCCGCCCAGCGCCTTCAGCGAAAACCGAACATGGAAGACGTTGTCGTAGGGGGCGAAACTGCGCCGTCCCAGCAACGCCGGACCGACGTCGATAACCTGCCAGTGGGGTGCGTCACCCCCTGGCCAGGTTTCCCGAACAACATCCGTGAACTCGGCGCAGATCGCCTCGAGCACGGCCGTCTCCAACGTCGTGAGCGGACGCGGCTCCGGTAGCGACTCCACCGACTCGCCCAACATCCCCATCACCATCGCCACCGCCCACACGGTGTCGACGAGCAACAAAGCCACCGCCGCTCCTTCTGCCTGCGTCGTGACGCACAGACGATTCTCGGGTAGATCTTGCAGCCATTCGTCCGCTCTGCCGGTTCGAAACGGCTCGGCCGAAACTTCGATCTCGAAAGGAACCTGATCCCCCCACCTGCGTCCGAGCACCTCGCACACCTGTCGAAGCCACTGCTCGGCCCTCTCCCGCGTTCGGGTGGGAAACGGATTTGGCCTGAGGAAGTCGTAGGCGCGGACGTTCATTGGATGTTGAACTCTTCGAGCAAGACGCCCCGGATCTTTTCTTCGTCGCCGTCAAAAAGCAAGCGGTTGAACGCGTCGCGGATCTCCCTGCGCAGCCGATTCAACCCGACTGCGCCGCGGATCTCATCGAGCTGCTTGTCGGAGAGGTAGGCGATCAACCAGTTCCGGAGCAGCGGTTTGTTCTGTTCGACGGCGGCGGTTACCTCGGCCAGATCCGACTCGGCCACCTCCAGGCTGATGTTCACCCGTACGTAGCGGTTCAGGCGGGGTTCGTTGAGATTGACCACGACATCGCCGAAGGGAACGAATGCTACCTTGGTCTCTTCTTTCGGTTTCTCCTCGACGCGAGCTTCCTGCGGTTCTTGGTCCCCCTTTCCCGTGCCCATAACCAGCCTGGGTACGAACACGCCGGCAACGCCGCAGGCGATCCCTACGATCGCCATGAGGATGAAATCGAAAAGGGAACTACCTCCGCCGCCACCGGCGGCACCGGCTCCGGCTTGAGTTTGGGCTTCTGTGTTGCCGGCCATCGCCGAGCACGCTCCACTCGATGTGGTTGCCCGTCCTCTTCCTTACAGCCATCGGCTGCAAAGCGCATTGCTTTTAGCCGTTCTTGGCTTCCGCGACAATGCCAACCTCCCAACCCATGCTCCCCACAAGATCCGATGCCCCGACCGATAGCCATCGCTTCCGGCGGCGTGGTCTCGCACTGGTGGAGCCTTATTTCCGGCCGCCCAAAGGCATCCGCGGGGCGTCGACTGTTGGCTTGGAGGCGTGATGGACGAGAAGACCATCCGCGTGTGGTTTCGACGTTACCGAACCAGTACGAGCCGCGCACGGAAGCCTCTGCCCTGTCCTGGGCGAACCACCGGAATGAGCTTCTCCGTCCTGGCCAGCCCGGCCATCGCCATGAGCCGCTCTGCAATAGCCTCTGCTATCTCCAGGCCCTCACGCAGTCGCTCTGCGCGGGGTTCAGGCGTAAAGACCTCGACATAAACGCGACTTACCTCCCTCGAAAAAAGCGGGGTGAGATAGGGCACGAGCTGCTGGAGCTGTTGCCGGTTAAGAACCGGTCGGCCCGCTCTGACTGGTTGCACAAAGCCACCAATCCAGACGACGGCAACCCGAATCTCACGCCCGGCTTCGCTCTGACTCTCAAAGCTCTGCCGGAGCTGCCGGAGCAACTTCGCAACACGCTCCTGCTCCAAATCGTTGACCATCCCGCTCTCTTCGGTGGCATCCCCTTTCTTTCCTTCTCCCTCCTCGGTTCCTGCCTGGTAGCGCGGCCCCAGAGCGTCGTACTCCACGACCGATTCCCGCCCGGCAAAAAGCCCGGGGAAGCCGAACGTATCGAGGGCGCGGACGAACGCCCCCGTGCCGGCCTTAAAACCGCCTTCCTGATCGTTCGCGAGCACGCTGAGCGTGATGAACAGTGCGAGCAGGATCGTCATCGTCGAGCCGAACGCGACGAGGTACGATTCCTCGCTCGAAGCACCGCCGGCATCTGCTTTCTTCTTCCGTGCCATTGCTCCCTCTACTGGTCCATCGGAGCCGTGTTCGACACGCGATCAAGGGAACGCCCGAGACGGGCGTCGATCGCGAGGATGATGGTGCCTGCCTCAGCACTGCGAGGGTAAAGGCCTGCGGCCACCAGTGCCTTGGGACCGAGTCGCACGCGGAGTTGTTCGGCCAGGAGCACGGCAGCTTGGGCATCGTGAGGGGATGTCCCCAGGAGCTGGATGTCGTAGGGGAATTGGGCGAACACGGTGGCAATGGCGTCGACGAGATTTCGCCCCGCAGCCGTGAGCGAACCGCTGCGGACGAGCGCGGCCGTCGGAAGGCGAATGGTGACGGTCCCGAGCACGGAGTCGGGGGTAGCCGATTCGAGGAGGGCGTAGATCTGCTGCGCCGAGCTGGCCAGCTCCTCCTGGTAGCGGGGCGGCATGCGCGAAAAGTTTTCCGGCATCCGCCCGCTCCTCGTGCCCGCTCGCTCGAGCAATTCACTTCGGTAGTTCGCGTCGGGTGAATCAGCCTGGGCAAACAACCCCAATCCCGCCAGGGGGCCGGACAGGAGCCCGGCCTGAAATCGCCGAAAGTCCCCCTCCGACTTGCTGGAAAACGTCAAGAGAAGCACGAAGAACGTCATCAGGTTTGTGATCATGTCGCCGTAGGATTGAAGCCATGCCGGCGGCTTCCTTGGTTCAGGCTCTGCGTCCTTCCGAGGCATCGTCGACGCTCTGCTCTAGGCTGTGCCCCCTACAGGTCGATCCAGTGCCCGCGACTGTCGCAATTCGTAACCTCTCTTGCGGAACTCAAACCAAGCCGCCCAGGTTACGTCTCGCACCGCCAAGTCCTGCATCACTGCCGCTACCCAGTGGCCTCCCGCAGCTTGGGCGCGAGGAACGCCTTGAGTTTCTCCTCGATCAGCCGTGGGGGCTGGCCCGCGGCAATGGACGTCAACCCCTCAACCATCAGCTCACGTACCAGCAACTCCTCCTTGCTCCGCGCCTCGAGCTTTCCAGCAATCGGCACGCAGAACAGGTTCGCCAGCAGTGCGCCGTAGAAAGTGGTCAGCAATGCAACGGCCATCGAGCCACCTAGTTGCGAGGGATCGTCCAGGGAGCGTAACATTTGGATCAGTCCGATGAGGGTGCCCACGAGCCCGAAGGCAGGAGCCGAAGCCCCGAGCGATTCGAAGATTTTCTTCCCCGTGCTGTGCCGTTCCTGCAACCAACTGATCTCGATCTCCAGAATCTCGCGCAGCGTCTCCTGTGGGGTGCCGTCCACGACGAGCTGAACCCCCTTTGCCAAAAAACTATCATCGATCTGTTCGATCTTGCTCTCCAGCGCAAGAGGCCCGTCGCGGCGGCAAATCGTGGCCAACTCGACGATCTGCTTGATCACCTCTGTAGGCGAGGGCAAACGGTGCGTGAAGCAGTTCTTCGCCACGCTGGCGGCACCGATGACTTTCTCAAGCGGAAAGCTGATTAGCAACGCGGAGAACGATCCCCCCACCGTGATTAGGAGCGACGGAACGTTGAAGAAGGCCCCCGCACCGCCGCCCATGAAAATGGAGCCAAAGACCAGAGAAAGGCCGGCAATGATGCCAATTAGGGTTGCAACGTCCACGGCTCGTTTCCCCGCTCGCTATTTGTCTGAGCCACCTTTCGGTTCCTCTGTTTCCCCCTATCACCCAACGTGCTGGTGCCGACACCGCTACCGGCGTGGCTTCTCTGCAGTCTGCACGGGCTGGAGGTCCTTGAGTCGTTCGCTGATTTGAGCGGCAAGGCCAGGGTCGGCCATCGCCGCAAGCACCTTGGCGGAAACCCGAGGCTCCATCTTGGCCAGCACCTGGACCGCCGTGTCCAGGTTGCCGTTATTGGCCATCTTCTCCAGCACCAGAGCGGCTGCGTCTGCGGGCATGCTGTTGAAGATCTCCGCCATCTTTCGGACATTGGCTGCTTCCGTGTCCGTGGCCGCGATCAACCGCTCCTGGAACGCCTTGCGCTGTTCGGCCAGGCGGCGTTGTTCCTCGCGTAGTTGCGCGACCTGCTCACGTAGCAAGGCAATCCGCTGGTCCACCTGTTTGCGGAGCGCGTCGATCGCTTGCCGCTCGGCACGAACGTCGTCGTACAAGATCCGCAACCGGGTCTCCTGGATCTCCAGCTCCCTCCGCCGCTCCTTGAGCTGCGCCAGCTCGCGGCGCAACCGCTCGGCCAACTGAATCACCTCCTCAGCCAGGATCGGCGTGGGAGTCGCAGGATGCAGAATCGGGTCCTCGCCCGACGCAGCTTCCTCGTCAGCACCGGAAGATGACGCTATGGGGGCCGGTACCTCCGGCTCTCGTGATTGCGCAACCTCCTGGCCAGTCGGCGCAGAAGTGCCCGGCGCGTTTCCCCGGCTCAGGTAGATCGACGAAGCCGCCGAGATGGTAAAGGCGGTAACGCCGACGCCGACAAGCATGATCAACTTTTTCATGCAGAGTCCACCCCTCAAACGCGTCGCAAATGACCGACATGCTGCTAATCAAGCCCAGAGCGGTTCCGCATCTTCCGCTGCAGGAACCAGTCCGCAACCTCCCGCTCTGTCTGCACTCGATCCCAGGCCTCGATGGCCGAGCCGCATTGCTGCTCGAGAATTTCAAGGGCACGGACCATTTGCCACGCTTCGCGATGCGCCTCGATCGCGGCCGCGTATGCCTGCGCGGCCTGAGCGTGCTGGTCTTGAGCAATCTGTAGCTGGGTGTACAGCAGCTCGATCCACTGCAAACCGGCCAGAGCGTCCTCGCTGGAGCGTGCGGCGGAGGCTGCAATTGCCTGGATGAATTCCAGCACCCGACGGCGCGCTTCCAACTCTTGCTGGCCAGCGACGAGTACGTTCTGGCGCGCTTCGCGTTCTAGCGCATGCCGCAACCGCAGCAGGCGTTGGACGCGTCGCCTTTTCGTGCGCAACTCTTCGCTAGCCACGTGCCTCGCCTCACAGCCCTGCGAGAATCCTTTAGATCATTCGGCAATCGAGTGAGCCCGCGTGAAGGGTTTTGCCGAGTCTGTTGGCCGTACGTCGGACAGGCACTGCCGCGACGCCGCGAACGCGGGTGCAACCACGAGCTGGAGGGGGAAACAGGCCATGGCCCCAGAAAGCGAAGCCCAGTTTTATTACCCCCATCATTTGCAACGGGGGGTTCGGGACAGCTCCAACTGGTTTAACTGCCAGGAGCGCGCCACCGCGCGGCGATCGCCTGGAGCGCAGCAATGGTGCGAGAATAATCCGCACGCTCGTCCGGAGCCTGACTGAGAAACGCGCGAACGGCGGGCATCAATTCCAGGGCCCGGTCGAGCGTGGGATTCGCCCCCTTGCGATACGCCCCGATCTGGAGCAGGTCCTCGGCGTCGCGATACACCGAGAGGATCTCCCGCACAGCGCGGGCGGCGGCTCTGTGCTCAGTGGTCATCACCTTGTCCGCCGTTCGGCTCACGCTCCGCAGCACATCCACAGGCGGGTACTGGGCGCGCTCCGCAAGCGACCGATCAAGCAGGATGTGACCATCCAGAATGGCGCGGGTCGCGTCGGCGATCGGATCGTTAATATCGTCCCCTTCCACAAGCACGGTCAGGATGCCGGTGATCGAACCACCGTCCGTGTTGCCCAGCCGCTCGAGCAGCGAGGTGAGCAACTGGAACACCGACGGCGTGTAGCCACGCGTTGTGGGCGGCTCACCGAGAAGGAGTCCGATCTCACGCTGGGCCATGGCGAGCCTGGTGATACTATCGAGCAGCAGAACAACACTCTGCCCCTTGTCGCGGAAATGTTCCGCTATGGAGATGGCCGTAAAGGCGGCCCGGACGCGCAATAAGGGGGATTTATCGGCCGTGGCAACCACAGTAGCGATCCGCTCCACCTTGGAAGCTCGGCACGCTTCCAGGGTCTCGCGGAGCTCGCGGCCCCGCTCGCCCACCAGGCACAACACCACCACGTCCGCCGTGCAGTTGCGTGCGATCATGGACAGCAGGGTCGTCTTGCCCACGCCGCTGCCGGCGAAGATCCCCACCCGCTGGCCAACCCCCAACGGCAGGAGCGCATCGATCGCGCGCACCCCGGTCACCAGCACGGTATCGACGGGCCGTCGCCGCACGGGATTGGGCGCTTCCTGAAACAGTGGACGATACTCCACGTCGCGGAGCGGCCCTGCCCCATCCAGTGGTCGCCCCACCCCGTCCAGGATGCGCCCGAGCACTCCACTACCCGCCGGGGCCGATAGGAATCTGCCCGTATCCACGACCGGATTGCCTAACGCAATGTCCGGTTTTTCCGCGTAGGTAAGCAAGTAACCGGTCCGCTCTTTGAATCCGATGATTTCCCCTGTTTCCCAGCCCGTCGATGTGCGGACCACGCACACCGTACCTGGTGAGGCGGGCAGACTGGTTTCAACCAGAGCGCCCCGCACGGCAACCACTCGGCCGGCAGCACGAAACGCTGGCCACTCGCGAATCAGTTGCTCAAGAGGCTGGATCGATCTGCTCATCGGCCTGGTCGCTCGTGTGGCGTAACCGTGCCCACAACGCTTCGGTGAGCCAAGCCAGTTCCTGTTCCGGATACCACCAGCCGGCGATCCCTCCGGCCTCGGCCATGATGGCCCCCGGCGGCACCTGGGGATCGGGCGCAAAAGCTGTGCCAGCGTCGACGAGTTCGGTCATGACCTCGGCTCCTCCCTCCGATTCGAGGATCGCCAACGTTTCGGGATGGAGCTTTACCACCACCGGGGAGTCGGTCTGTTCTGCCAGTTCCGTCGCAACGCGGCGGGCCAAGGCCGCGAGCAACTTCGGGTCGTTCCGGTACGTGTCACCAACTAGCTTCTCGGCAAGCCCTACGGCGAGCCGCAGAGCATGTTGCAACGACTGCTCGAATGTGTGCCCCGCTTCCTTGCGGAGCTCGTGGATCGCCGCTGTGAAGCCGCGGACCACCCGGCGAAGCCGTTCGATTTCGGCCAGCACAGCCTGCTTGTACTCGTTGAAACGAGGTTCATACTCTGCGCGGACCGCCGCCTCCACCTGACCCCGAACACGATCCAAAACCGATGCCGGCCCGTGCCACTCCACGGAGACCGCTACGGGGGCAAACGGGACCTCGATCATCAGGGCTACAGCGGGGGGCTCACCGTTCGCGTCGCGTTCCCGCATTGGTGGTCCACTCATGCTGCGATACCTATCGGCAACGCCTCACCCTGCCGCTCAAGCTCCTCCAGACGCAAAATCAGAGCATCGCGTGCCTTCGCCTTTTCCTCCTCCGTAAGCTCCTCGGAACTCCACAGGTCCTTCAGCAGTTGCGCCACTCGCTCCGGCACCAGGCGCAACACCTTGTTCCGTACGGGCAGCGAGGCGTCGCAGGTCGCGGCCGCCAGCAAACGCGCATCAAGCTTGCGGATCACCCGTTGAGCAAGCCGGTCGGGTAGGGCGACGAGATCGTCAAGCTGGTAGACAAGGCGACGGAGGGCCTGGGCGGAACCGGGAGCTTGCCGTTCGAGCTGCTCAAGCAATCGGGTTCGTTCGGACGAAGGGAGCTGACGGATCGTCTCCGCCAGCCAGCGAAGCCGCTCCCCATCAGGAGTGCTCGATACGGCGTGCGTGCCGTCAAGCTTGGCGATCAACCCCCTCAGGATCTGTTCCACAATCCGACGCGCCGGTGGCCTGAGGGTCATCAAACGGCTCGATACGGAGCTGGACAGCTGGGCGGGTAGGTGAGGCAACACTTTTGCAGCAACCGCTGGGCCAAGCGCGTGCAGCACGATCGCAACGATTGCAGGCTGTTCCGTTCCCAGCACCCGGGCCAGGGCACTCGCAGGCAGAGAGCGGAGCCGATCCAGCAGGGAAGCGTTCGGATCGCCCGAAGTGGTGTACCCAGCATCGATGGGAGTATCTGTGATCGCTGGACTTTGGAGGGCATACGCCTGCCTGGCCCGAAGGGCCATGGATAAGGGAGGCTGAGGAGGATGCACCTTCTCGGTCAGTGCCTGTTCGAGCTCGCGGACAACTCGGCGGAGCAATTCGGGGCGCGTGAGCATGTGATCAACGCTCTGCAACCGCCGCCGCAGCTCTTCCCCAATGTCGCCCAGGCGCTCCAGGATCTGCTCGCGCACTTCCTGGGGAAGGGACGCGAGAAGGAGCGTGACTTTTTCCCGGCCTTTCAAGCTCACGCTGCCTCCTCCTGCAGCCATTGTTCGATCACACGTGCCACCGCCTCCGGATCACGCCGCACTCGCTCCGAAAGGTCCGCTACTGTGACCTGCTCCGCGCCCCCTTCCGGCTCTTCGGTAGTACCCCCCGCGACGTTCTCCTCGGCCGGCTTCGATCCGCCCGGAACCCGCCGGCCGATCGCCCAGGCGGCCACCAGGGCGGCTAGGCAGGCGAGGGCAAGTGCCCCGTACCGCACCAAAGACATGTACCACTGCCATGCTTGTGCCGCTTCCAGTTCCCTGGCAAGCTGCTCTTGCATCCGAGCAGAAGCGAGGTTCGTCGCCGTCACCGTAATCGAATCGCGCGACTCATCGAAGCCAACCGCATTCTTCACCACCTCTTCGACGTCTTTGATCGTGATCCCTGTCGAGGTACCGCTTGAAGCCGAACCGGCGCCGCCCTGGTCCGCCTGGTCGGGTAGATCGACCAGAACGGCAACCGTCAACCGCTTGATCTCGCCGACATGGTCGCGAACCGTTGTCGTGGTCCGGCTCACCTCGTACTCATTCGTGATCGTCTCCTCCTGCGATGTCTGCCCCCTCCCCTGGTTCCCGGCCGCTCCGCCGGAAACCCCAGGAACGTTGGAAGCCACTCCTGGAATGCCACGAGCGTTCTTGGATTCCCCCGTCTCCTTTTTGGTCGTGATGCTCTGGGTGCGCACCACCTTTCCTTCCGGATCGTAAGTCTCACGCACCTCCTCCTGTTCGGTCAAATCCAGCTCAGCACTTACGCGCACTACCGCTCGGCCCGGGCCGAGCAGGTGGCTAAGCATCTCCTCAGCCTTCTTGGAGAGGTACTCTTCCAGGCTCTTCTTGTAATCGAGGATCGTCGTGGGCACCAGGCTTTCGGCATCCTGGCCTCCGAACAGAACCCGACCCGAGGAATCGATCACCGACACCCCCGTCGGCTCCAGCCCCTCCACGCTACCGGCTACAAGGGCAACGATTCCCCGAACGGTTGAGGGAGCTAACGACATCCCTGGGCGAAGCTTGACAACGACACTTGCCGTGGGAGGCTTCTGCTCGCGGGCAAATGGGGAAGATTCCCCCCGAGAGATGTGCACCCGCGCGGCCACCACCGGATCCAGCTCGGTTATCGTCCTGGCCAGCTCAGCCTGAAGGGCACGCAGGTAGTTGACCTGTTCCAGAAAGGGGGTAAGCCCGAAAGGCGCTTCATCGAACAGCTCGAACCCCTTGCCAGATCCGCCGCCCACCCCCTCAGCAGCGAGGGAAACGCGGAGACGGGTGACCTGGTCGGCGGGCACGTACACGCTGGTTCCATCGCTACTCAGCTTGTAGGGTACCCCCTGGCGATCGAGCGCGGACGTGACGGTGGCTGCATCTTCCGGAGACAGCCCGCCGAAGAGCAAGCGGTATTCCGGTTGCGCCGCCCAATAGAACACAAGGCCTGTGACGACAAGCCCCAAGACGGCCGCCGCAACCAAGAGAACTTGCCCCCACCGTGACAAAGATCTCCAGGCAGTGATAACCTGTTCCACCAACTGTTGCACCGCACCTTACCCCTTGCCAACCGCAAACCGCAGAAGAGACGGCACCCACAGACTCGTCAGACCTGGATCCGTTGCAGCTCGGTGTAGGTCTGGATCAGGCGGTCGCGAACTTCCATAACCAGCCGGACTGCCAGCTCGGCCTGAGCCACCGCCAGCATCACCCCGTGCACGCTGCTAGCTTCCCCCGTGGCCAGGCCGGCAACTGCCCTGTCGGCCGCAGCCTCGGCCGCTCGTGCCTCCGCCAGAAACCGGCGGACGAGCCGCTCGAACCCACCCTCCTTAACTGCATCTGCTCCGCTGCGAGCAGCGACCTGCGCAACATGCTCAGCACCTACCGGTCGAACCGTCATGGCCTTAACCTCGCGCGATCTGAAGTGCTTGCTCTACCATCTGGCGAAATGTGCGCAGTACGCGGGCGTTCGCCTCGTACGCGCGACTCGCTGTTAGCAAGTTCGTCATTTCCAGGGGGATACTGATGTTCGGCAACAGCACGTAGCCGTCGGCGTCTGCATCGGGATGGCCAGGGTCGTAGACCCGTTGAAAGGGTGTAGAATCCTCCACGATCTCGCTCACAACAACGCCAGGAGCATAGGGCGGTGCGCCATCATCCAGCAGGAGCGTTTCGAAAACGACATCCTTGCGGCGGTAGGGCAAGCCGGTTTCGGTGCGGGTCGTGTAGGCGTTCGCGATGTTGGCCGCGATGATTTCGACTCGGGCGCTCTCCGCCGCCATCGCGGAGGCACTCACCTCAGCCGGACGAAACAACGATTCCAACATGCCGCACCCCCAACGTGCCACTACGCAGCCGATGTCAACGCTCGCCGCATCATGGTGAACTTGCGGCTCAGCACCTCTGCTGCGACCTGGTACAGCAGAGCGTTCTGCTGCAACCGCGCGATCTCCAGATCCGGACTGACCGTGTTACCGTCGCGTTTAACGGTCGTGGGAGCATCCACGACCACAGGGCGGAAACGTTCCTTGCCGGGGCCTACCTGGAGAGCAGCCTGGAGCGACTTCTGGAAGTCGATGTCCTGCCTGCGAAATCCAGGTGTGTTCACGTTCGCAAGGTTGCTCGCCAGGATGGCATGCCGCTCGTATGCGACATCCAGTAGGGCTCGGAGCAGGTTCCCTTGCGACGGCAACAACTCCATGGCGTCCCTCTCCATCAGGCGCACCCATGCTCGTTCCCTTGCCGTTATCGGCAGGCAAAAGCGAATTCTTCGGCAAAATCCGAATAACCGGTGCGATCCACACTGAGCGGGGATCGGACGGTGGGATCGGCGAGGTCAGCAACGCCCGCCGAGATTAGTCCTTCCTGCCGATCACGTTCACCCCACTACCGATCAACAGGTTGTGACGATAGGCCCAGTCGTAGAAGGGACCGGATTTCTGAGGTTTGAGCAGGCGGAGCTCGGAGAAACCCTCCTCGCGAAACCAGCCGAGCAGGTCCTCTTCGGTGTAATGGAACTGGTAGCGGCAGGCGTACCAATCGAAGTTGTCACAGACACGAAGTTCGAAGTCGGGATGGCTGGAAAAGTTCACCAGCTTGTTCAGCGTTCTCCGTACCACGGGAATGCCCCCCACTACCGCAAGCGCCCAACAAAGCTGTTCGAGCTGCTGAGGATCCATCCGTACGGTTACCCCGCGTAGCGCCTGATTGATCCGCTCCTGCATCCAGGTGTTGCGACGATAAACCCAGACTGCCAGCCGTCCCCCTGGTTTCACGACTCGAGCCAACTGGCCGAAGGCCAGACGAGGGGCTGAGGTGTGGTGGATCACCCCGATGGAAAAAACGAAGTCGAACGTGGCATCGAGAAAAGGCAGGGC
Source organism: Planctomycetota bacterium (assembly GCA_026981825.1). Classification (GTDB taxonomy): domain Bacteria; phylum Planctomycetota; class Planctomycetia; order JALXBF01; family JALXBF01; genus JALSID01. The sequence continues at coordinate 11,755 of JALSID010000202.1, forward strand.
AAGGAGATCGGCACGGGCAAAAACCACGTCCGGGTACGCGCGGCAAACAGCCGCAGCCTTTTCGACCGCCCGACTCTTATCCACCCCCACTACCCTGGCGCCGTGCTCGGCGACCACGCGGCTGTAGCGACCGCTGCCGCACCCGGCATCCAGGACCGTTAACCCCCCCAGCTCCTCCGGATCAACCCCCGTCTTCGTTTTGAACACCTCCAGGTCTTCCTCCGGACGAATGACTTCGTACCGCGTCCACTGCCGCCCAAAGCTCGCCGCGTATTCCTCGCCCGTCTCGAACGCAAGGATGCCCCGCTGCACGGGGTACGTCGCCCCGCAAGACTTGCAGTAGAATCCGCTGGGTTGCGAGGTCGTCGGCGTGCGGACCTCAAGGCGTTGCACGCAATTCGGACATGCAAACAGCTCACCAGCCCAGGCCGCAAGCGCGGGGCTCTCGCACGTGCTATCGTGAGATCCGGTGTGTCTTCTTTGACCGTTGGTCATTCGTGACCTAGTTTTGTGTGGAGGTCGAGCAATCGACTCGCCAGTGAATGCGGCCCTGCCTGCGGTGCCTTGCCGCAGAGCAGGAAAAGCTTGGGCATCGAATCATCTCGCATCGCGCTGGCATCCTCCACCGAGTCGAGGTTTCACGTGGGTCCTCCCCACGTGAAACCTTTTTTCTTATGCAGCGCTCCCGTCGGCCGTTCGTGGCCTCATCCGTCCACTCCCTCAGTAGAATGCAAAGAACCACCTGCCGACCAGGTTCTGGCCAACGGCACAAGTGATCGATGCACCAGACACAGCTACATGACACTGTCGCGGAAGAGCTCACCGCACTGGGGGTAAGGAACAGCCGTTTGCTCGTGGCTGTATCAGGCGGACCTGACAGCGTCGGCCTTTGTCGCATCCTGTTCGATCTACGCAGCGATTTCGCGCTAGATCTTTTCTTGGGGCACGTCAACCATGGCCTTCGTCCAGGGGCTGCACAGGAAGACGAGGATTTCGTCCGCGACCTGGCCTACCAGCTTGGGCTCCCGTTCCTGTACCGCAAACTGGCCCCCTCTGATCGCCAACTCACCCAGCGGCGCAAAACGGTGGAGGAATGGGCGCGGGACAGCCGCTATGCCGCTCTTACCGAGATGGCGCGAGAATGCGCCGCGAGGTTCCTGGCAACCGGGCATACGGCCGACGACCAGGCGGAGACGGTCCTGTTGCGGATCATTCGCGGTACGGGGATCGCCGGGCTCACGGGCATTCCAGTCCGCCGAAGCCTGGCAACCGACCTCGATCTGATCCGCCCTGCCCTCCGGCTAAGACGTGGTGCAATCATAAGCTGGCTCGATTCCATCGGTCAGGGCTACCGCATCGACAGCATGAACGAAGATCCGGCCTTCACCAGAAACAGGATTCGTCACGAAGTTCTCCCCCTCCTTCACGAAATCAACCCTCGCGTCGAGGAGGCGATCTGCCGGCTGAGCAGCGCGGCCGCTGAGGTGATGGCGGTTCTCGACCCTCTTACAGCAGAACTTGGCCAGCGCGCAGTCCTGTACAACGACGGAAAGAAAGTGATCCTGAGTGCCCCCGCACTGCAGCGGGCTCCAGGAATGCTGGTACGGGAGCTGTTCCGTCAGCTCTGGGCGGAAAACAACTGGCCGCAACAGCAAATGGGACTGGAAGAATGGGTGCGGCTGGAGTCTCTCGTGTTCGCACAGGAAGGATCGTTCGATCTGCCCGGATCCCTCCGTGCCCGGCGGTTCGGTGGGACTCTGGTGGTCCAGCTTGCTGGTGACGAGTGCACGACCTCGAACGCACAGGTGTCGAAGACCGTCTCCTAGTGCTGCCCAATGTCCCCCCTGCGAGATGGTCCCATCCCCTCTACTGGATCAATCTTCGCTGCGTACCTCGCCCGGCGATC
>JALSID010000203.1 GCA_026981825.1 Planctomycetota bacterium
CCCCGGCTGACGAGGAACGCGCGCCTCCGCACGCGGCTGGGTCCGGGCGCGCGCCCCCGAGCCGTCCTCCCCGCCGCGGCGCGGCGGGGGTACCACTGCGCCGTCGCCGGCGCGACGGCGGTCCGACCCTCCCGCCCCCGCGGGTCCATCCAGGCGCCGGCTGCTGAGTTGTCCCCGGCGCGCTCTGTCCTCCTTTTCTCCCGCGGCCTGCTTTGGCGATCCGGCGCTGGTCTTGTGCGTCCCCCCTTTGTCGGGACCGCGGCAACGCTGGAGGCGCTGGCAAAAATCATCCCCCACCAAAGGAAAGAGCGCCCGTCGCGAAATCGGCCATGGGGCGCGCTCTCTCCTGCTGCTTCGGCCGCGGCCGAAGCCGCCCCGAGCCCGCCGCCCGGCGGGACCGGGGAGCGCCGGACCGCCGTCGCGCCGGCGACGGCGCAGTGGTAGCGCGACCCGGCCACGGGTCCGCCCCAAACCCGCTGCGGCCAGGGAAGCGCTGGCAGAAATGGCCCCCGTCGAGCGAGAGAAAAGCCCGCCCGTCGCGGGAACCACAATAGGGGCGCGCCCTCTCTCGCCGCTTCGGCCCGCCCGGGTCGAAGCGGCCCCGAGCCCGCCGCCCGGCGGGACCGGGGAGCGCCGGACCGCCGTCGCGCCGGCGACGGCGCATTGGTAGCGCGAGCCGGCCACGGGTCCGCCCCAAAGCGCCGACGCCAAGGAAGCGCCGGCGCTAATGGCCCCCGCCGACCGAAGAAAAGGCCGCCCGTCGCGGGATCGGGGAGCGGGCGCGCTCTCCCTCCCCGCTTCGGCCCGCCCGCGGCCGAAGCGGCCCCGAGCCCGCCGCCCGGCGGGAACCGGGGAGCGCCGCACCGCCGTCGCGCCGGCGACGGCGCAGTGGTAGCGCGACCCGGCCACGGGTCCGCCCCAAACCCGCTGCGGCCAGGGAAGCGCTGGCAGAAATGGCCCCCGTCGAGCGAGAGAAAAGCCCGCCCGTCGCGGGAACCACAATAGGGGCGCGCCCTCTCTCGCCGCTTCGGCCCGCCCGGGTCGAAGCGGCCCCGAGCGCCCGGGCGGGAGCCGCATTGCTTGCCTTTGGGAGCGGCCGCGGCTGCGGGAGTCGCCGCGGCCTCGGCAAGCCTGCGGCTCGCCGCGCCGAGTAGCCCCGGCTGACGAGGAACGCGCGCCTCCGCACGCGGCTGGGTCCGGGCGCGCGCCCCCGAGCCGTCCTCCCCGCCGCGGCGCGGCGGGGGTACCACTGCGCCGTCGCCGGCGCGACGGCGGTCCGACGCCCCCCGTCCCCCCGGGCGGCGGGCTCCAGGCGCCTTCGGGCCGGGCGGCCCGAAGCGGCCGAGGAATCAGCGGCGAGCCCCGCCGGACCGGTCGATGGGCGGCTTTTTGCGTTCTTCGACGGGGTTGACGCTCGCCGGCGCTTCTGCAGCTCCGTCGGGGTTTGAAAGAAAGCGGCAGGGGAGTGCCGCACTCCAAAGCCGCGGTGGCGGAAGGTGGGGGTCGCCGTAGGGGGCAGATCGTCTCAGCCCGTGTAGCGTTTGCGGCGGAGAAGGTGGTGGTAGTGCTGGGCGAAGCGGTGGGCTTCGTCGCGGACTTGCTGCAACAGCCGGAGGGCAAACGAGTGGCGGCTGAGCCGAAGGGGCTCCTTGCGGTCGGGAACGTAGACCAGCTCCTCCTCCTTGGCCAGCGAAATCACCACCTTGGGCTCGGCCCCCACAGAGCGGATCCCCTCCAGTGCAGCGTTGAGCTGCCCCTTGCCCCCATCAACAAGGAAAATGTCCGGCACGGGAAGTTCCTCGGCTTTCAGCCGACGGAACCGCCGCGCTGCCACCTCGCGGATCGCCGCGTAGTCATCGATCCCCTGAACGGTCTTGATCCGGTACCGCCGGTAGCCGGGCTTGAAAGGAACCCCGTCGATGAACTGAACAAGCGATCCCACCACGTCCGTTCCGCTAAGGTGTGCGATATCGATCCCCTCGATGGTTCGCGGCGTCTCTTTCAGCTTTAGCACCTTCCGGAGTCCGGCCAGCCCCTTCGCCGGATCGATATAAAAGACCTCGGGCTGCACGTGCTTTTCCAGTTCCCCGCGGAGGTGCAGCGACTTCAACGCCTGGATCTCGTCACGAATCCGCGCAGCGTCCTCGAAGCGGAGCTCTCGCGCCGCTTCCTTCATGTCCCGTTCCATCTCCTGCAGAAGACGTTCACGTTTCCCCTCCAGAAAAAGGCGGAGCCGCTGGATGTCCTTGCGGTATTCCTCCTTGCTGATCCGCAGGTTGCAGGGGGCTGAACACTGGCCGATGTCGTACAGCAGGCAGGGCCGGAACCATTTCCAACGCGGGTCATCCTCGTGGATGTCCAGCGAGCACGTGCGGAACTTGAAGATCCGCTGCAATACCTGGATGGCACCACGGAGCGCCTTGGCAGAGGCAAACGGTCCGTAGAGCTTTACCCCCTTCGTGAGCGGCTCACGCGTGAACTCGACCCTGGGAAACTCCTCTCGGATGTGGATCTGCAAATACGGGAAAGATTTGTCGTCTTTCAGGCGGTCGTTGAATGGAGGCTGAAGGTCCTTGATCAGCCGCGCCTCCGTCAGCAACGCATCGACCTCGCTTTCACACTCCAGGTAGTCCAAGTCTGCGACGCGCGGAACCAGATCGCACGTTCGTCGGTCCTCGAGTGCCTGCTGGGTGAAGTAGGTGGGTACTCGGTTTCTCAGGCTGGCAGCCTTGCCCACGTACAGGACTCGCCCGCGGTCGTCTTTCAGAAGGTACACCCCGGGGCGGTCGGGCAACTGGCGCGCACGGGCTCTGAGTTGTTCCAGGCGATCTGCCAGGTCCTGCATGGCGCTCAATTCTAGGCCACTCCCCGAGCACACTCCCGGGCGACGACCGTACGGCTCGCGGCAACCGGCCCCGAATCTGGGGAACAGAATGCTGGCGCCCGTTACCAAGGTACGTTCCAGGCGCGTGCCCGGAGCGTCGTACCGGTGCACGGAAAAGCACCACCGGGATGTCCTTGTGGCATCTGCCCCGGGTGGCGCCGATGCACTTCAGTCGCTGCTCAGGCCGGCAGATTTACGGCTGCGATATGCCACCTGCACCGAGGCCACGGATAGGTTAAAGACTCAGGTCCGGTTCTTCGGCGGTTCTGATGTTGTACAGCTCCAGCAGGGTGCCTTTTGCTTCCTCGAGTCTGGCGAGGGTGATGTGGTACTGGGCGAGCAGTCTGGCCGCCTCGGATGTCGCGTTTGCCCAGGACTGCAGCGCCTGCAGGTAGACCTGTAGGGCGATCAGGTAGGCGCTTTGCTGGCCGGGCACCTGGGCGACCGGGTTTTCGAACCGAGCGCGTGCGCCGTCGACCCAGCGAGCGGCGGCTTCCTGGCGGCTGCGTGCAGCGAGGTACTCGGCATAGAGCGTTTCTGCTTCTCGCACCAGGTCCGCCACCTCGTGCACCGCCTGGTGGACGCTTTCGTTCAGCAGGGCTACCTGGCGGCTGTAACCGAGCCTGGCCTGTCTCCAGCGTGCGCTAGCTTCTCGGAACCCGACCGGGAAGCTGAACGTGAACCCGAGCTCCCAATCGTGGAAATCGTTGTCGGTGAGCAGGTCGATGGCGTCGTCGAGCTTTTGGCCGAGCCCGTTGATACGCCAAAGGGCGCGCAGGTCGAGCTGCGGTTCGAGCGCGTTTTGAGCGATGGTCATCTGGAGCTCGGCGATGCGCACGGCCAGTCGCTGTCGCGCGATGTCGGGGCGGTGTTCAACGGCGGCAGCGACGGCCGCCTGCCAATCCAGCTCCACCGGAGCCTGAGGGGGCCTATCTGCGGGGACGATTCTCCGGTCATCGTTAGGCGGAAGGCCCAGCAGGTTGCGCAGTTCTGCTTCGCGTTGCAGAACCGTTGCAAGGGCGCGTTCGCGCTGCTGGCGGAGTTGCGCGAGCGTGGTTTCCGCCTGGGCGACGTCGGCGGGGATTGCCTGGCCGGTCTCGAGCCGTGCCTCTTCGACGCGAACGACTTCTGCCGCAAGGGGGATGACACGCTCGATGGCTCGCAGCGCAACGTGCGCGGCGTAGAGGTTCCAGTAGGCAGTTTCGACGCTGCGGACCAGCGCCAGGAGGTTCTGCTTCCATTGCCAGTAGGACTGGTCGGATTGGAGGCGAGCGACGATGATGGGGGCTCGGTTGAAGTCGACGCCGCCGTTGCGCAACAGAGGCTGCGTCAGGGAGAACTCCACGCTGGTACGGTACTGCGGGTTGAGGCCGCCGAAGAATGCCCCCCTTGGGAAGAAGAGGTAGCTAGTGATGTACTGGACGTTCACCGTTCCGCCTGTCACCAGGCGTTTGGTAAGGCTGCTCGTGAACGTTGCCTGGTCACGTTCGTTCGGTACCGGGATCCCGGGGCCGAAGGTCACGCCGGTGGGCTCGTCGGTGCGAGTCCAGAACATGTTGACGAAGAACTGAGGGTCGAAGACGGCTTCGGCCGTCTGCACGTTGGTTTCGGCGATGGCCTGGTCGTAGCGGGTCGACCCGGTGGAGCCCGGCCGTACCCCCAAGGTGGCGCGCACGACGGTGCTATTCAAAAGCGCGTGGCGAACGGCGTCTTCGAGGGTAAGCTGTTCGAGGTGGGGGGCCTCGGGTCGGGAGGGGGTCCGCGGTGGCTCCAGCTCGGGGACGCGGAGCTCAACAAGCTTCGGCTCGGTCTGGTTCTCGTCGCTTTGATGCAAGCCCGGCACGACCACTGGGTCCTCCACCCGAGCGATCGGCACCCGGGTCGCGGGCAAACAGCCGCAGGCGAAGATCACAAAGCAAGCGATGACACGAGCCAGGCTCAACGGTTCTGCTCCCCGATGTGCAGCGTTCATCGACGGTATCGACACGCGGAAGATGATGGATTTAGCCGTTTCTGCGGCTGGCGCGACTGTAGCGATCCAATCGAGGCCGGTAAAGGCGGGCTGCTCCGGGAGAGTCCGGCCGGCGCAGTTCAGGCGCAATGTTGGCTAAAGGGATCACATCCGGGATAGCGAAGAAAGGATTGGAGCCAGTTGTTGCTCAGGTGTCGGTTAGTCGCCTCCATGAAGGTCTGTACCAGAAATGCGGGCGTGATCGATCGGTTCGATTGGCGTCCGCTCACGCGATCCACACCCCCTAGCCGATACCTTCAACGGCTCAACCGCTTTAAGCGGTACAACCTTGCACTGCCGGACTTCCCGCCTGAGAGGAACGGTTGCAACCTTTGCCCTGCCGGAGCCACCCCGCACGCCATGGGTCGTGATGTTGATCGGTAACCACGGAACTTCCAGGGGTCGATCCAGCCATGCCTAAGAAAAAAACTGGAGTCCTTGCGATGCGAAAAGTGTTCACCACGGGGCAGGTGGCGAAGATCTGTAAGGTCGCGCCCCGCACCGTGAGCAAGTGGTTCGACTCTGGTCGTTTGAAGGGGTACCGGATCCCCGGTTCCCAGGACAGGCGGATCCCACGGGAGAGCCTGATCCAGTTTCTCAAAGAGCACGGCATGCCGCTGGGCGAACTGGAAGACGAGGTCGTCAGCAAGATCCTTCTTGTGGGTGTGGACAACACCCTGGCGGCCACGCTCAAGCAACGGCTGCCTGAGGACGATGGCTTCCAGTTTCAAATCGCGACCAGCGTTTTCGAAGCTGGCGTGCACGCGGAGGGTTTCCACCCGGACTGTATCATCATCGACACGAAGATCGGCCGGAACGACGCCCTCCAAATCGCTCAGAACATTCGCCAGCATCCCGACCACAAGGACGCGATTCTGATTGCCCTGATCGGCGCGGAAGAGGGTGGCGAAGACGTGCTGAAGAGCAAGGGCTTCGACGAGATCTTCCGCAAGCCGTTCGATATGACGTTGCTGGCCGAACGCGTCCGTCGGCTCGTGGCCGAACGGAAGGCCTCGTACTGATTTCCTCCGAGGCAACGCCTCGGTCGTTGAAACGAGCGGCTGCTGTTGTGAGGTCGGCGCCGCTCGTTTTTCTTATGCGCCCGGCGTGGCCGTTGCGGACCCGCTCGGTCCGATCCGGCCGATCGTACAGACTCTACGGGGCCGCGTCGCAAACACATCTCACCCACGACAGGGGGACACAGGTCAGACTCACCGCTTAGCGACAGCATCCGCTCGTGCAAGGCGCCTTGGGCTTCCTCTGAAGGCAGCGTCGCGAGACCAGCCCTCTCAGAAAGCGAAGCTGCCTGTCTTCCAGAGCCCCCTCTCGTGCAGGGATCGACTCTGTCCCCCGGCTCATGTGCTCGGGCGAGCCGACCGGAACACCTCGACGGCCGTGCGGAACTCGCGTGCCCGTCGCTCGATCTCGCCCCAGTCCCGCGACGCTATCGCTTGTGGGGACACAAGTGCGCTGCCCGCGCCGAGGCACCAGGCTCCGGCTGCGAGAAAGTCCCCCACCGTTTGCGGCGTCACACCGCCGGTGGGAAAAAGCCGAACCTGAGGCAGGGGGCCGCGCAGAGCCTTCAGATATCGGGGGCCGCCGACATCGGCGGGAAAGACCTTGACGGCGTCTGCACCTGCCGACCAGGCCCGCACCACCTCCGTCGGCGTAAACGCCCCGGGAGCAACAAAGACGCTGTAGCGGCGGCACAGCCGGACGAGCTCCTCATCCAGAATGGGGGAGACGACGAAGCGGGCGCCCGCAAGGATCGCGTGGCGCGCTGTAGCCGCGTCCAGGACAGTTCCCGCCCCCACAACCACCCGATCACCCAGTGCGCGGACCAGCTCCTGGATGCATTCCACCGCGTTGGGCACGGTGAAGGTGACCTCCACGGCATCGATGCCGCCGGCCGCCAACGCCTCGGCCACCCGAACGAGCTGGCTACCATCGCTCGCCCGCACGACCGCTACAACTCCGCAACCGTGCAGGCGCTCCGCCACCTCGTGAGCCGTACTCATCCTCAATCGTCCAACACTTCGTAGACACTCTGGGTCTTCAGCACGCCGCACTCTTCCGGAAACGTGTGGAAGGTGTACACGATCAGGCGGGACGCCGTGGCTTCAGGAACAACGTAACTCAAGGCCGACGGCTGCATGCGATCGGTGGAGGGGAACCGGTACGAGAGGCGGCCTTCACGCCGGGAGTCTTCTTCGAGCTCTTCCGCCACACGCTGGAACAGTTCGGGCTTCAACTGCTCGACGGACACGCCGAGCTGAAGGACGACATCTGCGCAACGGATTTCCTCGGTCGTGTGCCCGGTAGTACGGTAGCTGAACAGGCGCCTGGTCTTGGGAAGCGGTGCTCCGTAGGCGGTCAGCACCTCGCTGACGATCAGGTCATCGTGCTGCCAGGTGACGACATGTCCGAACTCCGTGATCCAGATGGTGAACTCGTGTTGCGCGCGCCGCATCTCGAAGGACTGGCGGATATCGAAAAGTTCCGGGTGTAGCGGCCGCGCGAACACCGCGAACACCATCTGCTTCATGTTGGGGCGAACAGACCAAATACTCATTGCTCGGGCTCACCTTTCCGGCACGGTAACCTCCACTGTGTTGATGGAAGCTCCCAGCTCGCACCACAGCGCCGACCTGCCTACGCCTGTAGTCGTCCGACAGAGTCACCTATGACGGGCGGAACCATAGGAATTCTATGGGTAGCCGCTTTAGAGCCGATTTCCGGCCGGTTTTCGCCGCCCGCACTTCCGGTACAGCCGCTCCAGGTGCTTTCTCACCAGTTCTTCGGGTTCGGCCACGAAATGTCGCAGTCGGACCGAAAGCGGCCCTTCCTTGCCGCCGGCGGCCAGGTAGGAGACGAGAAACCCGGGCGGGATGGCGTCGGACTGCAGGAGCAGATGGACCCACAGCCAGGCCTCGGCATAATCGCGCCGGCTCAGCTCCGTCACCCGTTCGATCCGCTCCAGCCGCTCCAGCGACGGCCTCCAGACGCCCGTCCGAAGGGCCTCCCAGAGTTCCGCCACATGCCCGCACTGCATGTGGTGCGCTTCCGGATCGGTCTCGAAGTATTCCGCCAGGCCTTCGTCAAGCCAGAGCGGGACCGAACCGTACCACGCGTTGAGCAGGGCGTGGGCCGCTTCATGCCTCAGGTCGCGACTCAACCCCCTATTCCTGTGGGCGTAGATCTTCCGGCGGCTGCCATCGGTCACGAACAGCGCGCGGCGATAGGGCAGAGTCCCGCGCTGGCTGGCCAAAAACGCTTCGTATCGCTTCCTGTCTCGGAAGAGGAAGACCTCGATCGGCTCGTGCACCGGCCTCCTGCCCAGGGTGCGTACCATCTCTTTGTGCACCTCCCGCAGTGCGGTCGCCTCCGGGCCGTCCTCATCGAGCGGCTCGACCGTGCGTACTGCAAACGGTCCAACCCAAAGCGTAAACGCCGGCGCCGCCGCGGTAGCGCGGATATGCCCGCGGCTGATGCCGCAACCAGCGGCCGGCACACAGACGAGCAGCACTACCAACGACCGCACCAGCCGGGGGGATGCGCCGGCGTTTGTGGAGCTCAGAGATCCTGTGCAACGTCGCATGCGGCATGCGAAAAAGGTTTGGCAGGAGTTCCTACGGCTTACGCGTTTCGAACCAGGGGGAAATCCCGACTTTGTACCTCGCAGCCTGGACCCCACGTCGTCCTTTAGCAGGTTCGATGCGCGGCGTGATCCTACCAGGAAACAGCCGCGAAGTCGAGGGAAGGTGAGGTGCCGTTGCTGCCCCCTCTCGCCAGTGGCCACCGCCCGGGTGTGGCTCCCCCTGGACGGAACCGTGGCGGGAGTCGGGGGTTTGGCCATTTGAGTTACCCTCGGGCGGGATGTGTGGCCAGAAGGTGGGGGTTCCGGATAGGCACCCGAGAGCACGGCATTTCGCCTTGCTTGGGTTGGGCCCATCCGCTATAGAACCGTCACGGAATGGGCACGGCGTGGCGTCGGTGCCGCGAGGTTTGGCACGGAGGTTGCGCAGCTACGGAGAGTCGACGGATGAGGAGATTCGCAACGGCATTTCTGCTCTTGGCGTTCTGCAGTGCGGTGGGGTGGGCCGACGACGGCGGTCGCCTGGTCCACACACGTCAGCGAGAGTTCAAGATTCCGTTCCAGGTTGCAGACGGGGACGATGCCGCCGCGATCAAGGAAATCCAGCTCTACGTCGCCCGTGACCGAGGGCCGTGGGAGCTGTACACGTCGATCGAGCCGGCGCGTCAACCGAACGAGCGATTTTTCGTGTTTCGAACCGACTCCGACGGCGAATACTGGTTCGCCGTCCGCACCGTCGACAAGTCCGGTCAAGCAGTGCCCGCCCGTGTCACCGACCTCAAGCCCGAACTGAAGGTGATTATCGACGCCACTCAGCCCAAGATCTCCCTGCAGGCTCTGCCTGCAGCAGGAGACCGGGTTGGCATTGAGTGGAAGATTGACGAGCCCTATGTGGACTTCCGGTCGTTGCAGATCGAGTACCGAGTGGGAGAGCAGGGTCAATGGAAGCCCGTTCCGGGGGTAGCTCCCCGAATCGCCGGTCGAGTCTCCTGGCGGGTGACTGAGCCGGGCACGGTTTTCGTTCGAGCCCAGGTGCAGGATCAGGCTGGCAACCTGGGAATCGCCCACACGGAGATCTCGCGCGCCCAGATTGGCGCAGGGAGCACTGATCGCGCCACCCCTAGTTTCACGACGGGCCCAAGCATGGAATTCAGCGACACCAAGTCTGATCCTCCGGCGCAGGGCACGACCGACCCTGACGCCCCTTCGCGTTTCCCCTCGTTCCCGACATTCGATACACCGAACAGCGGTCCATCGATGCCGAGCCCTGCGTCAGAGTCTTTCGGGCCGACCGGTGATCATCCCTCGAGCCACTCCGGTCTTGGGCACGGGCCTTCCTTCCCGTCGCCGACCAGCTCGGATACCAGCCCTCCAATGGGTAGGGGGATGGCTGAGCCGACCACCGCGGCTGCGGCCTCGCCCGCGGATACACCCAGTCGCAAGCCGGCTAACCGGAGCATCGTTCGGCATCGAGCGATCAAGATCGATTATGCAGTTGAGGACGTAGGCCCTTCCGGCGTGGGTGCGGTGCAACTGTGGGTGACGACGGACGGTGGCCGGACCTGGAAGCTGTATGGGGAGGACGTGGACCGGCGGCCCCCCTTCGAGGTCGACCTCAGTCGCATCCTTGGAAACCGGGACGGCGTGGTAGGCTTCAAGCTGGTTGCTCGAAGCGGGGTGGGCCTTGGCGAAGATCCCCCCACAGCAGGGACCACCCCGGATGTCTGGGTCGAGCTCGACACCACACCGCCCCTGGTGCAGATCAAGTCGGTCACACCGGGCCAAGGACCGACCTCGGGAAGCATCATCATCCAGTGGCTCGCCGAGGACAGCAACCTCGGCGCCCGCCCTGTGTCCCTGTACTACGGCAACAACGGCAACTGGATGCCGATCGCGACCCAGATCCCCAATACGGGCTCCTACACCTGGCAACTTCCGCTAGGTCAGGTTCCGCCGCAAATTCGGATCGGTATCAACGTGATGGACGAGGCAGGGAACCGCACGTTTGTCCAGTCCGAGGAGATTACGATCGATCTTTCCCGGCCGAAAGCGCGGGTTACCGGAGTGATGCCGATCGAGGGGGCAGCTCGCCGGTAGAAAAATCAACCGGGCGGTCCTCCAGCGGGCAAGGGAACTGGGGGACCGCCCTGTCGTTTCTAGGGCCACGCGATTACCCCCCAACTCGGAACTTAGCAGCGAGTGCATCTTGGCCAAGGGGGAACGATGAGCAACTTTTACCATATTCTGATACTCACGATCGGTTTTTCCGGCCAATTCTGCTATTTCATGCGGATGCTCTGGCAATGGGTGGTATCGGAACGGAGGAAGGCATCGGTACTGCCCATCGCGTTCTGGTACTGGAGCTTAGGCGGAAGCATCCTGTTGCTCATCTATGCGATCCTCCGGCGAGACCCTGTCTTCACCCTCGGCCAGCTCACGGGCTTCATCGTCTACACACGAAACCTGGTCCTGTGGCGTGGCGAGAAGCCCGGAAGCCAACACGAGACAACGGTCTCGTTGCCTCCCTTGCCCCCACAACGCAATGACGCCTCCCTGGACACCCAGCCGATGACCGGGAGCGCCCCCCAGGAGCAGGCCAGCAGGCGGCCGGCGGCGGGAAAACAAGAGCGGGAAAGGGACGACAACGACCGTGTCCGAGCGCCACTGCCGCTGGACGTGGTGAACTATTCGCTCGTTGCTCCGTGCTACAATGAGGCCACCAATCTGGCCGATTTCGTGGCGGAATGGCACGATGTCCTCAAATCCGTGGGCGAACCGTTCGAGATCGTGCTGGTGGACGACGCCTCTACCGATGGCTCCTTTGAAGTGCTCCGCAACCTGGCCGGTCGGTATCCCGAGCTGCGCGCCCTGCGCCTGGCGCGGCGAAGCGGCCAGTCGGCCGCTCTCCTGGCCGGCATCCATGCATCACGCGGGCGATGGATCATCACCAGCGATTCGGACCTCCAGAATGACCCCCGCGATCTCGTCCAGATGATCCAGGCGACGCGTGACGCGGATCTGGTCTGTGGTTGGCGGAAGCACCGACAAGACCCGCAGTGGCGCAAGCTGGTCAGCCGGATCGCGAACTGGTATAGGCGACGCCACCTGGACGATGGCGTGCACGATTCCGGCTGCGGACTGAAACTGATGAAGCGAGAAGTGGCCCTGAGCCTCCTCCCCTTCGATGGCGTCCACCGCTTCATTCCGGCGATCGCCCAGATCGAGGGGTTCAAAGTGAGCGAGGTGGTGGTGAACCACCGGCCTCGCCAGAGGGAGCGGAGCAAGTACACCTTCTTCAACCGGCTGATCAGGCCCATTCAGGATCTGAAGGGGGTCGCGTGGTACCGCAGACGGCGTGTCCACTACGAGATTGCCGAAGAGATCGCAGGAACCGGCGTCTCCTCGTTGCGCCGCATCGCTTGAGCAAACCGTGCCATGCAGAACCCACGGCTGATCGCTCGCCTCACAGCTCGCCTGGTTGCCCTCTGCCTGCTGGCATGGACCGTGTATTTCGTTTCCAGAGCGTTCCTGGCCCCATTCCCCCTGGACAGTTTCGAGGACTACGAAATCTGGCGGAGCACGCGGATCATCGAAGGGGGCAGTCTCTATAGGCCCCCCGGATCTGAGCTGTTCCCGACCCCTTATCCGCCCGGCTTTTACTTAACGGTTGCGGCCGCAGAACAACTCACAGCCCGTCACGACTATCTTCCCGGCCGGTCGGTGTCGCTGCTGAGCTTCTTGATCTGGGCCGGCATCTGCTACGCAACGGCCCGCAGGACCGGTTCCTGGACAGTTCTGGCCGTCGCCGCGCTCATTGCCCTGGGTTATCGGGGGAGCGCGCGCTACTACACGATCGGGCGGCCCGATATGCTTATGGGCAGCTTGCTCGCTGTCGCGATGGTTCTGGCCAGCCGACGCAGTCGCCCGGCCGTCTTCTCAGGCGGCCTGTTCGCAGCTCTGGCCGTGTATTGCAAGCAGACGGCGCTGCCAATCGCTCTGGTGGTGAGCTGGATTGTCGAACCTGACCGGCGAGCCCTGTACCTGCTGGCGTTCACGGCAAGCTGCCTGTTGTTCGCCGCTTCGTTCGTGGCCCTTGGGGGACTCCCCTCTGCCTGGTACTGGTGCGTGGTGTGGCCGGCCGGGCACGGTTTTAGCTTGGCGCGAGCGTTGGCCACATGCACCGAGAACTGGCAAACCACCCTTGCCGTCCTTGTCCTGCCGATCACGATGCTCGTCGTGTCGTCCGCACCGGTCCGAGCAATCCTGGTATCGCTTGCGGCAACCCTGTCCGCGCTCGTTGCGCTCGGGAAATGGGGCGCCATCGAAAACCACTTTCTGATCGCGCTCGTGCCCCAGACGCTTCTGCTGGCCCGGTACAGGCCCGCGGCGCCGCTCGCGTACGCTGCCGCTACCATGGCGCTCCTCACTCTGGCGGTCCACCGTCTGCCCGATGCCCGAGAACTGCACTGGTTCGCGAAACGACACGAAGAAGCGGAAAGCTGGGCCCAAGCCGTTCAGGCCCTGGACGGGGCGGTTGCCCACTATGCGGTGCTTGGAGCGACTCACGGCACCCGCTTCGCCGGGTTCAGCGACCTCGCGCTTAAACTTCCCGGGTACCTGCCTTCCCCCTTCGCCAGCGAAAACCTGCTGAGAGAGTTGCCCCCCGTCGTCGTACTCTCCGCTGCCCCCGCCGAATGGAACAGCACCACGCTCGCGGAGGCGTTTACAAGCAGGTACGCCTTCGAAGGCAAGCTCGAGTTTAAAGAGCGCAGCGGCATTCTGCCTCGCTTGGTCTTTGTGCGAAAGCCCGTGCTCGCGTCAAAATCGGAGGCTTCGCATAATACGATCGTGCGCTCCGAAGAGGGGACCAGGATCCGCGAGGGTCGGTTGTGGAGCGACGCTACATCCGGACAAGCGGCCGCAGCCAGCGAGCCGTTGATATCTCATCCTGGTCGCACGCAACGGCGGTGATAAACTGCTCCAGCGCTACCCTCGGGTCTATGTCGGTGCTCTTCAGGGCCAGATCCGTCTCCAAGATGAGGTCGTACATGCGAAGCAGGCGAACCCGACCGATCCGTCGGAGCTGACCGACAACAGCGTCTCTTTGAAACGGGGGCACGCGTGCTGCCGATAGCGCTTCCTTGGTGCTCATGCCCGACAGGATCAGCCGGGCCACTCTGGCCAGCCGACGAAACTGCCAGGCGACGGCGTAGAAAACCGCAAGCGGCGTTTCACCGGCGGTAAGCAGGCGATCCAGGATCTCCAGCGCTGCGCTAAGCTTTCCGTTTGCGGCAGCCTCCGCCAGCTCCCACGCCGTGCGCGCCCGACCGTGTGTAACCACCTGGTCCACGTCTTCGGCGGTGATCTCATGTCGCTGGCCCACGTAAAGAGCAAGCTTCTCGAGTTCCTGATCCAGGCGACCGAGGTCGAGCCCGATGTACTCAAGCAGCAGATCGCGCGCATCGGCGGAGAGCTCCTTGCCATGCTTCTGACGCGCCCAGTTCGTCAGCCAGCTCCGGGCCTCCTGGTATTTCGGCGCTCGACAGTCGATAGTACAGCCGACCCGAGCGACGACGGCCGCCAGACGTGTGTCGCTGCGCCAGGTGCGGCAGCGAAGCACAAGCACCCCGCGTTTTCGCTCACGAGCCAACGCCCCCTCGAGCTGCTGACGGTACGTGCTGACGAACTTGTCGGCATCGTCCACCAGCACCACCCGGTTTCCCCCGAAGAAGGTAGGCGTGCTGAGCTCATCCAATACGTCGCGAAGTTCGGCGGTGTCACCGGCATACCTGCTCACCGCCAGCCCTTCGTCCTCATCGCCGACAGCTTGGCTCCGTACGATGCGCCACGCTTCTTGGGAAAGGAACGGATCATCACCGGCGATGACATAGACAGAGCGCCTGGGCAGCAGGGACGGCTGCAGCGCGAGCCGAAGGCCAGACAATCCCCGCTTCGCCGCTTTGGCCATGGCACCCTCCTTTAAACCGCGTTCGTCCCCGCTTTGCGCCGGCTCAGAGCCACCGCCAGGATCACGACGATGCCCACGATCATCCCCTCGTACATGTCCGCCTGGGTATCAATCAACTTCGACACGGCGTCGATTACGACGCGGAGAAAGAGGACACCGAGGGCCACACCGGTGACACGTCCTACACCACCGGTCAGGCTGCAGCCCCCCACGACCGCTGCAGCAATCGCGTTCAGCTCGTACCCGCGCGCGAGCTGCTCCGGTGCCGCCACTCCCTGGTCGGCCACGTAGATCACCCCCGCGATAGCACTCAGAACAGCGCTCAGCGTGTAAACGAACCACTTCAACCGGCGGACCGGGATACCGCACAACCGAGCAGCCTCCTCATTGCCCCCCAAAGCATAAATGTGCCGCCCAAGGACCGTGTAGCGCATCATGAAGCCGCACAACAGCGTTACCAGCAGGAAGCAACCGAGGGGAATGTACTGGTTCAGCGCAATGGTGCGAAAATAGCGGTCGAAGATGTCGATCTGGGTGCTGCCGATGCTCGTCTCGAACATCATCGCGGTGGTCCGCTCGGCGATTACCCGGGCGGCGCTGCGGAGACCAACCAGGCTACCGAG
>JALSID010000204.1 GCA_026981825.1 Planctomycetota bacterium
CGAGCGTGGCGATAAAAGGGGGCATACCGAGCGAGTTGATCAGCCAGGCGTGCAGCGTGCCGACGAGCACTCCGGCAATCAGAGCTGCTGCTACAGCGGCATAGACCACACCGCGGGGCAGGGGAGAGGCGTTCTGCATCGCCTCCGGCGCCAACAACACCATGGTTGCCGCACACACCGTGCCGCTAAACGCGATCATCGACCCGCTGGACAGGTCGATGCCCCCTGCAATGATCACAATCGCGCTACCGAGCGCGAAGATCCCCAGCATGGCCGTCGAGCGGAGGACTTCTCGGACGATCACGCCCGGGTTCGTGAGATAGGCGTGTTGCGCGTCCAGAACAGCCGTCGCCGTAACAACGACCACAATGGCCACGAGTAACCCGAACTCATTCGTTCCCAGTGGTATGAATCGTCGCAATCTGAACATCCTCACTCAACGGGTTAGACTCGGCCCTTCCGACCCCTGCTGAGCCAGCCGAATAGGTTGTCGCACACCCCCCGGACCCCCACAAAGCAAACCAGTCCGCCGATCCGGGAACACCTCTGGAGCGAGTTCGGCCGCGCCGTCATTTTTCACGGCAGGTTGCCCCCCCGATCGAGCACGTTTACGAACCTGTCAGCCCGTGTTCAGACAGCCACTCCTTGAACTCGCTGAGCTTCATGAACTCCACGTTTTCGCCGAACATCTCGGGTCGCAGCGGACTGCCTTCATCCGGGACGACCACTTTAATCCCGGTGTCGTAAATGTCGCCGTCCGGTTCTCCGTACCTGGGAAAGAGCTCCCGAAGTGTCTCCTGGTCGTTCTCGTAGAGGGCCTTCAACGTCTTGATTCCGATGTAGCCCATCTTGTACGGGTTCTGGACCACCATGACATCCACGTATCCCTCCTGCATCGCCTGGATCGTGAGAGGCTCGGCATCGAATACGGCAACCGTCACCTTGTCGCGAATTCCCTCCTCTTTGACCACGTCCACAATGGCAGGAGCGTTGTAGGACCAGATGCCCACGAGCACGTTCACGTCCGGGTGGTTCCGGATCGCGTTCCGCACGTTATCGCGCGCGCGAGTGCGGTCCAGATCGTCGGCCATATGGTCGGCTGCGATGAACTTCTCCCCGACGCCCTTTTCCACCCCCGCGATCCGTTCGCGTGCGTTCTGCGCTGCGGCAATCCCGACGAAAGTGACGTACTTGCCCCCTTCCGGTCGCAGGTTGCGGATCGCCGTTCCGAGCGCCTCGCCCGCCTTCAGGTTGTCGGTTCCGATGAAGGCATAGCGGGCATGACGGAACAGCTTCCGATCGACGTCGGAGTCGATGGCTACCACATGCACCCCCGCTTCCTGCAGGTTGACCATCTCGTCGACCACACCTTGAGCACGAGCCTGGGTGACCGAAATGCCGACACCGACCACATCGTTCAACGTACGGATCTGTCGCAAACGGGTGATCTGACCGCCAGGGGTTCCATCGTTGACGACCAGGTCCACTTTCACCCCCAGTTCCTTGCCCGCATCCACCATGCCGACGCGCACGGCATCCCAGAAGGGCGAGTTGCCGTTGGTCATGAGCTGGAACCGGGGCTCGACACCCTCGGGAGGTTTCCGCGGTGTGGCAACCCTGTACTGGAGCTTTTGCTGGACAGCGGAACCGGTGCCATTTTGAGCCGACGGAGGTCCCTGATTACTGCACCCGACCGCAACCAGGGACAAGGTCAGCGCAACGGCGACTGTTCCTCGCAACATAAGGCTCTCCGACGCAGGTGATACCGACGGACCTTACGATCGTTTAATGATAACGGCGCTGCTGAGGCGCCAATCGCGGCCCCGGGAAGTGACAGCTCCCCGCAAGCGCCCACCGAAGGTCGGATCGCCGCGCGATCGCACCCGCGAGGAATTGTGCCGGACGTCGTACCAAGCAGGGGCACCGACCGGCCGGGTCCGTGTAACTCGGAGCACGCCGGCCGCCATCCGGGGCGCGCCCAAATGGTCGCGAGCGAACCATGGCTTTCAGTCGAGTGCTGCCCGGATGATCCCGCCACCGAGCACTCGGTCGCCGCTGTAGAAGACTGCCGCCTGGCCCGGGGTCACGGCGGCCTGAGGCTCATCGAACTCCACCAGGACCTCGCCGTCGGAACGGAGCTCGAGCGTCGCTCCCGCAGGCGTGTGGTTGTAGCGGATCTTCACCTCACATCGCTCGGGCAGATTGCCGGTGGCGGTAAGCCAGTTCAATTGCGTGACACTCATACGACGCCGCAGCAAGTACTCGCGGGGGCCGATGATCACTCGCCTGGTTGCAGGGTCGATCTCGAGCACGTACCGGCGTCCGCCCAGAGCCACCCCCAGCCCCTTGCGCTGGCCGATGGTGAACTGCTCGTACCCGTCGTGGTGGCCCACCACACCACGTTCCACGTCGACGATCTCACCGGACGTGTCTACGCCCGGACTGTACCGGCGAATGAACGCCATGTGATCGTTGTCCGGCACGAAGCAGATCTCCTGGCTGTCCGGCTTGCTCGCAACGGGCAACCCCAGCTTGTGAGCGATCTCGCGAATCTCGGCCTTCGTGTAACGACCTACGGGGAACAGCGTTCGGCCCAGAGTCTCGCGCTTCAGGCCGAACAGCACGTAAGACTGATCCTTGGAAGGGTCACGGCCACGCATAAGCCAGTACGGCTCGGCCGAGTCCTCGGGGTGGTACTCGATCCGCGCATAGTGGCCCGTTGCTACGTAATCCGCGCCCACGGTCCGGGCGAAATCCCAGAGCCGCCCAAACTTAATCCAGTGGTTGCACATCACGCATGGGTTGGGGGTGCGGCCGTTGCGGTA
>JALSID010000205.1 GCA_026981825.1 Planctomycetota bacterium
AGGGTTATTCGTGTGTTGCTTCAGCAGGGGCCGATCCTCGCTTGCTCTTGTATGCCAGGGCGGCCGCGACGACAAAGGTCAACACAACGCCGCTCAGTGCTGCCACCGCGCCTCCAAGCAGCGCGTTCTCGAACAAACCGGCCGAGTAATCGGGCATCGGCGCGGGTATCAGTGGTTTGACCTCGCCGCCCAGCACGCCGACCCGATCCAGGGTGCTCTCCAAAGCATCCGGCCACTCGGACGCGAATGGCGCAAGCACCGTGACCACCACGGCCGCGATCCCCAATCCCACCATCACCACGCGGAACACAGCTATCCGCATCTGCGAATGCGCGGTGCCATATACCAGGTCTGGGCGAAGAACCGACAGGTAGTGGATTGCAAGCCCGGTCACCAACGCCTCGGCCACTCCGATCACAGCATGGAGCACAGCCATCGGGCCGAGCACCTGGGTAAGGCGCAGGTCGGGCCGGGTAGCGAGCTCGAGCGAGCAGGCAACGGCCCCCACGAAGATCGAACACCACGCGCCCAGGGCTACGCCAGCGGTGACCGCTGCGCGGCCGCGAAGGAGCCGCCTGACGACGTCCATCACGGCGTAACCCACCAGGCAACCCAGGACGGCGACGTTCAGCACATTGGCCCCCAGGGCCAGAAGCCCGCCATCCTGGAAGACCAATGCCTGCACGACTAAGACAACAGTCATCACGACGATGCCCCCCCATGGGCCCACGACGGCGGCGGCGAGCATAGCCCCCAACGGGTGGCCGGAAACGCCGATGGAGATGGGAAAGTTCAGCATCTGAATGGCGAAAACGCACGCGGCCAGCACACCCAACAGTGGCGCGGAACGCTCGCCCAGATCTTCCCGGACGCGAACGGTCGCATACGCCACAGCCGCTCCGCTTACCACGGCGGCGGCCGCACAGGTCGTTCCAGGCAGTACGCCATCCGGAATATGCATCGCCTCACCTCGCCAGCGTCGTACAGTAAGCTCGGGTTCGCACGCTGTTTATCCTATGCCAGGACGGCCGGCAAGCAGGAAGCGAAGACACGCTTCGTCTCGTTCGGTTGTCACGGCCGCAGCGGAGGCGTCGCGCATCTTGGCCTGCTGCACGACGCGCTAGCGGGTGAGCGCTTCCAGAAACCGGTTCACCGTCTCCCACTGATGGGCTGCCTGCTCGAAATCCACCTCCATGCTGCGGACTTTTCCGAGCACTTCTCCGGCGAACGCCTCCCGGATTTCCGGATCGTCCTGGAGGTCTCGTCGCAGAGGGATCTGACCGGACGGTCCCAGGGCGAGGCGTTTCTCCGTTTTGGCGGACAACAGGTACCCGACCAGGGCCGTAGCGCCCGCCGGATTCCGCGTGCCGCGCACCACGGCAACTGAGTTTGGGATCAGCAAGGTGCCCAGCCCGTCCTGATCGGGAAAGACAATCCTCACCGCCGCGCCCCTCCGGATCTGACCCAACGCGTCGTCCGTATCGGTGAGTCCGACCGGGACCCGGCCGGACGCAACCGCCTCGGCAACATGGCGGTTACCGGGCAGAACGAGTGGTTCGTTCTGCCAGAGCTCTTCGATCCATTCGCGCGCCCGATCGGTCCCCAGCACGGCAAACAGACAGGTCATGTGGGTGTTGGTGGTTCCGAAGAGAGGGTTGGCGATGGCGAAACGCCCCCGCCATTGGGGATCGGTAAGCTCGAAGACCGAGCGTGGCATTTGATCCGGTTGGAGCTGGCTGGTGTTGCACAGGAGGATCCGTGCGCGGGCTGCAAAGCCGTACCAGTACCCTTCGGGGGAACGGAACTGCTCCGGGAACAGAGCGGCTTCCTGGATCGAAACCGGTTCGAGCGCACCGGCCTGTAGGAGTCGTAAGGTCCCAATGATCTCGTTGTTCCAAAACACATCGCAACGCGGCACACCGCGGCGATGTTCTTCGAGGATCAGTTGGACCAGCCCCGTCGTCTTCGCCGCTTCGACGTCGTAGCGGGGCCGCACGCGAATCCCCGTCTCGCTGGTGAACTCCTCGAAAACCGGCGCGCTGAACTCCTCATCCAGGGCCGTGTAAACGGTGAGCGTGTCGGCCCCCCCGCGACATCCGCAAGCCACGAGGGTGACCGCCAGGCACAAATAGGCAACGACTTGTCTGGCCGGAGCCCGGTGGCCGACGCACGCTTGCATGGAGCTCATCGCTAGTGAGCGACCGGCTGGACCGGAGGGCTGGCAGGTCCCGGCTGACCCGCACGCTCGGGCTGCTCGCCGGGCACCTCCTCGACCTTACGCAGCTTGAGCACGAGCAAGAGGAACGCGGGTACTAGGATGGGCCGGACCACAAAGGTATCGAGCAACACACCAAAACCGAGGGCAAACCCAAGTTCGATGATGGCAGTTAAGGTTCCCGTCAACATCGAGAAGAACGTACCGGCCATGATAAGCCCGCAGGAGCTGATGATGCCCCCTGTTCGGGCAACCGCGTAGCTCAGCCCGCGGATCCGCCCCCGTTTCCGTTGCTCCTCCACCACGCGGGACATAAGGAAGATGTTGTAGTCCTCGCCAACGGCCACCAGGATGACGAACAGGAAGAAGCTCACCTTCCAGTCCAGGCCGTGGAACGGTTGTTCAAGCAAGGCTGCCTTGGTGCGGAACACGAGGTCCGTGATGCCTAGAGTGGCGAAGTAGCTGAAGAGGACGGTCACGAGCAGATAGAAGCAGACGCCTGGCCTGCCCAGCAGCAACACGAGAACAGCGTACACGGCGGCCACAACCAGGATG
>JALSID010000206.1 GCA_026981825.1 Planctomycetota bacterium
AGCGCCAAAAAGCCGCTGCAGGCGCAGCAAGCGCCGGCCGCCCTCGCGCCGGCGACGACCCCTTTGGCGCGCCCGTCGCTTCGGCCGCCTGGCCCGAAGCGGCCCCGAGCCCGCCGCCTGGCGGGACCGGAGCTCCGCCGCTGCGACGCCGGAGCAGTGGTAGCGCGACGCGGCCCCGGGTCCGCCCCAAACCGCTGAGACCGAGGAAGCGCTGGACGAACTGGCCCCCGACTAGGGAAGAAAGCCCGCCCCTCGCGGAATAGGGGAGGGGCCGCGCCACCTCTCCGCTTCGGCCGGCCCGGGCGGAAGCGGTCTGGAACGCCGCGTCTACCTGCTCCGGAGCTCGGCCCCGGCTACGCCGGGAAATTGGCCGCTTCGGCCCGCCTGGCCTGAAGCGGCCCCCGAGCCCGCCGCCAGGCTGGACCGCGGCCGTCGGACCGCCGTCGCGCCGGCGACGGCGCATTAGTACCCTCGCCGGGCCCCGGCGGGGAGGGACTACCCGCCAGCCGGCGCACATACCCGGCCGCCTGCGCAAAGGCGCATTCCTCGCCAACCATGGCTACTCTCAGCGGCGAGCCGCAAGCTCGCCGCGGGGTTGAGCTGCAGTTGCCGGCGCCCCCCTTCGTGGAATCAGTATTCGGTTCCCAGCGCGGAGCTTCTTCAAACCCTGATCGGCCCGAGCCGTCCGATCGGTCCGATCCGGCAGAGAGCAGCCCTAACCCGGGGCCGGCCATAAAGCACCCGGAGGCCAAAGAAAAGCCGGACGGCCGTAGCGCCGGCGGAGCATTCATGTTGCGGCTCGGCGTAAAGCGACGAACCAGCGCCGGCACGTGTGCCCAGGTAGCCGCGCCGCGGGGGAGCGCCGCAGCTACACGACGTGGGCGACGGAAGAACACTACCGACGCCGCGAGGCTATGAGATCGCTCGACGGCCGTGTCGCAACTCGCTCGCCTACGCGAACGCCCGTTGGCTGGGGGCCGGACCGTTCATTCCGGCCCCCCTGAGTCGTCGCGTCCAAGTGTCGCGTGAACCTTAACGAGCTCCGTCCCGCACACCCCCACCGCAGCGGGGCCACGGAGCGCGACACCTCCACCGTCGGCACCTGAGCGTGCTCGTGGCCCCCTCAACGATCCGCTTCTACGAAGGCCGGACGCTAAGACGCACGAAAGCCCCCTCCGCAGCTCAGCCGGCTGTCAGGCGCACCCGACCGCTAGATCGCGGGTACCGCGGCTTGGGGCACACGGTCGTTCGGGTTCCAAGTCCGCAGTTCGTTCGCGGCCCACAACACCGGCGGAACTTGGTATACTGTAAGTGGTGGAGGCGGCATGGAGTTGCGATCGCGGTTTTGGGTTTGAGTCACGCGACTAGGAGGAGATGGGATGACGCCGCCGGTGGTGACCTGCTTTCTGTTTTGCGGGAAGGTGCAGAGGGATCCGCTGGGCGGATATCTCGCCCGCCGGATTCAGATGGTGTTCCGCTCGCCTCATGCACCGGTGACGATTCCCGGGGAGTTCCTGATATCCCTAACCGATGTGCATGGCAAGCAGCATCTGCGGCTCGACCTCATTGATGCCCTGGGAAACGTGGTCTGGAGGTGGGAGCAGAGACCGGAGTATCCAATCGAGCAGAAGAATCCGCTGGAGACGAGCGTGGTAACCATAGAAGGTGTGGAGATCACCTTGCCGCGTCACGGGGCGTATAATTTTGTGTTGTACGCGAACGACGTCGAGATTTACCGAACTCGCCTGGCATTGGCTCGCCTGCGCTACGTTGCCGCGGGGCCACCGGGCGGGGCTGTGTCCGGGAACTAGCCGGGTTGTTCGCATGCGCAGCGAGGCGCAAGGAACCGCAAAAGCAACGTTGACTAGGCTGACTGTACCCGACGGTGTGTGGGCTATGGTCTTGTTGAACGCGCGGATGGCGGCCGAGGCAGGGTTACGCGTTGGGTGCGGCCTCACGTGGGACCTGTGCCCATGCGGTCCTGGCTCGGCCCCCCGCGCAGCTTCATAGGCCGCGGCCGGGCACCGCGTTGCCCGGCCGAAGTCTTGGTGTTCCCGGGCTGATGGCAAGTGGTCAGGGTGTAGTAGCGATCCGGGCTTCCTAAGCGCAGGTCAAAGTGCCGGGAGCAAGCATTGCTGTTCAAGGGGGCAGCGAGGGGGATCGCGCGTTAATGGGCCAAGCACGAGCCTGCATCGGCCGCTCAGGTGTGCGCGAAGCTGTCGGGGTGTAAGCTGGTCGTCGGCCACCCCCCTGCGAACGGGGCCAATTCCCGCTGCGATAGCCCTGAGCTGTCCGTCCGCGCTAGCCCACTGCGACCGCCAGGCCACATCCTGCCCGAGCGGTGCGTACCGGCGGCACCCTGCCGAGGAGTCCCGGAAGCGCCTCCCGCCTCGGCCCTGCCAACAGCCAGCGGCGTCCTAGGCGCCTCCCCGGCGCACCACCAGCGCTCGGTTTCCCCCGCCGTGCCGGCGGCAATCATCGGACAGATCCGGCCGATCGGACCAATCCGTCGGATCAGGTTTCATGCGACCGATCGGACGGTTCCGGATGATCGGGCAGATCGGGCCGATCACCGGAGCGGGGGGACGCTGCCCCCCGGTCGCGGGGTGAACTGCCCGTCGGCGCCGTACGCAGGGCCGGCGGCCCCACGTCCTCCCCGCGCGCGGCACATGGCCTGCGCTCTTCGCACGAGCCGAGGTAGGCGCCGCCGGGCCCTGGGTGACGTCCCCCGGGCCATCGGCAAGCGGCGCGCACCGCCGGCGCCC
>JALSID010000207.1 GCA_026981825.1 Planctomycetota bacterium
AGAGGGGGGCGCATGTGTCTGTGCCTTCCGGCTGTCCCGATTGTGCGGAGGCGTTGCGAAAGCTGACCTCCAGCGCACGCGCAGCTCGTGAGCAGGCGGCGCACATCTACACGTCGAACGAGCTGTTCAACGACTGGCTCAACCGCTCCTGGGCCGACCTTCGGCTCCTGGTTACCGAAACCGAGCACGGGCCGTACCCGTACGCGGGCATCCCGTGGTTCAGCACGGTGTTCGGCCGCGACGGAATCATCACCGCCCTGGAATCGCTCTGGATCGACCCCTCGATCGCTCGTGGAGTGTTGCAGTACCTGGCACAAAACCAGGCTACCGAGTTCGATCCCACGTGCGACGCGGAACCCGGGAAGATTCTACACGAGGTTCGGCTCAGCGAGATGGCGCGTACCGGAGAAGTTCCGTTTCGGCGCTATTACGGCAGCATTGATTCCACTCCGCTCTTCCTGGTGCTGGCGTACGAGTACGCGTGGACGACCGGCGACCTGGAATTCATCCGAAGCATCTGGCCTAACCTCCTGGCGGCCATGAATTGGATGGAGCAATTCGGTGATCGAGACGGCGACGGTTTCCTGGAGTACCAGCGGAGAACGACCCAGGGACTGCGGAACCAGGGCTGGAAAGACTCCGAGGACGCCGTGTTCCACGCAGACGGCACTCTTGCCGAGGGGCCGATTGCGTTGTGCGAGGTGCAGGCGTACGCGTACGGCGCATGGCAGGGGATGGCGCGGCTGGCTCAAGAGCTCGGAGACGGCGAGCTTGCCGAGAAGTGCAAGCAACGCGCTGCCAACCTGCGGAACAAGTTCGAAGAGCGGTTCTGGGACCAGGAACTGCGCACCTACGTCATCGCTTTGGACGGCCGCAAACGACCGTGTCGGGTGCGAGCTTCCAACGCCGGCCACTGTCTGCTCACGGGGATTGCCTCCGAAGAGCGGGGGCGAGCACTCGCCGAGGAACTGCTCAGCCCGCGGTTCTTCTCGGGCTGGGGGATCCGGACGCTGGCCAGTGGAGAAGCGCGCTACAACCCGATGTCCTACCACAACGGTTCGATCTGGCCGCACGACAACGCGTTGATTGCCCTGGGGCTGGCACGCTACGGTCATCGGGTGGCAGCGGGACGGTTGCTGGAGGCGCTTTTCGAGGCCAGCCTGTACTTTGAGCTCCGCCGTATGCCGGAGTTGTTCTGTGGTTTCGACCGTGTGCCTGGCGAGGCCCCCACTCTGTATCCGGTGGCTTGCTCACCTCAGGCGTGGGCGGCGGCCAGCGGGTTCCTTACCCTCCGAGCGTGCCTGGGGCTGCGCCCCAGGGGGATCCGCAAACAGCTCCGGATATCTCGACCGTACTTGCCCCCGTTTGTGCCCGAAGTTCGGGTGACCAACTTGCCGGTGGGGAAGGGGCGGGCGAGCATTCTGTTCCGACGGCACGGGGACGATGTGACCGTGCGCATCGAACAGCGGGCAGGGGACTTCGAGGTTGTCGTGATCAAGTAGTCCAGATGCCCGGACGATTGCCTGAGCCGCACGACGGTGGGGAGGTGCCGAGACGGGTCTCCTCCGTGGCTCATCGGCCGCCCTGGACGCTTATCGTTCCGGAACGCCGACAAGGATCACGCGGAGGTCGGTAACGTTGGTCCCGGTGGGGCCTGTCTTAAACAGTCCGCCGACAGCTTCCAGGAAGCGGTAGCAATCATGTCGCTCCAGATAGTGCCGGGGATCCAGGCCGAGCTTCTGCGCGCGACGGAAGTGCGCCTGGCTTACCATCCCACCGGCAGCGTCCGTTGGACCGTCTTCCCCGTCCGTGCCTCCGCTGAGACAGACGACTCCGGGAAGTTGGCCAAGGTCTGCTGCCACGCCGAACGCGACCGCGAACTCCTGGTTACGGCCCCCCTGTCCGTGATCGGGGGGTAATGTCACGGTCGTTTCCCCTCCGGAAAGGATGCACGCCGGTTGTCGAAGCGGTCGACCGTCGCGCCGGACGGAGAGCACGACGCCTGCGAGGGCAGTGGCCACGTGCCGGGTCTCTCCCTGGATGAAGGAACCGAGGTCGAGTACGCGGTAGCCCTGCTGCCGGGCGACCCGTGCGGCAGCGTCCAGGGCCGTTCGATTGTTGCCCACAACGACGTTATGAACCGTGCGCGGCAATCTCTTGAGCGTTTCAGGTACTTCCCCACGTACCCCTCGCTCGAGGTGGCGACGTATCGACTGGGGCACCTGCTCCCAGAGCTCATACCGCTTGAGCACGGCGATTGCGTCTGAGAAGGTGGTGGGATCGGGTGCTGTTGGTCCGGAAGCGATCACATCCAGCGGATCACCCACCACGTCCGAAAGGATCAGACTGTACAGGGTCGCTCCCCGAAAGAGCCGTACCATTCCCCCTCCTTTCAAACGGGACAGGTGCTTTCGAACGCAATTCATCTCGTTGATGGTCGCTCCCGCCTGGAGCAAGAGCCGAGTGAGGTGCTGCTTTTCCTCCAGGCGAACTCCGTCGACCGGTGCGGGCAAGAGTGCTGAGCCTCCCCCGGAGATCAGGCAGAGCCCCACGTCGTTCGGGCGCGCCGATCGGAGCAGTTCCTCAATGACCAGTGCTCCACGCACGCCCTCCTCTGTGGGTTCGTTTTGCGCGCTACTTCGAGCAGCATGCAATCGGATGGCAGCAAGGGGGCGTACCTGGTCCGCGGGCACGTTCACGTGGCCGACGACGCGACCCCGGCGTACGAGGGGCTCGAGCTGCTTCTCGACCGCCGCTGCCATTCGAGCACCGGCTTTGCCCGCTCCGACGACGAGAATTCTTCCGTCCTTGAGCAGCTTTGTTTGGTATGGCCCTACTCGGAGCCGGTTCCCCCGCAGTCGCAGGGCCTTCACCACGAGCGACTCCGGATCCACTGCATCCGTGCCCGCACGCCAGATCCGTTCCGCCACGCGCTCAGCTCTTCTCATGCCACCCCCCGCGAGTTACACTCGCTCCCAAGACTGTGGCTTGATTCGCTTGCTATCCTAGACAGAGACCGGCGTGAGCGACCAGGTGGAACCGGGGACCGGGTACCTGACCCCCAGCTTTGCCTCCGCCGGTAATGGCCGGACCGACGGTGTGGTTCTTGACCGGAGGACAGCGCTTCGGCGCGAGCAAGAGAAAGGGGACGGAGATGGCGAAACCCAAGGTGTTCGTGACTCGGCCGATTCCAGAGGTGGGGCTGCGGCGTGTGCTCGAATACTGCGATGCCGAGGTCTGGCCAGGACCGCTGCCGCCACCGCGGGAGGTATTGCTCGAGAAGGTGCGCGATTGTGATGGCCTGCTGTGCATGCTGACGGAAGAGATCGACGCAGCGCTTATGGACGCGGCACCGCGTCTGCGGGTGATCAGCAACTACGCCGTGGGATTCAACAACATCGACGTGAACGCGGCCACACGGCGGGGCATCGCGGTGGGCAACACGCCCGAGGTGCTCACCGACGCCACCGCAGACATGGCCTTCTGCCTGTTGATTGCCGCTGCGCGCCGTCTGCTCGACAGTTACCGCGACATCCTGGACGGCAAGTGGAAGACCTGGGAACCCCTCGGTTGGATCGGCCAGGACCTGCGGCACAAGACTCTGGGGGTTGTTGGAATGGGCCGGATCGGCACCGCGTTGGCCCAGCGATGTCGGGGCGGCTGGGGGATGAAGATCCTGTACTACGATGTTCGAAGGAACGAGGGGGCCGAGGAGAAGCTGGGGGCGAAACTCGTCGATTTCGATACTCTGCTTTCCGAGAGCGACTTCATCAGCATCCACACCGTGCTGAACGAACAAACGCGCGGGATGTTCGACCGTAAGGCGTTCCAGAAGATGAAGAAGACGGCCGTGCTGGTGAATACCGCCCGGGGTCCGATTGTGGATACCGAGGCGTTATACGAAGCCCTCAAGACCGGTCAGATCTTCGCCGCAGGTCTGGACGTGACCGATCCCGAACCCCTTCCGCCGGATCACCCTCTGCTCAGCCTGCCGAATTGCATCGTGACGCCGCACATTGCCAGCGCCACGGTCGCCTCCCGGAACGGAATGGCGGAAATCGCCGCTGACAATCTCATCCTCGGCCTGCAGGGTAAGCCGTTACGCGCATGGGTGAATCCGGAAGTCGAACCGCACTGGCGCCGTCCGCAAAACGCGGTGTGAGACAGATTGGGAAGCTTCCGTTGACCGTGCACCCTGGGAAGAAGCAATGAACGAGAGAGGTTCCACCGCGATTTCCGTTTTCCTCGCTCTGCTGAGTTGGTCGCTGCCGCCTGTTCTGGCCGAAGGTCCCGACGGGGCCGTGCCCCAGAAGCGGCTGAGCGACCACGTGATCCTCGTCTCCGTGGACGGTTTCAGCAATGCTTTGCTCTGGGACGAACGAGCACCGCTCCCCTTTTTGCGTTCCCAACTGGATCAGGCGGCGGTTGCGCGCGATGGCCTCATCTGCAGTTTCCCTACCGTGACCTGGCCGAACCACACGACGCTTGTCACGGGCGCTTCACCGGCCGCACACGGAGTGCTCGCCAACAACGTGTACGATCGTCGCTCCCGCAAGCCCGTCCAGCTCATCCTTGATCCCATCTTCGACAAGAATGAACTCGTCCGCGTACCGACGATCTACGACGCCGCACATCGAGCGGGGCTGAAAACTGCAGCATTGGCCTGGCCCGCCGTTCGCGGTGCCAAGACATTGGATTGGCTTGTTCCCGACATGCACACGCGGGACGGGTTCGAAAGGTACTGCACCCCGGGGCTGCTCGATCGGCTGCTCGCGGCTGGAATACCGGCCAACCGTTATGGCCCGTGGCTTGGTGAATCGGCGGGGGGAGCCAAACGCGACTGGCTCTGGACCGAAGCGGCCATCTACCTGTTCCGCAAATACCGGCCCAATTTGCTGGTGATCCACTACGTCGAAATGGACCACGTACTCCATCGGTATGGCCCCGGTACGGGGGACGATTTATGGGTGGCCACCTACACCGATCATTGCCTGCGCCGCCTGTGGGAAGGTGTGCACGAGGCGCTCGGACCGGATGCCAGAATCACCCTCCTGATCGCCAGTGACCACGGCTTTTTCGAAACGAACCGTTCGATCAACCTTGGCGTTTTCTTCAAGAAAAACCCCCTGCCCGAGGGCATTCGCCCCGTGATCGTTTCTCAGGGCGGGGCTGCGGCCATCTACCTGATCGGCAACGCCGTGACCGGGCAGGTGCGCGAGCAGGTGAAACATCTTCTCCAGCAAACAGAGGGGGTTGAGCGGGTGTACTTGCCCGGGGAATTCCACGAATTGGGACAGCCCACGCCCGACGAGAGTCCGTGGGCGCCGGACCTGTGGGCGGCCGCGCAGCGCGGTTACAGCTTTTCGGCGAACGCAACGGCGGGCTCCGTCATCACGAAGGGGGCTCGACGAGGAACGCACGGGTACCTCCCTCATCATCCCGACATGCGAGGCGTCTTCTACGCTGTCGGCGCCGGCGTTAAACCTGGTAAACTGGGTAAAGTAGATAATCGAGCGGTCGCTGCCACTATTGCCAACCTGCTTGCCATCGAGCTGCCGACCGCTCAGAAGCCGCCCGTCGGCGTGCAGACACCCGCCGCGAAGTAAGACCTGCCTGAGGTGTCCTAACGGGAGTGAAGGAATGAGAACGCTTATCGTTTGCGTCGCCAGCCTGGCCTGCTTGCTCGCGTTTGCTCCAGCGGACGAGGGAACCCGACCGGACAACGTCCCGCCTCCAGGTTTCCGCGCCCTCTTCAACGGACGTGACCTATCCGGGTGGCAGGGGGTCATCCCACTGCCACAGCGGATCAAGCTCATGGCCAATCCGCGTCTCTACGAACAACGCCAGCGTGAAGCGAACCGCCGCATCCTGCCCCACTGGCATGTGCGCAATGGGGTCCTCTTCTACGACGGCAAGGGCAACAGCTTGCAGACGATCGAAGACTTCGGCGATTTCGAGCTGCTGGTGGACTGGAAGATCGAACCGGGCGGTGACAGTGGGATCTACATCCGGGGGGTTCCCCAGGTGCAGATTTGGGACCCGGCTCAGCACCCTGAAGGCTCGGGTGGTCTGTTCAACAATCGCAAGCACCCGAACAAACCACTCAAGTGTGCCGACCGTCCCGCCGGCCAGTGGAACCGGTTCCGGATCATCGTTCGGGGCGATCGGGTCACGGTCTATCTGAATGGGGAGCTGGTCGTGGACAATACTCCCCTGGAAAACTACTGGGATCGCTCGAAACCACTGCCCAAACGGGGGCCCATCGAGCTCCAGCATCACGGTAGCAAGCTCTGGTTCAAGAACATCTTCATCCGCGAACTGTGACGTCGGTTCTGTGGGTGGAACGTGCGCTGCTGCGTAGCGGGTGGTAAGACAGAAGCACGATTGCGAAAGCGGAGGTAGTCATGAAAAGATCGTTGTCCGTCCTGCTGTCCGGAGTGGCTGTCCTCGCTGTACTCCTCGCTGGTCTGCTGGCTCCGCCGGTGTCGCGATCGGCCGCCGAAGAGGGGTGGATTTCCCTGTTCAACGGGAAAGACCTGTCCGGTTGGGACACGTTCATCGACCCGCGGGCTAAGGACGTCAAGCCCGAGGATATCTGGCAGGTGAAGGACGGGATCATTATCTGCGACGGGCGGGTGAACGGTTACCTGATCACCCAGAAGGAGTACGCGAACTACGTGCTTAAGCTGCAGTGGCGGTGGGGCAAGAAGGTGCACCGGGGCCGCAATAGCGGCGTCTTCGTGCACGTGGTCGGACCGAATCGGATCTGGCCGAAGGGCATCGAGGCCCAGCTCATGTCCGGGCATGCCGGCGACTTCTGGTTGGTAGGAGGAGCCACGCTGAAGATCGACCCGAAGCGTCGTGATCCCAGGATATCGAGGCACTATTTCCGGATGAAGGACGGCGTCGAGAAGCCGCTCGGGCAGTGGAACCAGTACGAGATCATCTGCGACGGTGATACGGTGCGGTTGATCATCAACGGCCACCTGGTCAACGAAGGTACTGAGGCGAACCCGAGCAGGGGAAAAATACTCCTGCAGTCCGAAGGGGCGGAGATCCACTTCCGCGATATCAAACTCAAGCCCCTGAAGTGAGCCGACCTACCGAGGGCGGTGCGCTAGCTCCGCCCTCCTTCTTCCGGGTCCGCGACCTGTGCTCGAC
The DNA here is from genome assembly GCA_026981825.1 of Planctomycetota bacterium. Taxonomy (GTDB): domain Bacteria; phylum Planctomycetota; class Planctomycetia; order JALXBF01; family JALXBF01; genus JALSID01. The sequence goes on from JALSID010000207.1 coordinate 7,162, forward strand.
CGAACGCACCGATCTTCGGCTTTTCTGGGATCGCGCGGCGGAGGCACGCGGTGGGAACACGTGGCCTTCGCAACGCGGCCCGGGGGGCTGCGCGGTTCTCGGTGCTGCAAATGCGTGACGGAGCCCTTGTTGGCCCTGGGGGGATGCTGGCCGATCCACTCCCACGGGAGTCTTCACCTGAGCCCCGGGGCAGCTCGCCATGCTGCCGGCGGTGTTGGCGCGTGGCGGCGCCGTGGCAGCCGCTTGCCGGAGTTCCGCTGCGGCGGCGAGCGGGACGCGGACGTAGCTCTGCTTGCAATGGCCGAAGCGCCTGTGGTCCGCGGTTAGAATGAAAAGCGGCCACGATTCCCGGACGCGCTCACGGAGACCAGGTCCGATGAAAGTCCGATTGGCGTACGGTCGTACGGGACTGGAAGTGGATCTTCCAGATGACCGAGTTGTCGCTGTCCTCGATATCCAGCCGACCACACCACTGTCCGATCCTGAGGGGGCCGTCCGTGAAGCACTAGCTTCACCCATCGGCACTGCGCCATTGGCGGAGTTGGCCCGCGGTAGGAAGTCCGCGTGCATTCTCGTCTGCGACATCACTCGCCCGGTACCGAACAGGATTATCCTCCCTCCGGTGCTGGAGCAGCTTGAGCGAAGCGGCATACCGCGCGAGCGGATTCTGATCTTGATCGCTACGGGCCTGCACCGTCCCAACGAAGGGGCGGAGCTGGTCGAGATGCTCGGCGAAGACATCGTGCGGAACTACCGGGTCGAGAACCACCTGGGCAAACAGCGTGAGCTGCACAGCTACCTGGGGCGATCGCCACGCGGTGTACCCGTCTGGATCGACAAACGCTACTTGCTGGCGGATTTGAAGATCACGACCGGTCTGATCGAACCGCATCTGATGGCCGGTTATTCGGGCGGAAGGAAGGTCATCTGCCCCGGCATCGTGCACCTGGACACGCTCCGCGTATGGCATGGCCCGGATTTCCTGGAGGATCCGAACGCTCGTGAGGGGAATCTAACGGACAATCCGGTCCACGAAGAAGCCACGGTTATCGCCCGCATGGCCGGCTGCGATTTCATCGTGAACGTCCACATCGACCGGGAGCGGCGGATCACACACGTGGTCGCGGGTGACATGGAGGCGGCTTTTTTGGAGGGGGTACGTTTCGTGGAAAGGGTTGTCATGGCCCCCTTCGGTGATCCGGCTGAGATTGTGGTCACGACCTCCGCCGGCTACCCATTGGACACGACGTTCTACCAGGCTGTGAAGGGGTTGACGGGGGCTTTGCCGGCTGTAAAGCCGGGCGGAACGATCATCATCGCGGCCAGTTTGAGTGAGGGGATTGGGAGTCCGGAGTTTCAGAAGATTTTCGACGAGAACCCAACGATTGACCGGTTCATGGAGCGTGTGCTTGGCAAAGAGTACTTTCGGATGGATCAGTGGCAGGTCGAGGAGCTGGCGAAAGTTTTGAAAAAGGCGCGCGTGCGGTTTGTATCGACCGGCCTGGGGCCGGAGCAGTTGCGGCGATGCTACGTCGAGGCGGCTCGGTCCGTAGAGGATGCTGTCCAGGAAGCTCTGGCGGAATACGGTCCGGATGCTCGGATCATCGTGATTCCGAGCGGTCCGTACGTGCTGCCCAGGGAGCGTGCGGCGGCCTAACGCGGTGTTTTGGTGCGATCGGTAGCGGGGATCGTGGCGCGACCGGCATCGCGGGGGCGAAACCAGGTCACAAGGTACTCACCCTTCGCAAGGTATATCAGTAAAGGACCCCGGGGTGAGTTTGCACGGCGCCCGGGGCTGCAACCGGTTTGCTGGCCAGAGCTCCGGCGACTTGACGGGCTGTGGGCATGGAGTTTTGTTGCGGGGGCTGCGGCCGCGAGACCTGATGGCATGCCCGGACACGGACGCAACGAGCGCCCCGCGCGCGAGGTTGGGAATGGGTTCCGGCCTGGCCGCGGCTGCGTCCTTCCAGGCGGTATACCCGTGGCATGGTAGGTACCCATGGGATCTGTCCTCCGTAACCCGCATCTTGTCCTTGTTGTCGCACTGGCGGTTCTTGTCCTGGGCCTCTTCCATTACGTCTGGATTCCGAAGGACCTGCTGCCGGTATACACGACTCCGGCGGTTCAGATCGTGACGTTTTACCCTGGCATGCCCCCCGTCGTGATGGAGCGCGACATCATGAGCCGGTTGCAGAGGTGGACCGGGCAATCGGTGGGCATCGAGCATCAGGAAGCGAAAGCCATGCTCGGCGTCTGCATCGTGAAGGACTTCTTCCGGGAGGATATCTCCCTGGATACGGCCATGAGCCAGGTGACGAGCTACGCGATGAGCGACATGTTCTACTTGCCCCCCGGCACGATCCCTCCCATGGTGATGCCTTTCGACCCGACAGCCTCGTTGCCGCTCTGTCTGATCAGCGTATCCAGCTCACGGCCTATCCAGAGCGAGGCGGACGTGCGGAGGTTGGAGAAGGAGCTCTACGATGTGGCTTATTTCGAGCTTCGCAACCGGCTGCAGTCGATTCGGGGGGTGATTGCGCCGGCGGTATACGGCGGGCGTTTGCGGCGGATCCTTGCCTATCTCGATCGTGAAAAGCTTGTCGCTCACGGTCTTTCCCTGGTGGACGTCCAGCGCGCACTGCTGCGGCACAATGTGCTGATTCCGGCGGGGAACGCAAAACTGGGGGACATGGACTACCAGATCTTCACCAACGCGATCCCGTCGGAAGTTGAGTTGCTCAATGACATCCCCATCAAGGTGGAAGGGGATCGAATCGTACGTCTTCGGGATGTGGGCGAAGCGCGCGACTCTGCCCAGATCCAGACGAACATCGTGCGGATCAACGGCCGCAAACCGGCCATGTACATACCGATCTACCGCCAGCCCGGCGCGAACACGATCGCCATCGTGGACGCGATCCGTAGGCGGTTGGATCGCATCCTCCAGCGGATCCACACCCTGGAGCCGGAGAAGGCGGAGGGCTTGCAACTGAACGTGGTCATGGACCAATCGAAGACGGTGCGGGAGAGCATCGCAGGCCTTCAGCTTGCCGTGGGGCTCGGCGCAGCTCTTGCCGCAGCGGTGGTCTGGCTGTTCCTGCGCCAGTTTCGGCTCACTGCCGTGGTCGTCCTGGCCATACCACTTTCGGTTCTGGCCACGTTCATCGGCTTGTTCTACACGGGCGATACGATCAACGCGATGACGCTGGGGGGAATCGCTCTGGCCGTTGGCATCCTGGTGGATCATGCCATCGTCGTGATCGATAACGTTGTCCGCCACCGATCGCTGGGGAAGGACCCGGCAGGCGCAGCTCTTGACGGGGCACGAGAGGTCGCCCTGCCGCTCGGAGTCTCGATCCTCACGTTCATCGTGGTGTTCTACCCGGTGGTTTTCCTGTCCGGGCTTGCTCGCTACCTGTTCCGGCCGCTTGCCATTGCCGTGACCTTCGCCGTGCTGGCCGCCTACCTGATCGCGATCTTCTTCGTGCCCACGATGTGTCGGATTCTGCTCGGCCGATCCCCGCTCAAAAGCAACGATCGCAGGGGGGACTGGCTGGACCCCATTATCCGCGGCTACGCGTGGCTGCTGGAACGTACGCTGACCTACAAGGCGGCCGTTATCGCGGTGACCGTCCTTCTTGTTGTCGGTTCCGTTTGGTTACTTGCTCAGTGTGGCGCCGAGCTCTTCCCCCCGATCGACAGCGGACAGTTCACGATGTTCGTGCGGTTACCCGCGGGAACGCGGATCGAACGGACGGAGCAGGTCGTTGCCGAGATCGAGAAGACGATCGTTGAGATCATCGGAGAGCCGGACCCGGGATACGCCCAGGGCAAGGAGGCGGTGCCGCAGTCGAATCTCCAGTTGCTCATCTCCAACATCGGAGTGCTGATGGACTGGCCGGCGGCGTATACACCGAACACGGGGCCGATGGACGCGTTCCTGCTCGTGCAGCTTAAGGACAAAGCCGGGCGGCCGAGCGTGTTCGAGTACGTGGACCGGATCCGTCGGGAATGCCACAAGCGGTTCCCTGGGGTCGAGGTTGCCTTTGACACGGGGGGGCTATTGACGGCGGCAATGAATCTCGGGGAGCCTTCTCCGATTCATCTTCAGGTGACCGGCTCGAGGCTGGAGGAGCTTTACGCGATCGGACAGGAACTGAAGCGGATCGTGCAGTCGGTTCCGGGAACGGTGGACGTGCGGATCTACCAGCGGTTGGATAACCCGACCATTGAGGTCGAAATCGACCGGTTGGCGGCGGCCACGCTCGGGATCAGCACCGAAGATGTGATGAAGAACCTGGTCAGTGCCACGAACAGCTCGATCAACTTCGAGCCGGCGTTCTGGATCGATGAGCGGAACGGCAACCACTATTTCATCGGCGTGCAGTACCGCGAGGAGGACATCGAGGATCTGGACACGATCCTGGACATACCGGTGCGTGGTCGGCACAGTGAGCGACCTGTTCCCCTGCGCAACGTGGCGCGGATCCGTCGCAGCGTGGGGCCCGCCGTGGTGACGCACCGCAACATCACGCGCACCGTGGACGTGTATGCGAACGTGCTTCCCGATTATGACGTGGGCAGTGTGGTCGCGGAGATCGAACGGCGGATCGAAGCGAGCAAGACGCTGGGCGTGGCGGCACGCCGAACGGAACGGGGATGGTACTACGAAGTGGGGGGCGCGTGGGCGAACAAGGGCTACTCGATCGAATACATTGGCGAGGTGCGGACGATGCGGCTCGCCTTCACCCAGTTCGGGCTTGGCCTGCTGCTGGCGGGCATCTTGATCTACCTGGTGATGGTGAGCATGTTCCGTTCGTTCTTCACCCCCATGGTGGTGATGGCTACGGTTCCGATGGGCTTGATCGGTGTGGCCGTCCTCCTCTGGCTGACGGGGACGCGATTGAACGTCTCCTCGTTCATGGGGATCATCATGATGATGGGCATCGTGACGGAGTATTCGATTGTGCTTCTCGATTTCGCGGAACGGCGGATTCGTGACGGTGCCACCCATGCCGAGGCGGTGTTTGATGCTGCGCTGGTCCGCTTCCGGCCGATCCTGATGACTTCCCTCACGACTTTGCTCGCGTTGCTTCCGCTGGCTATTGGGATGGCGGGTAGCGAGGCCGAGGTGCCGATGGCTCGAGCGATCGTGGGGGGCGTCATCGCTGCCACACTCCTGCCCAAGTTCGTTGTGCCCTGTATCTATGCCCTCGGAGACGTGCCGGTCCTGGCACGTTTACGGCGAGTCGGACAGTCTGGGGAACCAGCCACGGGATCGTCGCAACCATGAGAGCGTTCTCAGCTTTCGGCTACCGAGCGGCCTGCCTGGCCCTGATTGGGCTGCTTGGGGGGTGTGCCCGGTCAACGGCCAAGGCTCCAACGGAACAACACGACACCGCTCAGCCCCGTTTGCCGGTGGCGGTTGTGGCTACCGAGACGGTGGAGCGGACGGTCGAGGTGCCGGCGTCGGTGGAAGGGATTGCAGAGGCCGACCTGTACGCACGGGTGCCCGGTTATGTTGCCGAGGTTGCCGTAGACATCGGCGATGCTGTGCAAAAGGGGCAAACGCTGGTGCGCCTCAGCGCTCCGGAGTTGTTCGACGAACTTCGCCGCAGGAAAGCGGAGGTGGAGTTGGCCGAGGCGGATCTGGAGAAAGCGCAGGTTCTCGTCGAGGAGGCGAAAGCCCAGGTGGAGGTGAGCCGGGCGCGTGTTCGGGAAGCAAAAGCCGCGGTCGAAGCGGCCAGGGCCGAGGTGGCTCTGCGAAAGGCCGAATTCGAACGTTGGCGCAAACTCACCATGGGGGAAGCGGCGATCGAGAAACGCAAGCTGGACGAGGCGAAGTTTGCTCTGGATTCGGCCCAGGCGAAGGCGGCAGCAGCAGAGGCGGCGTTCCAGACCGCCGAAGCGGAGCTGAAGGCCGCCGAAAGCACGCTCGCGAGCCGGGCTACAGCGGCCCGCGCCGCCGAGAAGAGCCTGCTGGTGGCGCGCGCCCTGCTGAAGCAAGCAGAAACGATGGCAGGCTACACGGAGCTGAAGGCACCGTGGCCCGCTGTGGTGGTGGCCAGACACGTTCACCCCGGAGACTTCGCGCTTCCCGCGTCCACGAACAGCGCTGCTCGCCCGGTGCTCCGACTGGCCCGCATGGATCGTGTTCGCGTGGTCGCCCATGTGCCCGCCCGGGAAGCCCATGTTCTGGACGTGGGCGACACCGTGGTCCTCTACGGCTTCGGCACGGAACCGGGCTGGAAAACCGAGGCCCGTGTCACTCGGATCGCCCGCGCCCTTGACCCCGAGACGCGGCTCATGCGGTGCGAAGTGCACCTGGACAACACCACAGCAAACGGTGAAGGATTCCTGCTAACACCGGGAACGTTCGGCTACATGAGGATCGTTCTGGACGTCTACGACCAGGCCATGGTGATTCCGTCCAGTGCAATCTTGACGGATAGTGCCGGTCAGAGCTACGTGTGGCGCGTGCGTGAGGATGGGACGGTCGAGCGAGCGGACGTAACGGTCAGCTATGACGACGGAACCCGTGCGGTGGTAAGGGGGGATATCAGCCCAGGAGACCGTGTGGTGCAGGCTGGAGGGGGAAGCCTGGAAGCAGGGCAAAAAGTGCTCGCCGTGGTGGGGGGCGGAGCCTCCCGTTGATCGTTCGATCGCAGCATTGCGGCCGGTCCAGTCCCCCTCAGGTGGCGCACGATCCGGCGGGTCCGTGTCGATACGTTGCCCACGCTTAAAAGTCGAGGGTGTTTCCGGTCGCGCGCTCCAGGCGGAAAGCCCGGTGGCACTCATTGCAGACGCGTCCAATCTCTGACACGGACTTGCGCGCCTGGTCGACATTCTTGCCCAGGCTGGCCTGGGCTGCCTGCAGAGCAGCCTGCTCCAGCATGCCCGCGTACCGAACGTAGCCAGGTTCATTGTCGCGGTAGTACGACGACACCTTGGCCAGAATCGCGAGCAGCTTCGCCTCGTGAGCGACTTCGTACGCATCTTTCGTGAACGTCGGCGAGTTCACCACGCCACGCAACCGGCGGTAGGCAACGTCCATGCGGGTCATGAGGGCAACCAGGTCCGCAACGTCCTCCCACTCGACCGGCTCCACGTCGGCGCTGGCAGAACCCTTGGTGAGCGCTGCGCGCACGCGATCGAGCACCTCTTTCGTCTCCGCGTAAGAGGCCGCCGAGCGTTCTTCTGTAGCGATCGCCAGATCGATCGATGCCTCAGCGACTGCTGCCCCCACCCGCCTTAGCTTGCCCGCGTCCGGATGCTCCTGCAGAATGATTCCCAATACGCCGAGAACCGATGCGTCCCCCTGTAGCTCCTTGTAGTAGCGATCAAAGTCCCGACGCGTCGCAATCTTCGTGGCCATCTGATTAAGCATGAACTCGATCTCCTGGCGCAGCTCATCCACGGTGATGTAACTGGCCCAATCCACCTTGTGCGACGGTTCGGGGGACATTTCGTCGGCCGGCCCCTCGGATTCGGAAGCCTCAGGCGCGTCTTCCCTCTCGGTCGAGTCAGCGTCAGCGTCGGCGACGAGAGTCGGCCCTTCTTCCTGGCCGGGTTGCGTCTGTTCCCCTTCAGCTTCCGGTGTCGCTTCCTGAGGGGGCTCGGTGCGGTTCTCGGTGGCTGTGCCGTTCGTCTCCTGGTCGCTGCGGTGCGGGGAAGCGGCCTCGGGGGGCTCAACGTCCTGCTGAGGTGCGGAGGCAGCTTTCGACGGCGGCGTGGGGGGCTTTTTGGCAACTTTTTCTGCTTCTCTGGGAGCGGATCGGGCTTGCCGCCCTTGCACGCGCTTTGGCGTGCGAGCTCGCTCGGCCTGGACGAGAGCTTGCTCTACCTCCGGCGGACGGTCGTAGCAGGACGTGAGCACCCCGAGAAGGACGAGGCAAAGGGCAATTCTGGTGAGTTTCATTCGTTGACTCCGCAAACGGCCCAACGTCCGTCTAACCGCGCACGGAGCAAACACGCAAGGCTCGTCGGCCTACCGAGTTGTTCCCCGCACGCTTGTGGCCAACGCGCACAGAGAAACAAGGCGGGCATGCCCTACTAAAGTGTAGCCATTCCGCCCAAACCGAGACACGTTCGGCGCCGACCGGACAAACCTAGCCGGCACAGACGCCGACCCGAAGCCCGGCCGCACACAGGAACCCCAGAGTTGCACCCCACCAACCGGGCGCTGTCCGACCGCAGCGGTCGGTGCGGTTCTGCCCGGGGCCGGCCGAGCCCGAGCTTCTACCGGGACGGTAGGAACCTGTTCTTCAGGCCAGTCCCATGGCGCGCTTTACCGTGATTCCGATCTCCGCGGGGCTTTCGGCCACGGCGATACCGGCGGCTCGGAGGGCGGCGATCTTCTCTTCTGCGGTGCCTTTACCGCCTGCGATGATTGCTCCGGCGTGCCCCATTCGCTTCCCGGGAGGAGCAGTGCGACCGGCGATGAAAGCGGCCACTGGCTTCGTGACGTGTTTCTTGATGTACTCCGCCGCCTGCTCTTCAGCGGTCCCGCCGATCTCCCCGATCATCAGGATCGCTTCCGTCTGCGGGTCCTCCTGGAACATCTGGATCACCTCGACGAACGTCGTGCCGACGATGGGGTCGCCGCCAAGGCCGATGCAGGTGGACTGCCCCAGGCCAAGGTTCGTCAACTGCCATACGGCTTCGTAGGTGAGCGTTCCCGATCGGCTCACCACACCTACCGGACCTGGCTTGTGGATGTAACCGGGCATGATGCCGATTTTGCACTGGCCCGGAGTGATCACTCCGGGACCATTCGGTCCTACCAAACGCGTGTCGGGGTATTGCTGGAGAATGTGTTTGACGCGAGCCATGTCAAGCACGGGAATCCCTTCCGTGATCGTTACGATCAAGCGGATGCCGCTGTCCGCCGCCTCGAGGATGGCGTCGGCGGCGAATGGAGGGGGCACAAAGATCATCGTTGCGTCGGCCCCCGTGGCTTTGACAGCTTCGGCGACCGTGTTGAACACGGGAACGCGGCCATCGAGCACGGTTTGGCCCCCCGACCGGGGGTGACGCCTGCCACCAGCTTGGTACCGTACTCGAGGCACTGCTGTGAGTGAAACAGACCGGCTCGTCCCGTAATCCCCTGACAGATCACACGCGTTTCGCTGTTGACCAGGATACTCATTTTCTCTTCTCAAGCTCGACCGGTTCTCAGGAGGAAAGCTCGCCGCGAGCCGCCGCGACCGCCTTTTGGGCGGCGTCCGTCATGTCACTGGCCGTGATGATTGGAAGGCCGCTGTCGCCCAACATCTTTCGCGCAATCTCCACGTTCGTGCCTTCCAGACGCACTACCAGGGGCACATGGAAACCCACCTCCTCGTATGCGGCGATAATGGCACCGGCGATGGTGTCACACTTCATGATCCCCCCGAAGATGTTCACCAGGACAGCTTTCACGTTCGGGTCCGAAAGGATGATGCGAAACCCCTGGCTCACCTGTTCCTGGGTGGCGCCGCCGCCCACGTCCAGGAAATTGGCCGGCTCCCCACCGTGCAGTTTGATGATGTCCATCGTTGCCATGGCCAGACCAGCACCGTTGACCAGGCAACCGATGTTGCCGGAGAGTCGAACGTAACTGATGCCAGCCTCCGCCGCGGCCCGTTCCATCGGGTCCTCCTGCTCGGGGTCGCGGAGTGATTCCCACGACTTGTGCCGGAACGCGGCGTTGTCGTCAAAGTTGATCTTGGCATCTACCGCGTACAGTTGTCCTTCCGGCGTCAGGACGAGGGGGTTAATTTCGGCCAGGCTACAGTCGTGGTCCAGGAACAATTGCGCCAGGGTGGAGAGGATCCTGGTCGCTTGTTTGACCTGGTCGCCGCTAAAGCCCAGTCGATAGGCCAACCGTCGTGCTTGAAAGGGCTGCAGACCATGGTCCACATCGAAATGCTCCTTGCAGATCGCCTCGGGCTTCGTGGCGGCCACCTCTTCGATTTCCACGCCCCCCTCCGAGGACGCGATCACCACGGGTTTGCCCGCCTCACGGTCCACCACCACGCCGACGTAATACTCATGAGCAATGTCCACGGCGTGCGCTACGATGACCTTACGCACCGGCACGCCTTCTGGGCCGGTCTGAGGTGTCACCAACGGCCGCGAAAGCATCTGCTCGGCAACCTGCTTCGCCTCATCGGCGGACCGAACAAGCTTCACGCCACCCCCTTTACCGCGGCCGCCGGCGTGGACCTGAGCCTTAACAACCGCCAAGGGGACGTTCAGCTCCGAAAACGCCTCGTACGCCTCCGTCCCTGACGTGGCCAACCGCCAGTCAGGCACAGGGATGCCGCTGGAACGGAGAATCTCGCGGGCCTGATACTCGTGAATCTTCATCGTCCACCTCACCGGGCAACTCTGGATCGCGGCGAAGCCGCGAAGACCGGATTTTAGCCGCGATCGCCGCTCGGCGTCAAGGAACGTACCCAACTCTACCGGCCGCCTCGCAACACATCGGCGGGCATGTCAGAGCGTCCTCAGGGCAGTGTGACGTACCCCCGGAGCGGTCCCATTCCGGAGAACAACGCGGTCCGGTCAATCTTGTCACTAAGCGGGGGATTACGTAAGGGACTAGGGTGGACTGACCATAGGGCAACGCCCCCGTGCTTAAAGGAG
>JALSID010000208.1 GCA_026981825.1 Planctomycetota bacterium
CATCGATTGGATGAGCATGCAGCACTGGTACCACGACCTTGGGATCGAGCTCGTGCACTGTCCGATCATCGATGGCGATCCGGGCGACCTCGCCGACAAGCTACCACGTGCCGTGCAGGCGCTCTCGGGGCTGATTAACCACGGGCACCGGGTGTTCCTGCACTGCACAGCAGGCGTTGGCCGAGCCCCCTCCGTTGCTGTCGCCTACCTCCACTGGGTGCGCGGTTGGCCACTGGACCGAGCGATCGAACAGATGAAGAGCGTCCGCGATTGTGACCCGAACCGGTGGGCGATCGAAGAAGCAACGGAAGCGTTCCTCCAGGGACAACACGAACAGGAGGACATCACCTGACCGCCCGGCCCCGCTTCCGCAAGAGGATCGTGTACGGACGACTGTGGGGGTAGAGGATGCGGTACTTGTCCTCGAACACATGCCACTTCGGGTGCGGGCGGTTCTCCCACTGGGAATCGACCACACCGGGCAGAATGATCTCCTCGTACTCCTCCGGATCGGTGTGGGACTGGATCCACTCGCGGGTCTCTTTCACTTCCCGCCAGAGTCGTCGGAACGGGCGGATCCATATCCACTCTGGAGGCTCCGGGGGATATTCGCCGGTCTCGCCCCCGTAGACTTTGAGCCGCGTGTGGAATTTGAGCGGCTTTTCGCTGTATTCCGCCACTATGGAATCGCCCGGTCGTGCATGCCCGCTAAGGTACTCGACGACCGCGGCCACGGGACCTCGGGGCGGATGGGTGAGCTCGCGAAGGTAGCTGACGAGGTTGACTTCGTTCCGCCGGCTCCAGGGCACCCCGGTTCGAGACTCGATCCACCCCTCCCACGGCCAAAGCGGCGCCCGACGATTCACGCGAAAGCTCCACTGGCCCGAGGCCGTTACCAGAACCAGCACAGCGATAAGCAGAACGCGCAGCATCCCCGCAGGCAGTGAGGTAGCGACCCTGTGCAGCAAAAGCACAGTCGCTAAGACTGCCCCGGGAAGAGCTGGCACGATGTAACGGGGGAAGGCATTCCGCGTAAAGGTACATGCAACGCACGACAGGAGGACGAACAACCCGTAATACCCTGCCCATGTAAGGCCGATTGTGGCAGCGGTCCTGCCCTGAGCGCCGCGGGACCGTGCAAGTAACCGCCTGAAGCCCCCCAGGGTAAGCCACACGGCCGCAAGTGCGAGCGACCAGAACACAGGCACGCCGTACCCGTTCAGGAAGCCGAAGTAGTACCAGGGGACATCGGGGAAATCGGGGTTGAAGTTCGACCCGGGTGCCCGCTGCCGGGAAGGAGCCGTGCTCGCCAGAGTGACCCAGGCCAGTTCCACGAGGAACGAGATCACCAGCGCTGCCACGAAGCCCCGGTACGCTTTCAGTTGGCTCAGCCCTCGTTGCAACAGAACCGTCAGCAGGGCCAGGGCCAGCGTACCCATGGCGGCAGCCCAGGGAAATTCAAACGTGAGGCCAAGCCCAACAAGCGATAGCGTCAGCAAGATGACCAGACCTGGAGATCTCCCTGAGCGGGTGCCCCCCTCAAAGATCCGGAGCCCCGCTCCCAAGGCGAGCACCGCAAGCAAGGCGGCCAGCCCGTAGTACCGGCACTGCCGAACGTGCAGCAGAAAGGGCACATGCAGGCCAAGCACAAGTTGCGCCCAGAGCTTGGCCCCCGGTGGAACGCCGCTGCCACACGCCCAGGGCAACAGCAAGACGCACAGCCAACCCGCGAGCGCGAACGGCAACCGCGCACTCCAGCTCGATTCACCGAAGATCACGAAGGACGCGGCGCAGGCGTAAGCCTGTAGGGGGGGAATGTGCAGGAACACACCACCCGCTCCGGCATCGTCACCGCTTAAGGCCGACGCACTCTCATGCCCCTCACCCACCATGGGCAGTCCGTACCGCACCGTGTGCCGCCCGAGCAAGGCAGTATGGGCTTCGTCTTGCCAGAGGTACGTGTCGCCGAGCCCATAGAAATAGAGCGGCATCACCAGCAGAGGCACGAACAGCCACTGGATAGTTCGCCAGATGGGCCTCCCAACCGACACGACTTCCGGCGGCACAGATCTCTCTGACACTCGTCGCTCCGAATCCCGTTGGCCAAACCTGGCGGCGGCAAACACGAGGCGACTGGGGCTGCGACCTAAGCCCGACCGTAGAGGAGGACACGAGGGTTACGGCGCCGGACGATTCAGCACCCGTTCACGGTATTTTCGCGGCTACCGTCGGTTCTAGCGCGGCAAGGATCGGCGAGCTGGGAGGCGGTGGCCGACGGCCGGTTTCCTGAGGCGGTTTCCTGGCGAACCGGCGCGCACGCTCGTTGCTTCCCGCTTCCGATACAAACGGACGGTTGGGGCATCACGAAAGAGCTCGCGCCTCTGGCTTTCCGAGAACACATGCCATTCGGGATCGGGACGATTCTCCCAAATCGAATCGACCGTGCCGCGGAATTCCACGGCCTCATAACCCCCTTCGGCCAGCCGTTCCTCGATCCAGCGCATAGCCCCCTTCAGCTCCCACCATGGAGCCGGGATATACCGTGGCCAGATCCAGTGGGCCGTGCCGGGGGGCAGATTGCCGGTCTCTCCCCCGAACACAGCACAGCGCGTGTGGAACTTGAGTGGCTTTTCGCCGTACGCCGCGACGACCACGGCTCCTGGGTTCGCGTGGGTGCGGAGATAGTCGACGACGCGCGCTACCGGACCGCGCGGAGGCTTGCGCAGCTCTCGGACGTACGCCGCCAGGTGCACGCCGTTGCGGCGGCTCCAGCGGCAACCCGTCGCTTGCTCGAGCCAGCGTTCCCAGGGCAGCCAGGCGCGGCCGGCACCGTCGCGGCCGCTCCACAGGCCACTGATCAGCACCAACATAAGGGCTGTTCGGAACCATCTCGGCCACGCCGCTCGCGCCCCCAACTCCGTCACGTAGTACAGGACCGCCACGGTGGCCGCGACAAGCAGGGGCACCACCGGCACGACGTAGCGCATGAAGCGATGGGTGGTGAACGTACAGAGCGTCAGGTGCACGGCGGAAATGAGCAGAGAAAGGAAAACGAACGCGTCTCCCCCTCTATCCGTGGTCGCTACTCGGCGCTGCCTCAACCGCACAGCGGCGTAGCACGAAAGCAAGACCAGCACGACCGCAAGAGGGACGACGTACGCGTTCACCTGGCCAAGAAAGTAGCTGGGGAAGTCCGGCGCGGACTCGCTATAGCCCTGTCCGCCGCGACGCGACGGAGCGGTCCGGGCCAACCACAACCAGCTCAAGAAGAGGAGGATCGACGGCACGCAGGGCCAGAGCGATCGCAGCCCGGCCCAACCCCGCTCGTGGCGGCGGCGGAAGACGATCCAGAAAAGGACGACAACTGTTCCGGCCAAGGCCGACAGATAGGCGAACTCGAAGGTCAACGCAAGTAGCGCAAGGGCGACCGCAAGACCTGCTTCGTACAGCGCCCGCCGCTCCGTGTCCGTGCGGGCGGGTCCCAGGCGAGTCAGAGCCCCCACAGCGACGAGCACAAGGAAGGCGGCTGGGGCGTAGTAGCGTGCCTGGCGCGAGAACAGCAAGAACGGCACGTGCAGGGCGAGCGCGAGCTGGGCAGCCGTTGTCGTTCCGAGGGGCCACGATCGCCCCATCGCCCAGGGCAGCACACATACGCATGCGAACCCGCTCAAGGTGAAAAAGAACCGCGCGCCGAGGGCGGTTTCGCCGAAGAGGGCCATACCGGCGGCGGCAAGGTATGCCTGGAGCGGCGGAATGTGCAGGAAAAGCCCCCCGATGCCGGTGTCGCGACCGGCCAGTGCCGAGGCGCTCGCCGCTCCTTTCCCGGTGAGCGGTACGCCATGGCGCAGGATCTGGCGGCCCAGCAACGCCGTCTGCGCCTCGTCCTGCCACAAGTACGTACTGCCCAGCCGCACGAAGAACAGCAGCGCCGCCGCAACCAGGACCAGGAAGCGGACTACTCGCGCATGCCTTCTCCGATCAGCGGGCTCGAAGTCGGACACTTCGCCGACCATATTCGCCAACAGACAGCCAGGACTTACTCCCGCACGCCGGCCCCACGAACCAGGCGGTCCCAGTAAGCGCAACGGGCGCGCATCTCAACCAGAAGAGCGCGATGTTCCGGGTCGTACGCCAGGTTGTTGGCCTCGAACGGGTCCTCTTCCAGGTCGTACAACTCCTCGTAGACGGGTCGTTCCGCAAAGTAACGGAGGTACTTATAGCGGCGGGTGCGAACGCCGATGGAGCGTGGGATCGTAGCGATGCGGCCCCGGTATTCGTAAAAGAACTCCTCGCGCCAGCTCACCGGCTTGTTCGTCTCCAGGAGTGGTACCAACGACTCTCCCTGCATCTCCGAGGGGGGACTGACGCCGGCAAGCGAGAGCAGTGTGGGGGCAATATCGATGGTGAGGACGAGTTCCTTCCTGCGGCTGCCTCGGACGCTTTTCGGCGCATCGGGCCAGTAGAACAGGAAAGGAATGCGTATGGAGGCGTCGTGCCCCAGCCATTTGCCCGCTAGCCCCCTTTCGCCCAGGAACAGGCCCTGGTCGGACGTGAACAACACGGCGGTTCGGTCCGCCCTGCCCACCTGCCGCAATCCATCCAGCACCCGCCTCACCGAGCGGTCGATGCCGGTCACCATCCGGTAGTAGCGGCGAAGCGACCGCTGATAGTTCAGCGATTCGGGCGGTCCCAGGCGATAGCTCCAGCGCACGCGGCCCATCGATTCCTGAATGAACCGGGGCTGAGAGGCGAAAAAGTGGGGGGAACTGAGCCTGGGGGCAGGCATCCATGTGGTCTCGTACAAGCCGGCCAGGTCTGGCAAATGGGGGTATGGCTCGTTCCGGAACCCGTCCTGAACGTGGGGCGACTTGTAGCCGATTACGAGGCAGAACGGCCGGTCCGCCGGTGCGGAACGCAGAAACTCGAGCGCACGCTCGGTGAGCAGGTTGGTCAGGTGCACCGGACGGCCGTCCTGCACGGTCCAGTATCTCCCCTGGCCTTCGAACGCGCCGTTGTAATCGAAAAACCCGTTCGGCACGCGTCCTACGTTCCATTTGCCCACGTAGCCCACGTAGTAGCCGGCTTGCCTGAGTATCCCCAGATAGGTGCGCGACAACTCTTCGGGGGTAAGCGTTCTGCGGTGCAGGTTGCCTCGCTCCTCGACGCGGTTCGTCGAACCGTACTGGCCGAACAGGATGTTCGCACGACTGGTCCAACAAATGGACGTTACCGCGAAGGCGTTCTCAAACACCACGGATTCCGCGGCAAGCTTGTCGAGGTTGGGGGTCTGCACGATCCTGTTACCCATAAAGCCCACCGCGTCGTAGCGCAGGTCATCGCAGAGGAAGATGATGAAGTTCGGCCGTGTCGCAGCCAGATTGGTGCCAACCAAGCAGACGAGGAAAACGAGCGACGAAAACCACCTACGTGGGGCGAACATCGAGGCCTCCCGTACACCACCGTCCGAGGATGCTTCGCCAAGTCCACCACTCAGTACGAGTGCGATCCGCTCCCCTTTGTCGCCGCGCGCGACCGATTCGGGCCGACCTTCCTGCCCAGGTAGAAGTCGAAGAACCGAGCAGGCGCCCCGGTTAGGGGTTGGTCGGACAAGCCGGGGGGCCGGAGTGTGCCCGCCCAGCGCTGCAGCTCCTTTCGCAGCGACTGCACAACCTCCGGGTGCCTTGTCGCCAGGTTCACGTGCTCGCCGCCATCTTCGTCCAGGTCGAACAGGTAAGTGCGGGGACCGGCCAGGATAAGCTTCCATTTGCCCTTGCGAACGGCCGCCTGTGCCTCCCACCGCCAGTAGAGCGTTCTCTCCCGCGCTGCGGCGTTATTCTCGAGCAACTCGAGTAGGTTCGCGCCATCCAGCTCCGCCGGCTTCTGTCCCTCGACCACGGCCAGTATGGTTGCGGCGATGTCCAGTGAGATCACGGGCCCATCGTAGACGCGACCGCCTTGGATTCGGCCCGGCCAGCGGACGATGAAGGGTACCCGGATGCCGCCCTCTGTGAGCATCCCTTTCTCGCCGTTGAAGGGGTCGTTCAGCGAGCCGTCCCATCCGGGACCGATCCCCGGCGCGTCCTCCCGATGCATCTTCAACGGTGCCCCGTTGTCGCTCAGGAAGAAGACAAGCGTTTTCCTCTCCAGGCCGCACTCGCGTAACGTGCGGAGGATCTGGCCGACCCCCTTGTCTACGGCAAACAGCATGGCCAGCGCTCTGCGGCGGCGCTCTGCACGTGCCGTTGGGAAGAGCCGGAGGTAGCGCGGCGGGGGGTCGAGTGGCACATGGGGGGCGCGGTAGGCGAGGTAGAAGAAGAACGGCCGATCGCGGTTGGCACGGATGAAGGCGCACGCGGCGCGGGTGCATGCATCCACATGGTACTCCCTATCGGGTCGAGCGCGGCCAGGAACCCGCTTTCCCGTCCGCGTGTCGAAGTTGCTCCAGGCGGGCCCGCGGCCGGTGCGGGCGTAGACATAATCGAAGCCGTGCCGGGGGATCTCCCCGACCGGCCCGAGATGCCACTTACCGGCCATGCCCGTAACGTAGCCCAGTTCACGGAGCCGTTCCGCCAGCGTCAACTGCTCGTTGAAACCGGCCAGCCCTCCCGGCCGCCGCACCACCCGGTTCGACTCCACGCCGAACCGGTTCTGGTACATACCGGTCAAGAGCCCCGCCCGAGACGGAACGCACTGGGGGGCAGTCACGTAGCCCGCCGTACACCGTAGACCCGTCCGCGCAAGCTCGTCGATGTTGGGTGTGCGGACGTCCCCGTAGACTCCCTGGCAGCCCAGGTCAGCCCATCCCTGGTCGTCCGTAAAGATGACCAGCAGGTTCGGTGTTTCCCGCACCGAAGCCGCCACCGAACCGCACCAGAGAGCGAGACCGGCCGCACAAACCGCCAGAACTCGGGACCAGTTCACCGGCTCACCTCGCAGGGACACTTGCGCAGTTTGGGGTCTGTTGGACCGGCTTTCCGCACCGCGTCAAACGGGACGAATCCCAACCGAAATGCGGGAGATTGCCGACGGAGGTGGAAGTTACCGGAGTACGCGTCGACGAACAGCGGATCGGCGACGACCGAGTGGCGATCCTGGCCAAGTTGTTGCCACTCGGCGAGCGATCGTCCGCCCGGAAACACCACAGGCCCCTTGTAGTTCCAGTACAGGTTGTAATCCAGACGCACCCGGCCGTCTTCCCAGCGGCCGTCCATGAGGCGGCCGGAATCGTAGACCACCAGGTTCCGCTCGAAGAAGAAACTGATGTGCGTCTCGGCCCGCGTCCGCTGCAATTGAGGCCCACGGGAAAAAGCGAAGATGTTGTTGCGGACCCGGTTTTCGCGGCCGTAGTGCTGGTGGAAGCCACCGGTCTTCGTCCTGAGCACCAGGTTGCGGGTGATCTCGATGTAAGAGCTTCCCTCATCGGGATAGATTCCCCACCCCCCATAACTGTACGACTCGACGTCGTAGATGTAGTTCCCTTCGATGATCGTGCCCGGTGAGATCCCGAGCGTGTAGATGCCCCCCATATCGCTCAGCACTCCCTGCCCAACCTTGTGGATCTCGTTATAGCGGATCCGATTGTGGTGCGCACTGCTGGGCGCGTAGCCCCAGCTCCAACCCACCGAGATGCCGGTGTAGTACAGATCGCAGATGTGGTTGTGTTCTATCGTGTTGTACGAACTCTTCCCAACCCAGACGCCAACCCCCGCGTGGAAGACTTTCCCCGTGCCGCTGACGAGGCAGTCGCGCACGGTGTTTCGTTCGGCGCGGCGTTTCTCCTGTTGCGGCAGCGCTGTACCCCCCAGACGGACTCCCCCCGCGCCGAGGTCAAGGAACCGACAGCGGAGCACGACGCTTCCTTTCGTCCCCTCGTCCAGCCACAACCCATACGTGCCCCCATGCTCGACCGTGCAGTCTTCCCAGCGGCAGTCCAAGGCATGCCTTGCGTGGACCGCGGCCGTGGGCAGGAACGCCGCTGCCTGACCGTCACACGGGAGGCTTCGCGGCCAGGACCAGGCGGCATACACGAAACGCAGGCCACGGAACCGCACGTGCTGCACGGGCCGATCAGGCGTGCCCTGGACGACGAGCAACTCCTCCAAGCGGGGCACGACGCCGACCGTAGACGTGGGATCTTCCCCCTCGAATGGGTAATAGAGAAGCGCACGTTCGCGTGCGTCGTAGTACCACTCACCGGGTGCGTCCAGGGCGGAGCGTAGGTTCTCGATGTACCAGCGCTGCTGCCGCTCCCAGAATCCCACCGGCCAGTTCGAGGGGGCTGTGAAACGGATCACGCCGCGTTTCTTGTCGACGGAAGCGATGAAGTGCCGCGATGCGGTCCAGGCATGGAACAGGAGCACATTGGCCTGGCCGACCTCAGAAGGATCGGGAAGATCGTCCGGACGGACGCGAATTCCGAGTTTCGTCGACCGGTCCCTGCGTGCCTGCTCGCGGCTGCTCCATTCGACTTCTGGACCAAGGGTGCGCAGATATCCCTCGTTTGGGTGTCGCGCCCGGGTCCGACGAGAGCCGTTGACGAAGAGCTGGGTAATCGGGCCGCCGGCGGGATCGAGTCGAGCCTGCCAAAGGCCGTCGTCACGAACCGTCCACTCCGTTATCTCCTGGCCCCCGCTGATGATGGCTTGCCCCTGGCGCTCGGCCTCGAAGAGGGTCGGGCCCGATTCTGTTCCTGACGCTTCGGCCCCCACAGACCACGGCCTGTCCAGCCGGTAGGTGCCGGGCAGAAACACGACCCGGATCGTGCCCCGGAATCCAGCCTTACGCAGCCCTGCGACGAGCTCCGTCGCGCGCGCCGGGGAAGCGACGGGGCCGTCGTTGCCGTCCGGTGCCGGTTCACGCAGCCTGCCCGACCATGTGTCCCTGCCAGCCGGGCTTACATAAAGGACCCGCTCTTCCGGACGCGAAAGCAAACCGGGCAGACAGATGGCCTGCACAGTGGCAACCGCTACGCAGGCGGCAAGAACCACTCCGATGCGGTCGCGGCTCAGCATGAGGATGCTCCCTGAGAACGTTTCCGCCCGGCAGGTTCCAAAGGGAGGGATCTCCACAAGCGCGGCGGACGGGTCGTTCGTGAGGCATATTCATCATAGCAAACGGCCTGGCGAGGACGCCGTTCCACATGGACGCTGCTTGCGTGTTGGTGCTGCACAGGTGGAACGTGGGGGCAGCGACCGGTGCTGGGGAGTGCTCCGGTACAGCTCCCACAGAGCCCCACGGCTCGAACCGGCCTTGACACTGAACAGGCGTTCAGGTACTGTGTAGTAGAAAGGGAACGGACGTTGGGATTCGTCACGGAGGTGGGCCATGCTGGAGGAGCTCCGCGTACGCAACCTGGCGATTTTCGAAGATCTCACCATCCAGTTGGGTCCAGGGCTCACGGTGCTGACCGGGGAAACGGGCGCGGGAAAGTCGCTACTCGTCGACGCGATCCAGCTCCTCGTTGGTGCCCGCGCCAGTGCCGATGTTGTACGGTTCCGTGCCAAGACCGCCTTCGTTGAGGGCCGCTTTGCCCTGAAGGATCCCAACGCCGAGGCGGTTCGCCAGATCCTGCAGCGGGAAGAGCTGCTTGATGCCGAAGACGAGGTAACCATTAGCCGCGAGGTCCGCTCCGATGGCCGCAGCGTGGGCCGAGTGAACGGCCGCCTGGTGCGGGTGGGGTTGCTCCGCGAGCTGGGCGAGCACCTTGTCGACGTCCATGGCCAAAGCGACCACCTCTCGCTCCTGCGGCCACGCACGCAACTGGACCTGCTGGATCGCTATGGGGGCAACCTGCCGCTGCGGCAGGAGCACGAGCGAGCGTATGCCGAACTTGCCGACGCCATCGCCAGGCTCTCCGCCCTGCGCAGTCGCGCCCGCGACCTCGAGCGCGAACGCGATCTGGTCCGGTTCGAGCTGCAGGAGATTGAGGGGGCAGAATTGAGCCCAGAAGAGGAGGAAGAGCTCGAGGCAGAGCGCCGCCGGCTGGCGAACACCGAACAACTCCTTGGACTGGCGCAACAGGCACTGGCCGCCCTGGGCGAAAACGAGCATGGCGCTCCAACAGCGACCGAGCTCGTTGGTATGGCGTACAAAAGCGTGCTCGATCTGGCCCGCATCGACGAGCAGCAACTCCCCCTGGCGGAACGACTGGCGGTGGTCTCGGAGGAACTGGACGAGGTGTGCCGTCAGCTTCTCCGCTACGCAGAATCGCTCGAATACGACCCCGATCGGCTGGCGGGGATTGAAAGACGCCTCTACCAGATCGAGCGTCTGAAGCGGAAATATGGTAGCTCCATAGCGGAGATCCTCGAATACGCCGCCGAACTCCGCAAGCGCCTGGAAGAGTTGGAATCGGAGCAGAGCGAGGAACCGGCGGTGCGGGAACGGATCGATACGCTGGCGCGTCACCTGGAAGCCCTGTCCGGGAAACTCAGCGCGGCGCGTACTTCCGCAGCCCAACGGCTCGAAAAAGCGGTGAAGCGCGAGCTCCGGGACCTGCAGTTTCGCCAGGCGGAGTTCCGCATTCACCTTGTCCCCCCACGCCGATCGCCCCTCGTTCTGCCTGACGGAGGGCGACTCGAACTGGCCCCTCTTGGTGCCGAGGAAGCGCTGATGATGATCTCTCCGAACCCGGGCGAGCCCGCCAAGCCGCTGGGCGAGACCGCCTCCGGTGGCGAAACCGCTCGGATGATGCTGGCCTTGAAGGTGGCTCTTGCAGAGGTGGACACGGTGCCCACTTTGATCTTCGACGAGGTGGACCAGGGGGTCGGTGCCCGTGCCGGCCTTGTTGTCGGCCGCAAGCTCCACCAGCTTGCCCAACGCCACCAGGTCCTGTGTGTGACCCACCTGCCCCAGGTGGCAGCCTTCGCAAGCCGTCATTATCGCGTGCGGAAGTCCACGGTGCGCGGCCGTACGGTGGCGGAGGTCACGGAGCTTCGTGGCGAGGACCGCGTCGTTGAGCTTGCCGAGATGATCGGCACAACCCGCCCCGCCGGGCTACGAACCGCCCGCGAACTGCTCGCCTCGGCCGCCTCGTGACCTTCACGTCACCCCTACGGCCCCCTCGCGGCACCGACCGCAGGTGCTGCCAGCGCTGCCGCCGCTGGGACGGCCGAGCATTGGGAGACCGGCCCGGCCTCGGGGGCCTGTCCCGAGGCGCCCGGGCCAAGTACGCGCCGCCAGACATGACCCCCGCGAAGCAAAAAACCGCAGCCCCCCGCGGAATCGGCAATGGCGCGCGCTTTCGCTCGCCGCTTCGGCCCGCCCGGGCCGAAGCGGCCCCGAGCCCGCCGCCTGGCGGGTCCGGACCTCCGCCGCTGCGACGGCGGAGCAGTGGTAGCGCGACCCGGCCGCGGGTCCGCCCCAACGCACTGGGGACAAGCAAGCGCTCGCAGAAATGACCTCCACCGAGCGCAAAGCAGCCCGCCGGTCGCGGGCTCCGGAATGGCGGGCGCAATCTCCCTCCCCGCTTCGGCCCGCCCGGGCCGAAGCGGCGCCGAGCCCGCCACCCGGCGGGTCCGGAGCTCCGCCGCTGCGACGGCGGAGCAGTGGTAGCGCGACCCGGCCTCGGGTCCGCCCCAACGCACCGGGGCCAAGGAAGCGCTCGCAGAAATGACCCCCACTGAGCGCAAACCAGCCCGCCGGTCGCAGGCTCGGGAATGGTGGGCGCGCCCTCCCTCGCCGCTTCGGCGGCCCGCCGAAGCGGCCCCGAGCCCGCCGCCCGGCGGGTCCGGAGCTCCGCCGCTGCGACGGCGGAGCAGTGGTAGCGCGACCCGGCCCGGGTCCGCCCCAACGCACTGGGGCCAAGCAAGCGCTGCAGAAATGACCCCCACTGAGCGCAAACCAGCCCGCCGGTCGAAGGCTCGGGAATGGTGGGCGCGCTTTCTCTCACCGCTTCGGCCCGCCCGGGCCGAAGCGGCCTCGAGCCCGCCGCCTGGCGGGACAGGGCGAGCGGCGGACGCCGTCGCGCCGGCGACGGTGCATTGGTAGCGCGACCCGGCCCCGCGTCCGCCGCAAGGCGGCTCCGGAGCTCCGCCGCTGCGACGGCGGAGCAGTGGTAGCGCGACCCGGCCTCGGGTCCGCCCCAACGCACTGGGGCCAAGCAAGCGCTGCAGAAATGACCCCCACCGAGCGCAAAGCAGCCCGCCGGTCGCGGGCTCCGGAATGGTGGGCGCAATCTCCCTCGCCGCTTCGGCCCGCCCGGGCCGAAGCGGCGCCGAGCCCGCCGCCCGGCGGGTCCGGAGCTCCGCCGCTGCGACGGCGGAGCAGTGGTAGCGCGACCCGGCCTCGGGTCCGCCCCAAGGCGCTGGGACCAAGGAAGCGCTCGCAGAAATGACCCCCGCCGGACGCAAAGCAGCCCGCCGGTCGCAGGCTCGGGAATGGTGGGCGCGCTCTCTCTCGCCGCTTCGGCCCGCCCGGGCCGAAGCGGCCCCGAGCCCGCCGCCCGGCGGGACAGGGCGAGCGGCGGACGCCGTCGCGCCGGCGACGGCGCATTGGTAGCGCGACCCGGCCCCGCGTCCGCCGCAAGGCGGCTCCGGAGCTCCGCCGCTGCGACGGCGGAGCAGTGGTAGCGCGACCCGGCCTCGGGTCCGCCCCAACGCACCGGGGCCAAGCAAGCGCTCGCAGAAACGACCCCCACTGAGCGCAAAGCAGCCCGCCGGTCGCAGGCTCCGGAATGGTGGGCGCAATCTCCCTCGCCGCTTCGGCCCGCCCGGGCCGAAGCGGCGCCGAGCCCGCCGCCCGGCGGGTCCGGACCTCCGCCGCTGCGACGGCGGAGCAGTGGTAGCGCGATCCGGCCTCGGGTCCGCCCCAACGCACTGGGGACAAGCAATCGCTCGCAGAAATGACCCCCACTGAACGCAAAGCAGCCCGCCGGTCGCGGGCTCCGGAATGGCGGGCGCCCTCTCCCTCGCCGCTTCGGCCCGCCCGGGCCGAAGCGGCCCCCTGAGCCCGCCGCCTGGCGGGTCCGGACCTCCGCCGCTGCGACGGCGGAGCAGTGGTAGCGCGACCCGGCCCCGGGTCCGCCCCAAGGCGCTGGGACCAAGGAAGCGCTCGCAGAAATGACCCCCACCGGACGCAAAGCAGCCCGCCGGTCGCAGGCTCGGGAATGGTGGGCGCGCTTTCTCTCGCCGCTTCGGCCCGCCCGGGCCGAAGCGGCCCCGAGCCCGCCTCCCGGCGGGTCCGGACCTCCGCCGCTGCGACGGCGGAGCAGTGGTAGCGCGACCCGGCCCGGGTCCGCGCCAACGCACTGGGGCCAAGCAAGCGCTGCAGAAATGACCCCCACTGAGCGCAAAGCAGCCCGCCGGTCGCAGGCTCGGGAATGGTCGGCGCGCTTTCTCTCGCCGCTTCGGCCCGCCCGGGCCGAAGCGGCCCCGAGCCCGCCCAGCCAGTCCGCATTGCTTGCCTTAGCCAGCGGTCGCGGCCGCGGAAGGCGCCGCCGCCTCAGCGAGACTGCGGCTCGCTGCTCGGAGTGGGCCCGGCTGGCGAGGAACGCGCGCCTCCGCACGCGGCTGGGTGCGGGCGCCCGCCCCCGAGCCATCCCCCCGCCGCGGCGCGGCGGGGGTACCACTGCGCCGTCGCCGGCGCGACGGCCAAAAAAGCGGCACACGAGTGCCGCAAGCTAAAGCGGCAGGGGACTGCCGCACTCCAAAAAAAAAGCGAGCTCGGGTTCACCCTGGTTCGGGTCGGAACTCCTGCTCTACCAACTGAGCTACGGACTTTTCGTCCGGAGGGATTCGAACCCCCGCCCAAAGTACCGAAGTAACCGAACCATACGCCACGAGCTCAACTTAATTCTTGCGCCTGCGTCAAGCCCTCCAAACGCCTCGCAGCTTCGCCCGGCCGGACGGCCGGCAATGAGCGAGCCGGCCAGGCCATCCAACGGACCGGCCGCATCAGGGAAGACAGCGCGTCCGAGCCGCCGATGAACCGACGCCCTGCTGTCAAGACCGTAGCTTTAGGCAGAGCCCATGCCGCATGCATGCGGGGTCGTCGCGACGGATGTCGAAACGCCTAGAGCACCTGATCCCGCAGGGGCAGCCGAGGCGTAGTACGCGGGAACAACGACGAGGGATGGGTTGCCAAATGAAAATCGCTTGTCAGAAGGCGACGATCGAGGCCTACACGCCGCGGCGCTTGGGCCTAAAATGGCGTTGCTCCGCCCCGCCCGGACCGGGCGATGGGGTCCGGATCTCGTCGGATGGGCCATTCCGCAGCCATCCGATTCTGGATGCTCGTATCTTCCTTATCCGATTGCCCCTATTTCTCGAGTGGGTCCGTCGGAAGGGCAAGTGCTCACGCCCCTTTGCCGGGTGAGAGCAACGCCGCCTGCGGCGACGGTATGCCGGCAATATACCTCAGGCCAGCCTGGGGGTCACGTATCCTTACGAGACGTCGGTCCGTGGTGCCTGAACCCGAAAACCGAATGTGTCTGCGGTGACGCGGCCGATACAGAAATTCCGTTAAACCTTTGTCCCCTGCTGACGAAAGGAGCCTCGCCCCCCTGTTACGTGAGGCGAGCGCTCGGGACCAGTAATGGAACCGATTTCCCGTCGTTCCGTGGCAGCCGGGACGGTGCGGCGGGCCGCTCATTGGCGCGACGCTGCTTCGATCCTTCGAATCGTGCGCTGGACGGCCTGCTTGAGCTGCGGGAGATCGGGAAGTTGGTCGAGAATACGCTGCAATCGTGGGATCAGAGACTTATCGGTCGGTGGCGGGTCGTACGTTCCCAGCAGGACAGCCGCGGTGACCTGCAAGCGCCGGTCGCGGCTGCGGAGCATTTGGATGAGCAAAGGCTCGGCCTCCTTTGGCGCGCGTCGGATCTGACGAATCGCTCGCAGGGCGTCGGCCGTGTCGTCGCGAACCCGCAAGCGGCGCAAGATCACCGGTACAGCGTCGACGGCATCGGCCCCCATTTCGCCGAGCGTACGGAAGATCTCCCTGCGGGCCGTCCACTCCGGCTCTTGCTCGAGGGCCTTCGCAAGAACGCGCGCCGCTTCTGCACCGCGGTACACCTTTGGGCAGGCCCGAACGGCCTCCACCCGGACAGCCTCTGCCTCGTCGCGCATTAAGTCCAGAAGAAGCTTTTGAGCGGGTTTCCTTGGCCCGATTGTGGCAAGCAAACGCGCCGCCTCGGCTCGGATCGCCACTTCACGGTCCCGTGCAAGGCTAGCAGCCAGGCGGAGCTTTTGTTCGGCGGAGTACCCGCCCGCTCGGGCCAGCTTTACGGCGAGCGCCCCGGCTTGCTGTCGAACTTGCGCGTTGGGCGCCTCTGAAGCGATGCGGGCAATCTCCGCCGCCGCGGGGCGGAGCTGTTCCGCCGGTTGAGCGGCCAGGATGCGTAACGCCGACGCCAGCAGCTCGGGGTCCTCCGCCTCCCGCAGCAACGTGGCGACCTGTGGCACAAGGTCAGCAGACAGCTCAGAGCGGTCGGCTATGGCAGAGAGGGCAGCGCGCTTGGCCGCCGGGGTCCCCGTTTGCAGCACGTTCCTCGCAGCAGCGACGGCATTTTCCACCTTCGCCAAGCGCAGGAGCGCGTAGACGCCCGCAGGTTGCAAGTCCGGCTCCGAAGCGCGAGCAGCCCCCTCCGCTATCTGGACGACGCGATTGCGATCAAGGTCCAGTCGCTCAGCCTGCTTAGCTACCGCAACGAGGGCGGCGGCACGGACCGCGGGATCCTTATCCCGCATCGCCGTCATCAGGGCCTCAGCGGCTTCGCGCGGGAGTTCCTCGAGCTCGGCCAAGTTCCGCAAGGCTGTAACCCGTACGCGGGCCGGTGCCGAACTCGCGAGTTCGACCAGTGTCCTTGCGCCGGCCTCACCCAGCGGTGCCAGCAATTGCACCGCGTCCGCCGCGCTATCGCCCTGCTCCTCCACGACGGACCGGACCGCGTCTGCCGCCGCCGGGCCGAGCGCCGCGATGGTTTGGCTAAGCGCCGCGCGAGCCCCCATTTCGCTGCTCTGGAGGTAAGCGAGCACGAGTTGTTGCGCTGCCGTAGCCGCTGTGGGACCAAGCCGCTCGAAGAGCGCCGCAAGCTCGGCCCTTCGCTCCCCCTTGACCTGAGTCGTCAAGGACGCCAGTGCCGGCACAAGTGGTGCGGCGTCCTCACCATACGCCAGCACCACGTCCATGGCAGCGAACCGTACTTCGTTGTTTTCGTCCTGGAGGGCCTCGAGGACGAGCCGTTCGATGGTCTCGTTCAGTGTGGGCCTGAGCTCTGCCAGGGCGCTGAGTGCCTGCGTGCGAACCGCGGGATCGTCCGTCTGAGCGAGCCGCTGGACTTCTCTCACCACGTCACGTTGCTGAGGTCGCAGCCGAGCAACCACTTCCAGCGCCGTCTGGACACGGACCGAATCGTCCGATCGGAGCGCCTGCAGCACCAATGGGACAGCCGATTCCCCCGCGGCCCCCATCGCCAGGACGACCTGGTGACGGACGAATTCCGAACCATCTCCGAGATGTTCCGCCAGTTCGGTGCGTGCCCGGCGTGCCAGTTCGGGGTTGAAGGACAGCGCGAGGGCAGCCCCAGCGCGGCGCCATTCATTCTCGTCGTCCAGCGCCTCCACCACCTGCTCGAACGCCGGTTCCCCAATCCGCCCAAGGGCGAACGCCGTACGGTACCATCGTTGACGATCCCGCGTGCCGAGATCATGTATGAGCTTCGGCACCGCCGCAGCGGCCGCTTCCCCCATGTTCGCGATGGCATCGATCGAGTAGAACCAGACCTGCCGGTCGCGATCGTCCAGGGCACGCACGAGAGCATCAAGGGCCGGGGCGGCTGCCGGGCCCATCTGGGACAGTCGGTAAGCGGCTTCGCGCCGCTGCTCGCGACTTCCCTCAAGCAGATCACTAGCCAACTTCTGTACGGAGGGAACCTCCTCTTGGCCGAAGCTCCGCGCGCTCAGACACGACAGAGCGGCCGCGACCACGAGAACAGAGCGGAGCCATAGCACAAGGGACAGCACTCTGTACATGGGGTGGTGTCCGGTATCTTTGGGCGAACAGATTCGTCCCGCTCGGGCACCTGCCGCGGTCAGGCAGGGGAATTCGTGCTTCAGGCAAGTCCGGTCAGTTCACCGGTGCTGTCACCGAACCGATCCACCTCTATCCCCAACCGCTTCAGCATAGCCACGAACAGGTTACACATGGGGGTTTCCCATTGAACCTTGATGTGGCGACCGGTTCGGATCGTGCCGCCACCTCGACCGGCGAGAAGAATCGGGAGGTCTTCGTTGTTGTGGCGATTCCCGTCGCTGATGCCCGACCCGTACACGATCATGCAGTTGTCCAGCAGGGTTCCGTCGCCTTCAGAGATCGACTTCAGTCGACGCAGAAACCGGGCCAGCATCGACACATGGAACCTGTTGATCTCCGCGATCTTGCGCAGCTTCTCCGGGTTTCCCCCGTGGTGGGACAAATCATGGTGGCCGTCCGGGACATTGATGAAGCGGTAGCTTCTGTTGCTTCCCTCGTTGGCCAGCATAAACGTGGCGATTCGGGTCAGGTCAGTCTGGAAGGCGAGAACCATCATGTCGGTCATGAGCTGAATGTGTTCGGCATACTCGCGAGGGATACCCGCGGGCCGTGGGTAGTTCAGGCCGTCTTCGGATGGCTCGAATCTCTGCCGGGCCGCCATCTCAATCCGGCGTTCCACTTCGCGAATGCTCGTCAGGTACTCGTCCAGTTTGCGCTGGTCGGCCGGACCGAGCTGTCGCTTCAACTGACGGGCGTCCTCGAGCGCGAAGTCCAGAATGCTCTTTCGGTACCGCGACCGCTCAAAGCGCT
>JALSID010000209.1 GCA_026981825.1 Planctomycetota bacterium
TCGAGGAGATCGCGGGCGTGAAGCTGAAGCGGCGGTACAAGCTGGATGCGCCGCAGGGCGTGCGTGGGCGCAATTCCGACAACACCCGTATCAAGGCCGAGCTCGGCTGGGAGCCGTCGATCCCGCTCAGGGAGGGCCTCGAGAAGACCTACAGGTGGATCTATGACGAACTTGCCGCTGGCCGCACCGACAGCATCTACACCCGCGACTTCGTCAAGGCGGCATGAGCGGGCGGCCCATCTATCGGGCCGGATCGAGGTAGTCGAGGCAAGTTCCGCTGTGGATACTGTTGCACCGGTACCCCTCTCACGCCCGCTTCGCGTCCTGATGGTAGCCCTTAACTTTCACCCCGAGCCGACCGGGTCCGGGGTCTACAACGGTGATCTCGCTTTCTGGCTAGCCGAGCGCGGCCACCGCGTTGAGGTCGTGACGGCCCCGCCTCACTACCCCGGCTGGCGCAGGCACCCGGCCTACCGTTACGGGCGCTGGATGCGGGAGCGGGTTCACGGAGTGGAGGTGTTCCGCTGCCCCATTCTGCTGCCGTCCACACCACGAGGCATGCGGCGGATCGTATTCCTTGCCTCGTTCGCTGCATCCGCTGCACCGGTGGCGCTCGCAAGGGCCCGGGTCCTGCGCCCCGACTGGGTGGTATGCGTCGAGCCGACCCTGCTGAGTCTTCCTCTCGGTCTCGCTGCGGCCCGCACGGCCCGTGCGCGCCTCTGGTATCACGTAGACGACATCGAGCTGGTGGCGGCCGCAACGATCGACGGGATGCGGGCCTTTGCCGGGGCGGCCCGCGGGCTGTACAGTGCTCTCGTGGCCCGGGCCGACGTGGTCAGCACGATCACCGAGACCATGCGCGAACGGCTCGTCGACCTAGGCGCCCGGCCAGAGCGATGCCGGCTCGTCCCGCGCTGGATCGAGCCGGCGGGATTCGACCGCGAGGCCGGCATGCGCCTGCGGGAGCAGCTTGGCGTTCCTTCGGAGCACCCGCTGGTCCTCTATGCGGGCGGCATGGGTGCGAAGCAGGGCATCGAGCAGCTCGCACCCCTCGTCGAGTGCGTCGAGGCGTCCACGGTGCGGTTCGTGTTCTGCGGAAACGGCCCCCTCCGTCGGCTGCTCGACGAGCGCTTGGGAGGGGATCCGCGGGTACGCCTCCTCGACCCGTTGCCCGACGCGGAGTATCGTGCTCTCATGGCGGCAGCAGACGTGCACCTGCTGCTGCAGCGGGCGGATACAACGGTGTTCTGCATGCCCTCGAAGCTTTCGGCGATGCTGGCAACGGAAGGCGTGATCGTGGCGCAGGCCGCGGCCGGGAGTGAGCTGGCCCGACTCCTGGAGGGGATCGCATGGGTGGTGGAGCCGGGCGATGTCGTTGGCCTTGCGACGACCGTCGAGCGCGCCATCGCTGAGCGCGCTCATCCACGTGACCAAACGCTGGAGGCGCGCCGTCGGCTGCTCGCAGCCTGGGAGCGCCGTAGCGTGCTGGCACGGGTCGAGGGAGAGATGGTTGCAAGAGTTGACTGAGGCAGATGGTTGACCGTTCAGATTACTTCAAAAGTTTTTGTCGGGAAAATCTGGCAATCTCGATGGGTGATTTAGCAGCTTTCAGAAGACTTCAAAAAGGCGAGCGTTGGTATGCGGTGCACACGCAGCCACGGCGCGAGGATGTTGCTTTTGCCAACCTGCATCGGCAGGGCTTCCGTCCCTTTGTGCCCCGGCTGCTGCGCACGGTCCGACACGCGCGGCGCACGCGGCTCGCACGAGTGCCGCTGTTTCCGGGCTATCTGTTCGTGCCGCTCGACCTGCGGTGCCACCGCTGGCGGTCGGTCAACGGCACCGTCGGAGTGATTTCCCTGGTGATGGCGGGTGAGCGGCCTCTTCCCGTGCCCGAGGGCGTGGTGGAAGCTCTTGTCCACTTGACGCGCGAGGATGGCGTCGTTGATCTTGCGGGCGGCCTGCGGCCGGGCACGCCGGTACGGGTGCTGACGGGACCATTCGCGGATCTGCTGGCCGAGCTAGTCGAACTCGACGACCGGGGGCGGGCACGGGTGCTCATCGAGATCATGGGCGGGGTGCACGAGCTCGTGCTCGACCGCCGCATGCTCACTTTGGCCCGCTGACCCGCCGCGGAGAACGCCCGCGAGGGCGGCGAGCAATGGGCGGCGTCGGGGGGAACGCCCGGGTGGATTCAGGCTTCACCCGGATGGCGGTAGCGTGGCTGAATCACAGGGGTGACTTACTGTGACGATCATCCTCGGCATCAATGCATACCACGCCGATTCGTCTGCGTGCATCGTGATCGACGGCCAACTCGTCGCGGCCGCGGAAGAGGAACGGTTCCGGCGCATCAAGCACTGGGCCGGGTTCCCGTCCGAGGCTGTGCGCTACTGCCTGCGGGAGGCGGGGGTCGGTCTCGAAGAGGTCGACTGGATCGCCATCAACCGCAATCCGAAGGCGAACCTCTCGCGCAAGATTCTCTTCACACTCACGAACCGTCCGAGCTTCTCGCTCGTCGTCGACCGGCTGCGGCACGCTGCGCACTGGGCGAATCCCACGCGTGCTCTGGCCGATGCCTTCGGGGTCGAGGAGACGCTGCTGCGTCCGAGGTTGTGCCCGGTCGAACACCATCTGGCCCATCTCGCCTCGTCGTTCCTCGTCTCTCCCTTCGAGGAAGCCGCGGTCGTCTCGGTGGACGGCTTCGGCGATTTCCTCTCAGCCATGTGGGGAGTCGGACGGGGCAGCCACATCGAGGTACGCGGCCGGATCTTCTTCCCACACTCTCTCGGCCTCTTCTACCAGGCGATCACCCAGTACCTGGGATTCTGGAAATACGGCGACGAGTACAAGGTCATGGGCCTCGCCGCATACGGTGAGCCCGGGTTCCTCGATCGGATGCATGAAATTGTCTGTCTCAACGTAGACGGAACGTACAAGCTCGCGCTGGAGTACTTCCGTCATCATGCCGAAGGTGTGGAGATGGTGTGGGACGGTGGCGAGCCGGTGTGCGGTCGCATCTTCACCCCGAAGCTCGAGGAACTGCTCGGGCCCGCGCGGGAGAAGGACGAGCCGATCGGGGAGCGTCATGCGGCCGTCGCCGCCTCGCTTCAGGCCATGTACGAGCAGGCATTCTTTCACCTGTTGAACCACGTCCAGCGTGAGACCGGTCTGAGGAAGCTGGCGCTAGCCGGTGGCTGTGCTATGAACTCGTTGGCCAACGGCAAGATCTTCGAACGGACGGACTTCGAAGACACCTATATTCAGGCGGCGGCGGGCGACGCCGGTGGAGCGATCGGTGCGGCCTTCGCTGTGTGGCACCATGAACTCGGGCGGGTGCGTGGTTTCGTTATGGACCGTGCCTACTGGGGGCCGGCGTTTTCAGATGCTGAGATCGAAGAAATCGTAAAGCGCTATCGACCGCGCTTCGAGGCCGAGGGCTGCGTGATCCGCCGCTTCGACGACGAGGAGCTCCTGTGCGAGGAGGTCGCGGAACGGATCGCCGAGGGCGCCGTGGTCGGCTGGTTCCAGGGGCGCATGGAGTGGGGGCCGCGAGCGCTGGGCAACCGCTCTATTCTGTGCGATCCGCGCCGGCCGGACATGAAGGACATCCTGAATCGCAAGATCAAGCGCCGTGAACCCTTCCGCCCCTTCGCGCCGGCCATCCTGCGCGAGCATGTGGCGGAATGGTTCGAGACCGATTACGACGTGCCGTTCATGCTCCAGGTCTTCCGGATCCGGCCGGAGAAGCGGGCGCGGATTCCCGCCGTGACCCACGTGGATGGAACCGGTCGTCTTCAGACCATCCGGCGCGAGCAGAATCCCCGCTACTACCGTCTGATCGAGGCCTTCTACCACAAGACCGGTGTACCGGTGGTGCTCAATACATCCTTCAACGAGAACGAACCCGTCGTCTG
Organism: Planctomycetota bacterium; assembly: GCA_026981825.1. Taxonomy (GTDB): domain Bacteria; phylum Planctomycetota; class Planctomycetia; order JALXBF01; family JALXBF01; genus JALSID01. The sequence goes on from JALSID010000209.1 coordinate 3,915, forward strand.
CCGTCCGGAAGAAGCGATTGCGTGTTTCCTCAGGACAAAAATGGACGCTCTAGTCCTGGGAGATGTACTGATATGGCGGTCTCAATAGCGCAAGGGTTGTCCTTCTTGCATCGCCCTTTACATCGAAATGAGCATCATGGCTAAACGTCGTTTTCTCTGGGAACATCGGCCTATGACTCCTAATCGCATCTTCGACTGGGCTGCGCGCGTTTGGCGTGCTTCGACCCTAGGAATCCCCTATATCAGGGCATCTACATTCAAAACGCCCTCAAGGATTCGTGGCCGTGACGGATGGATACCAATTAGTATGCCGCGGCTAAGTAATTCTTCGGGTATTCGCGCAGATGCGCACGGAATTTTTGTTAGGGATATGTACTATTGTCGCAAGATTGGAGCGTGCGTTCAATATGTTATCGACATCGGGGCAAACATCGGACTCTTCTCAATATATGCGCGGGCGCTGTGGCCGGACGCTATAATCCATGGCTATGAACCGCAGCCCGAAGCTTGGCCATGGCTCTCTAGGAATTACGTTACCATCCACGGTACCTGGTATCCGGAAGCCGTCGGACTGGAGCGTGGCTGGTGTGTAATCGAAAAAGATTGTAACGGCCTTACGAATCAAGCAAGGACCATGTCGTCGAAAAAAGCGGCTTCGGCTACTCCAAAAGTCAGCCTCGCAGAGGCAATTCAGAGAATCGGTGGCAAAGTTGACGTACTGAAATTGGACTGTGAAGGAGCCGAGTGGGAAATTCTCAAAGACCGGGACTCGCTATCACAGGTGACATGGATTTGTATGGAATACCATTTTTGGGCATTAGAAAGTCCGGAAAATGGACCGAATTATCTGATTGACATGATCGGCGCCCAATTTAAAATTTGTGCCGGATCAGTGTCAGGTTCTTATGGAACCATTCTTGCGAAACGGATTTAATTTTTGAGATGCTTCAAGTCTTTGTCGGACTGCCCGTTGTGGTGCCAGAGTGTCTACTGATCGAATGCAAGGGTGTCAGTGATACCCGTGCCAATCGGAGCGTTGGAAAGCGTGCCCATCCCGCGGCTGGAGCGGGCGAGGCAGAAAGAGGGGGGCAAGGTGACTCTCCTAGGCCAGATCAAGCGTATTGTGAACCGGTGGATTGCGCCTCTGACGGGTCATGTGCTCGCACACGAGTCGGTTGTGCCCAGTTTCGAACGATTCGCCCGTCGACTCCGGGCTGCCGGCCTGGATCCCCGTACAGTATTCGACATCGGTGTCGCGGAAGGCACCCCATGGCTCTACCAGGCCTTCCCCAATGCGCACTTCGTGCTGATAGATCCTACTCGCGAAGCTCTTCCATATATGCGGAAGTGGGCACAGAAACTCGATGCGGAAATATGGAATTTTGCTTTGGGGGATCAGGAGGGTGTGGCCAGAATCAACGTGAGATCAGAGATTGGCGGATCTACATTCTATGAGGAGATTGGAGAGGCGGAAATCGTTCGAACATATGATGTTATCGTCCGTAGATTTGATGATGTGGTTGGGGAAATTGTAAGACCGTCGATATGCAAGATTGATGTGCAGGGCGCGGAATTGCGGGTTTTGAGGGGGATGCACAAAAGAATTAGCGAGATCGACGTGATTTTGTGCGAGGCGAGTCTTATTGCAACGATAAAAAGTGGCCCGGAAATAGGAGAAGTTTTTGAGTTTATGAGGGAAGTTAATTTTGTGCTGTACGATATAGTAGGAATAACGAGGAGGCCTCTAGATCACGCTCTCGCGCAAGTTGATCTTGTTTATGTTCCTGCCGGGTCTCCTCTTCGTTCAGACCGGCGTTGGAGCCGCTGAGGGCCGCATTAGTGTGTGGTCTGGTCATAATCTACCGTTATCGTGAAAATGGGGCGCCGGTCGATGGGCCCGAGCTGCTCGCCGTGTGCCGGGCTCTGGTGGCTCGGGGGCCCGACGGCTGCGGTGCATGGTTCGATGCGGCATGCCGGGTCGCGCTCGGCCACCGGCGGCTTGCCATCATCGACCCCGATCCGCGCGCGGATCAGCCGATGTCCTCGCCGTGCGGCCGATGGCACCTCGTCTACAATGGGGAGATCTACAACTGGCGTGAGCTGCGGGCCGAGCTCGAGGCGGAAGGAGTCACGTTCCGGACCCGTTCGGACACGGAAGTGCTCCTCCACTGGTTCGCGCGGCGAGGTGTGGAGGGGCTCGCGCGGCTTCGCGGGATGTACGCGTTCGCATTCTGGGACGAAGTCGAGCGCCGGCTGTGGCTCGCCCGGGATCCCTTCGGCATCAAGCCTCTCTACTGGCACGACGACGGGCGCACGGTCCGGGCGGCGTCGCAGGTCCGGGCACTGCTCGCCGGCGGTGCCATCGCCGACGAGCCCGAGCCGGCCGGAATCGTCGGCTTCCTGCTTTGGGGATCGGTCCCCGAGCCCTGGACGACGGTCCGCGGTATCCGGGCGCTGCCGGCCGGCCATGTCCTCGAGGTCGGGCCGAAAGGCGTCGGCGGACCACGGCCGTTCGTGGAACTCGCGTCTTCACTCCGGGAATGGGAACAGGTACCGGAGCCCGTCGCGGCCGAGGCCGTCGAAGCGTTCACGGAAAGCATGCGGGCGCATCTTGAGGCCGACGTGCCGGTCGGCCTGTTTCTCTCCTCGGGAATCGACTCCTGCGCGCTCCTCGCCGTCCTCGCCCGCATCGGTCGGGCTCCGGAAACCCTCGCCGTCACCCTCGGTTTCGCCGAGTTCGCGGGTCGTCCCGAGGACGAGGTGCCGCTCGCGGCACGTCTGGCCCGTACGTACGGGGTCCGCCACGTGGTACGGCGGGTGGAACTAACGGAGTTCCGCGAGGATCTCCCGCGCTTCCTCGAGGCCATGGACCAGCCGACGGTGGACGGACTGAACACCTGGTTCGTCGCCAAGGCGGCGCGTGAGCAGGGGCTCAAGGTGGCCCTGTCGGGCCTAGGCGGGGATGAACTCCTAGGCGGCTATCCCTCCTTCCGTCGCATCCCCCGGATCCGCCGGGTCACACGGTATATGCGGGGATTGCCGGGGACGCCGCTGCTGTGGCGCATGGGCGCGGATCTGGCCCGTCGCGCCGGTCTGCCGCTTCATCCCAAACTCGCCGGCCTCGTCGAATACGGCCGGGACGACTTCGGGGCCTTCCGGCTGGTGCGGGGATTGTATCTTCCACGCGAGCTCACCGGCTGGCTGGAGCCCGACTTCGTGCGCGAGGGGCTGGAGCGACTGTCGGAAGAGCAGATGGCAGCCCGGGAACTCGCGCAAGGTCCCGAGAGTGTCTTCGCCCGTGTGAGCCTGCTGGAGGCGAGCCGCTACATGCGGCACCAACTTCTGCGGGATACCGACTGGGCCTCCATGGCCCACTCGTTGGAAGTACGGGTGCCGTTCGTGGATCTACCGCTGTGGCGCGTACTCCATCCCTGGGCACGCTACAACCGCGGCAAGGCCGCGTTCGCCGCAGCGCTCGGTCTGCCCGGCGACCTCGTACGTCGTCCCAAGACGGGTTTCATGACACCCATCGCCAGCTGGCTCGAGGATCTCGTCGGTCCGGCGCCGGCGGGCAGGCGCCCGGATGAGCCGTGGTCGCGTCGTTGGGCGCGCTGGCTGCTCACGCAGGACGTGACCAGCCTGCCCGGTACGGACGCACTACCGCTCCGCCAAGGATCGCCGGCGCACGGGCCCGCGGGTGTCTCCACGCGTGCGCGCGTTGCATCGTGCTGAGTACCGGAACGCTCCGCCGCACCGATCACGCGCCGTTTCGCGGGCGATCCCGGACGGTGGGTGTCGACACGACCGGGCGACGGTTGCGCGTGGTGTTCGTCTTCCGCTGGCCGGGCCGCAACGAGCAGAGCATCGAGCGGCTGTTCACCGCCGTTGCGGCGCGGATGCCGCCGTGGATCGAGGTGGTGCCCTACACCCTCTCGGCGAAGTGGCTGGATCTGCGCGACGTCGTACGCCTGCGGCGGCTACGCGCGGACGTCTACCACGTCACGGGTGACTGCCATCAGATCGCCTGGTTCTTGCCACCCGACCGCACCGTCGTGACGGTCCACGACATGATCCACGTTCTGCACGACCTCCGCGGTCTCCGGCAGCTTCTGTTCCGCTGGCTATGGTTCGACGGGCCGCTCGCGCGCGTGGCGGCGATCACTGCGATTTCCGAGGCCACCCGCCGCGACCTATACGAGCATTGTCCGACCCTGCGCCGCCGGCGTATCGATGTCGTCCCCAACTGTGTACCGCCTCTGCCCGAGCCCATCCCCAAACCCTTCGATCCGGTGCAGCCGGTGATCCTCCAGGTGGGCACCGCGCCCCACAAGAACCTCCACCGCGTCGTGCAGGCACTGAACGGCATCCGCTGCAGGCTCGTCGTCGTCGGTCCACTGCGGAATGGCCAGGAGTCGCTGCTGGCGGGGGCGGACTTCGAGGTGGACGCACGCGGTCGCGTGAGCGACGAGGGACTCGGGCAGGCCTACCGGGAGGCCGACATCGTCGTCTTCGCGTCCCTGCGCGAGGGTTTCGGCCTGCCGATCCTCGAGGCCCAGGCGATGGGGCGCCCCCTCGTGACCTCCGACCGTTCACCCATGCGCGAGGTGGCGGGAGGCGCGGCGGTGCTGGTGGATCCGGAGGACGTCGCGTCGATCCGTGGAGGGATCGTCCGGCTGATCGAAGAGGCCGAGCTGCGGGCACACGTGGTCGCCCGCGGCTTCGACAACGTCCGGCGCTATCGACCCGAGCGGATTGCGGCCCGCTATGCGGAGGTGTACGCACGCATCACGAACGGCGCCTTCGCGCCCGGCGTCTCGCCACTCCCATGTCGGCCCACTCTTCACCCGCCCGGCCTCGAGGACAATGGACGATGACCCACCGCTATCTGCGGCTGAGCTGGTGGATGGCCCGCCTCTGCGACCTCGGTGCGGGTCATGTGCCTCCGCGTCTCACGCTGGCCGCACTCGCCTGGTCGGGGTGGTTCGACGGTGAGCCGGAGTTGCGCCAGCTCGCGTCATGGGTGAGACCCGGTACGGTCGCGCTGGATGTAGGAGCCAACCGCGGCATCTGGTCGTGGCACATGCGGCGTTTGGGTGCACATGTGCATGCCTTCGAACCCAACCCGAAGCTTGCACGGCAGCTGCGAGCTGCCTTGCCCGAGGTTTCCGTGCACGCGTGCGCGCTATCGGACCGTGAAGGCGAGGCCGAACTCCGGTTCCCGGTCGTGCGCGGGGTTGTCTACGACGGCTGGGCCACGGTCGAGACGGCAAACCGTTTCGCGACGCTCGCGACGGAGGGCGAGCGTCGGGTGCCGATCCGGCTGCGCAGGCTCGACGAGTTCCGTCTCGCGCGTGTCGACTTCGTGAAGATCGACGTGGAAGGGCACGAGCTGGCGGTGCTGCGAGGAGGGGAGGAAACCCTGCGGCGCTGTCGCCCGATCCTGCTGTTCGAGGCCGACGACCGGCATCGGCCCGGCACGGTGGCGGCGTGCCGCACGTGGCTCGCCGGCCTCGGCTACCGCGTGACGCCGGCCACCAGCCCGGGCATGTGGGTGGCGCGGAGGGGGGCCAGGACGTCGTGAGCGGACTCCGTCACCACGCCCTTCTCTCCGTCGGATCCGGCTGGATGGTGTCGTTCGCACGCGATGCCATCCGGCTGGTGGCCATGATGGTCCTGGCCCGGCTGTTGCTGCCCGAGGACTACGGCCACTTCGCCATGGCCACCGCCGTGACTGGCTGGCTGACGGGTGTGGGTTTCCTCAATTTCTCGCCCAACCTCCTGCGCGAGGCCCCTCGGCCGGCGGAGGTGGCGACATATCTCCGCTTCGGCCTGCTGTGGCACGGTCTGCTCACGGTGGTGGGCTTCGGCATTGCCGGAGCGTTGTGGTTCGGGCTGGACCGTCCCGTGGTCGCGGCGCTCGTGGCCCTTGGAACGTGCGCACTGGCTCCGCAGGTGCCGGCGGAAATCGAGCGGCAGTTGCTCCAGAGGGAATTCCGCTGGGCCGCCGTGCGCCTGTGGGAGGTGGGGACGGCGCTGCTCGCAAGCGTGGCGGCCATCCTTCTCGCATGGCGAGGCTTCGGGCCGTTCGCACTGCTGGCGGCGATGCTCATCGAGCCCATCCCTTTCGCGGTGCTGCTGCTGATGAAGCGAACCTGGCGCCCGCTGCGGTCGGATCCGGCGATTCGCGAAGGGGTCCGCCGCTTTGGATGGCCGATGGTGGTGGCGCATGCGCTGTGGTCAGGGAGTCACCTTCTCTCCACGTGGGCGGTCGGCACGCTCCTCGGAGCCACGGTGCTAGGCCTGTTCAATCGCGGGGTTGCGGTCACGACACTCGTCGTCGGTCGAATCTCGGGTCAGGCTGCCTATGCAGTCATGCCCGTTCTCGCGAAGGTACATACCGATCCGCACCGTCGCCGGATCGCCGGACGCCTGCTCCTCCGCGCGGCTGTCTGGTCGCAGTGTGTGCTCGCGGGTGCCTTCGTGTTCGTGGCTGAACCGGCCATCGGCATCGTGTACGGGGAACGCTGGCTCGCACTGATGCCGCTCCTCCCGCCGATGATCGCCCTGTCGCTCGTCGCCAGTCTCGTGGTCGTCCTGGAGCCCATGGTGCTAGCGTCAGGTCGGAGCGATCGGCGGATGCTCTGGGAGATCGTGCGCTTCGCCGGAACCGCCGCATGCATTCCGATTCTTTGGGTGGGTCTCGAGTGGTACGTCTACGGTCTCACAGCCCTGCACGTGGTGCTCCTCGTCTTCGCAGTCGGCTTTGCTGCTCGCGAAGGGTGGCTGAGCCGAGCGGACGTCCACGATGCGTTCGTGCCGGCTATCGTTGCCGGGGGAGGCGCCCTGCTGGCGACGAATGCCGTCGGCTACGCATACGACGGCGCTGCGCGGCAGTTCGTGGAGGCCCTGCTGTTCGCGGGTGTCTACCTGCTTCTGCTCGCTGCATGTTTTCCATCGCTGACGCAGGAGCTCCTGCTGCGGTTGCCGCGCGGGCAACAGGTGGTCGCCACGATCTGGCGGCAGGGCGGCCAAAAGGTCACACCGCCTCCGGTATCCTGACTGTCCGGATTCGGGAATGCTGGGGTCGAGCACGATGATGCGATCTGGACTGCGCGCCTTCCTCGCCCGCCGTGCACCGCGGCTGCTCGCGCTGATCCGTGCCGTGCGGAACCACCGGCGCTTCGCGGGTCAGTATCGCGCATTCCAGCGCGACCTCGCACGGCGCCTGTGGCCGGATGGTGACATCCGCGTGCTCGCGGGGCCATTCGCCGGCATGCGTTACATCGAGGCCACGGTCCACGGGTGCGTCGGGCCGGCACTTCGCGGCCACGAAGCCGGGAAATCGCTGCGCGTCAGCGGGGACAACGACTGCGGGGGCCGACGATGACCGTGGTTCACGTCACCGCCGAACTGGCCCCGATGCCGGGAGGGGTTGCCGACTACGTAGCAATCTTGGGGGCGGAGCTGGCGCGCCATGGCTTGGCCCAGCGCTATCTCGTCACCGGCACTGCCGGCGGTGGGCGCCCGCCGCCGGAGGCGTTCGCGGGACGCGGGGACGTGGTCCCGCTGCGTTCGCCGTCGGCAACGCAGCTCATGTCCGCCCTGACCGAGCTAGGCCCGTCCACGGTGCTGCTCCACTATTCGGGCTACGGCTTCGCACGACGTGGCGCACCCGTCTGGTTGGTGCGGGGGCTGTCGGCCTGGAAGCGGCGATCCCCCGGGGCCCGGCTCGTGGTCATGTTCCACGAGACCTGGGCCTCGTCGAGCGTTCCTTGGCGATCGTCCTTCTGGCTCTCAGCGGTACAACGGGCGTGCGTGCGCGAGCTCGCGCGGCTCGCGGATGCCGTGGTGACCAACACCAGCTTCCACGCGCATCGGCTGCGACCCTTCCTCCGGCCGGCTGCGCCGCTCCACGTGCAGCCGATCTTTTCCAACGTCGGCGAACCCGAGGAGGTCCCGCCCTTCCACGAGCGCGAGCCCGTCTGTGTAGTCTTCGGGCGCGGGGGGCACAGATGGCGGATATGGCAGAGGTTCCGGCCGTTCTTCGGCGCGCTTTTGCGACTTGGTATCGAGCGCCTTGTCGAGATTGGCACCGAGCCGGAAGCGACGGCCAAGCTGAGCTGGCCGGTACCCGCCGAGCGACTCGGACCGCTGCCGGCACACGAGGTCTCCAGCCAGTTGTTGCGGTCACGGTTCGGACTTGTTCAGAATCATGTTAGTTCACTACACAAGTCGGGTGTCTTCATGGCATTTGCAGCTCACGGGCTTGTTCCAGTGTCTATTGTGGAGTCCGGTGATGTGGGCTTGATTAACATGAGGGAAGACAAGTTGATATGCATAGATAGGGTCGAAAATACTGATCTTGATAGGGTTTCAACGCTTCTATTTGAATGGTACGAAGACCATAAGGTTAGTTGTCAAGCCGAGCGTCTCTGGATGCCTCTGCTGGGTTATATGGCCCATAGAATGGGCGCGCTGACGTGATCATCATTCACAAAAGGATGTGGCTGAAGCTCAAAACCATGGTTCGCAAGCTCGGACTCGCCGGCGGCGTGTGCTTCACCGGCGCTCTGCCGTCCGAACGGATCGCCGAGGAGCTGAACCGGCACCGTTTCCTCGTCGTGCCCTCCCTCTGGGAAGAGCCTTTCGGGATTGTGGCCTTGGAGGGGCTCGCCTGCAGCTGCATGCCCATTGTCTCGCGGCGGGGCGGACTGCCGGAAGCGATCGGTCCGCACGGCTACACCTTCGAGAACGGCGATGCCACGGACCTTGCCCGCGTGCTCGCCCACGTTCTCGCGCATCCCGAGCAGGCACGGGCGAGGCTCGAGGGTGTCGAGCATCACCTTGCGCGCCACACGGCCCGGAGAGTGGCGGAAGGGCACGTGCGGGTGTTCGAGGGCTTGGTCGGAAAGTGTGAGTAGGCGATGACCGTATGGGTCTCCCATCCGACGGGGAACCCCAACCTGCGTGCGGTACTGCGCGGTCTCGAACGGGCCGGCCTACGACCGACGTTCTTCACGACCGTTGCATTCCCGGCTGCCTTGATGAATGCTGTCGGCCGACTCTCGGCCGGTGTCGGCAGGGAACTCTTCCGGCGGACCTTTCCCGAGATTCCCTATGCCCGTGTCCGCGTATCCCCGGGCCGGGAGCTGGTCCGGCAGCTCGCCGGGCGGCTCGGCCTGCGCGCCCTGGTCCGTCACGAGAAGGGCCTTGCGAGCACCGATCGCGTGTACCGCGCTTTGGACCTTAGGGTGGCCCGTGCACTTCGGAGCGCGCGCCGGCGGCCTTCGGCCATCTACGCCTACGAGGACGGCGCGCTCACCTCCTTCCTCACGGCCCGAGAGTGCGGCGTTCGGCGGATCTACGAGCTTCCAACAGCATATTGGCGTCGCAAACAGGAACTTTTCGAGGAAGAGCGGAACCGGCGGCCGGAATGGGCATCGACCCTCGAGGGCCTGCGCGACAGTCCGGCGAAGCTCGAGCGCAAGAACCGTGAGCTGGCGGAAGCCGAACTCGCGATCGTCCCCTCGACATTCGTGGCCGAGAGTCTTCGGCTGGCACCGCGGCGTCCACGACGGGTCGCGGTCGTGCCGTACGGCTGCGATCCGCCTGCGACGGGACCGGTGCCGACCCGGCGGCGTGGCGAACCGCTCTCGATCCTGTATGCCGGGATCCTCACACAGCGGAAAGGTCTCGCGGACCTGTTCGAGGCGCTCGATCGGCTCGCCATCCCGCACCGCTTGACCCTGGCCGGACCGTGTCCTGTATCGGACTGCAGGGCCTTGCGGCGCGCGCTCGAGCGTCTGGAACGCACATGGCTCGGGGCCGTCGCACGGCCGGTGCTCATGGAGCTGATGCGCACGCACCACGTGTTGGTGTTCCCTTCGCTGGTTGAGGGGTTCGGCCTCGTCCTGACGGAGGCGATGGCCAACGGCCTGCCTTTCATCGCCACCACGCATACCGCAGCGCCCGAGCTGATCTCGGCGGACGGAGCGGAGGGATTCGTCGTGCCGATCCGGGATCCGGACGCCATCGCCGAACGGCTCACCTTCCTTTACGAGAACGAGGATCGGCGTCTCGAGATGGCAGAGGCGGCGAAGCGGCGTGCCGCCGAGCTGAGCTGGCGCCGGTTCGAAGAGACCGTAAGTGAACTGGTCCGGGGAATGCTCGACTCGCGCAGAGAGCCGGCATTTCGGTGACGGACTGGTTATGCGGGCTCCAGCGGGAGCGCGACGCATGTGGATATCCAAACACAGGGGTTTGGATGTTTCGTTGCACCGCCTACAGCCGGTAGCAGGCGGCAGACCAGATCCTGTTGCAAATAGGCTGATCCTTTTGCTGTTCATGCTTATTCCGATCGAGGGGATACTTCGGAAATGGATTGTCCCCGGAATGCACGGGTTCTTCTATTTCACAAGGGATCCTTTTGTTGTCAGCTTATACCTTTGGTACTGGCTCGTGAGCAGGCGGCGGTTGACTGTTCCTTATGGTACTGGGGTGAATTTTGTCTTAGTAACTCTGGTTGGTATGGTTATAACCGCAGCTCTTCAGGTCCGTTTCGGCATCGTGTCGCCGGTTGTCGCTGGCATCGGACTCAGAAGTTACCTGTTATACATGCCGCTCGCATACATCGTCTGGAAATCGATGGACGGCATCGCCTTCGCACGGTTGCTCAAGCTCGTTGTGATCCTCTCGATCACACTCGCGCCTCTGTCGGTTGCCCAGTTTTATGCCCGCGACGGTATTCTAAATGTGGGAGCCGGTGGAGCGCCGCCTATGGGGCTTGCTCTGGGCTTTTTCCGCACCACTGGTTTCATGGCTGCCGTAGCCCACAACGCGGACTTTCTCGGCTTCTGCACCGCGCTGCTCCTCGCGGCCCTGGTCGCCGGCGTGCAAACCGTGAACCGCTGGTGGATGGTGGTCGGGCTGGTAGCGACGGCGATCTCCATCGCGGTCTCCGGCGCAAGAATGGCATGGTTCTTGGCAGCTATCGTGCTGGTGTTCGCCCTCGCGGCGAGCCTGTTGACATCGCTGCGGCGGCCTACGACAGCGGTCCGTCTGTACGCGGCGCTCGCCGTTCTCGTGGTCGGGATTGGTGGAGCCTACTATGCCTTTCCCGAGGCGGCAGAGGCATTCCGGCAGCGCAACGAGAACGCACGGACCTTCTCGGAGGCGACGATCGAAAGGATCAAAGGGATGATTATGCCGGACCCGGACTTTCTCGACGAGCCGCTGGGACATGGGATCGGCGCGTCGACGACGGCGGGAGGCTATTTGCAGCGAGGTGAGCGGAAGTTCACACTGGCGGAGAACGACTGGGACCGTAACATAGCTGAACTCGGACCGGTAATTGGCGGCTGGTTCATCGCCTTCCGAGTCCTGGTAGCGGCTTGGCTAGTATGGTGCGGCTTCCGTGCCGCACTTTGGGGCTACCCTGGGGCTCTCGTCCTTGCGGGCTACGCTGGAACGTCCATCGCCGTTGCCCAGATCACGCAGCACACGGTCCACGCGCATCTGGCGTGGCTGGCGGGGGGCTTGGTGCTGGCGCTTGCGGGCCGGCCCGCGCTGCTGCTTGGTGTAGGGCGCTACCACGCTGGCCGAGACGTGATCGGTCGAATGACCGGTGGCCACGACCGTCGAGCTCCCGTGCCCTGCAGAAAGTGAATTTCGCGATGCTGTCGAGAGGATCGGTCGGATGATGCGCAGGTTAGATAAAGCTTTACGTAGCGATTTGTCTGCCATTCAGTTATTGATTTACGAGACCGTCAGAAATATCGTCGCCTCCCGAGCTCCGAGAATCGCCGCTATGCTTGAGAATATGAAGAATCGACCAACCAGGCTGTGTACTTCGAACACGGCTCTTGTCATAAGGATGTCCTCACAGTGGAAACTCATCTCTTGCCTATTTGGCTAGGATTCTGATTGGGCATGACAAACACATTGCAACTCATATTCATCACCCAATTGCGATAAATATTGCGATTCAACTATCGTGACCTTGTCTGATATGCTTCCGACGTCCGGAACAGGCCATTGTTAGTAGGCTTGCCTTGTTTATTCAGGGGAGAGTCAAAGCCGGACTTCCGTCGGAAATGTCTCGCACTGCGCAGAGACTCCTTTTAACACGGTATCTCAGAGATTGGATCGGTTTCTATCGGGAGGTTGAACGCAGGCTGGATAGAATTCATTTAATTTCACTGGACGATTTTGCTCGGGATCCGAAATTGGCTGTTGAACTGATCAGGCATTTTTGTCGAATTCATTCGTCGTTGGATCGTGTTGAGGGAGAGTTGTCCGAATTTTGGGAGTGCGCATGGCACGCGGGGCCAGATGATTTCCGTAGGAAGATCAAGGAAGACTTGATGGTAGTCTATCGCTCACTGCCAATTCAGAGAAGAAGGGAGGCAGATGCATTGTATGAAAAATTGCTCTCTGCATTTCGGCGTCAAAATAATATCATCAAGGCTCGCGCGTGGTATGATGGAGGTGGCGCTCCGGCATGAGGATCTGTTTGCTCACGGCTCATCTCTCACGCCACGCAGGGGGGCTGGCGACGAGTGTGCCGGTGTTGGCATGGAGCCTTGCGAGGAGAGGAGATCTTGACGTACATACAGTCGGTCTCCGCGATCCACGGGCGCCGGACGATTGGCGAGAGTGGGGACCGCAAGTGCACACCACCAACACTTATGGACCTCGGAAATTCGCTTGGGCTCCGGGATTGCACCTTGTCTTGAGAGAACTGCGACCGGACGTGACTGATATCCAAGGGATCTGGACCTACGTTTCGGTCGCGAACCTGCGTACGTCGCGTAGGACCGGCCAACCGTATATTGTAACGCCGCGCGGGATGCTCGATGCATGGCTGGTAAGACGCCGTCGTTGGCGCAAGAAGCTCGGATACTGGCTTTACGAGAGTGCGCACCTTAAAAGTGCCAGATGCCTACGAGCGACATCGCTCATGGAAGTGCGCCATCTGCGTGCGTTCGGCTTGCGTAATCCGATCGCGGTGATCCCGAACGGCCTTGAGCTACCGGAACACCGGACATTCCAGAAAGGGAGCCGCCCAACCGTACTGTATTTGGGCCGGTTGCATCCCAAGAAAGGGCTTGATCTTCTACTTCACGCGTGGAGTAGGGTTGAGGTGCAGCGCCAGGACTGGTGGCTTCACATTGTCGGACCTGACGAAGAGGAACATCGGATTAAGCTCGAACGGATGTCTCGCGCAATGAACCTGAAGCGAGTCGCGTTTTCTGATCCTGTCTACGGTGAGACCAAATGGCGCGTCTTGGGTGAAGCGGATCTGTTTATTCTACCCACACGTTCGGAGAACTTTGGTATGGCCGTAGCTGAGGCGCTAGCCTGTGGCACGCCTGTAATCGTCTCGAAGGGGGCGCCATGGGCGAGCGTCGAGGAAGTTGGCTGCGGCTGGTGGGTCGATGTAGACGCTGGCGCACTTGCCAGAGCTCTTCTCGAAGCGACGGCTATCGGGCGTAGGAAGCTGGCAGAGATGGGCGTTGCGGGACGCAGGTTCGTAGAACAACACTTCGCTTCATCGGCGATCGCTGAGCAGATGGTTACTATGTACCGTTGGGTCGCGGGTGGTGGTTCTCCTCCTCCCTTCGTGATAACCGATTGAGTTCTCAAGATCTTCCGCCGTAACATCTTGAGGATTTCTTGTAACCCCTTGCCTTTGGCGTTGAG
>JALSID010000210.1 GCA_026981825.1 Planctomycetota bacterium
GCCACGGTGCTGAGCATCCCGGGATTCAGATTGGCCTCCGGTTCGTCCCAAAACAGTACGGATCCGTCAACGAGCGTGCCGTTCTGGATGAGCAACCAAAGCAGCGCCACTTTGCGCAGGCCTTCCGCCAGGAGCGTAAACTCCAGCTTCCCTCTCTGTTCTTGAGGAAGAAGCACTCTTCCTCGCGTACAACCTTGCCTCGGATACTCGCCTGCCTGGGTTCCTGTGGTCTTTGCCGATTCTGGTTCCTTCGCATCGTTGGTGAATGACGTACGGATCGTCGCATCCGCCCTGGAGATCTCCACGACAGCCGTGGTGCTCTTCCCCGTCCTCTGGACAAGGCGGCCGAGCAGGTGCCGGTACGGCAAGAATACGCGCACGAGTTTCTCGGCGAACGAAATCTTGGTCTTGGTGATGTCGCAGGCCGCATATGCGACCTTAAGCAGGTCGGTCTTGCCCGTTGCGTTCTCTCCAATGAAGATGTTGACGCCGGGACACATCTCGATGTTCAGATGGTGGAACGCCGTGAAGCGTTCGAGGCGGATACGATCGATAGCTATGCCACTGTGTCCGGAACTTCACTGACCGTAAAAGCCGGGGCCGCGCCTGGTGATGCCGGTTAGCGGCTCGCTCCACCGGTACTCGAACCAGGCTATGAGCAGGTAGCCTTAACTTTCTCTGATCACAGACAACGTTGTGTGGATGGAAACGGAAAGGATGCTTTACGCCCTGTCGACGCCTACGGGGTGCGGTTTCGGGCTGACCTGCGTCGCATGATGTGTCCGTTGCCGCGCGTGACTTACCGATGGCAGACCTGGGTTGACGGGTCAGCCTATCGCCGTAAACGCCCCTCTAGAGCAACTTGGCGAGGACAGCCGTGCGGCCTGGATGTGGGTTTCCCCCCGGATGCCTCGGCAGCCGGCGATGGCGTACTCGTCGAGGTGGTGGTTCCTAATTCGCACGAGGCCAGTTGGGGGGGCGGTGCGGCTCTGGACGAAGCCCCCCGAGTGCGGGGGTCCTGTGCCGTCGACCTGTACCGAAGCACGCTTTCGCCGGCACCTCCCCGCCGGTCCTTCGCACAGGGCCGAGCAGGGCTGCCGGGTTACGTCGCGTTGGAGAAGCAGTGCCCAACTGTTGCCGGTTAGCCCGATCAAGGCGGCTCGCCGCGCGGCGGTGGCCCAAGTTTCCAACGGCCGCACGCCGAGAAACGCGAGGGCGCCCCTGGCTACGATCGGCAGAGATTGGAAAGGGCCACGCGAGCGGTACTTGTCGCAGCAGACGGACGTCGAGGAGGGGGACACGCATACGGTGAGCTGAGGCGGGTCCGGGGGGCCGAGCCGTCCGTGGGCTGCCGTACTGGGGGGCGCCGTGTCCGTCGGATTGCCTAACGTGGGCCATGGTAGGCCGCGCTAGGGGTCGGGCCGGTTTGCGGCGATTCGCAACAGGTGTGGCCGGAGCTGCTCGCACGCCCGGGCGCGGTGACTCAGCCACCGTTTCACCGTCAGCCCGAGCTCGCCGAACGTTCGGTGGTATTCGGGTACAAGGAAGAGCGGGTCGTAGCCGAAGCCATGAGAGCCGCGGGGCGCTTGCGTGATCAACCCATAACACCGGCCTTCTGCTTCCGCAATCACGTTACCCTGCGGATCGGCCAGCACAACGTGCGAGACGTAGTGAGCGGTACGCTTCTCCAGCGGGACATCTCGGAGCAGCTCGAGCAGTTTGCGATTGTTCTCCTCGTCGGTCGCCTGCGGCCCGGCGAACCGGGCAGACCGCGGGCCAGGAGCTCCGTCCAGGGCATCGACCACCAGACCGCTGTCCTCACCAATCGCCCATGAACCGAGCAGTCGGGCAGTGGCGATCGCTTTCTCGCGCGCGTTCTCAGCAAAGCTGTGCGCCTCTTCACGGATCTCCACTTGCTGCGGGACCTCCAGCAACGTCTTGAACCGAACACCGGGCACACGCAAGTGGTCGATCAGTTCCTCGGCCTTCTTTCGGTTTCGGGTCGCTAGAACGACTTCCATCTCGAAGCAAGCCTACCCTTTTCCTGTGGCATCGGCGATTCAGGTCTGGATTATAAGGCTGTACGGACCATCCGCGGTGGAAACCGCCGCGGCCGAGATTCGCGGGGCGGACTGGTAGGGGCAACTTTGCCGATCTATGCGGCTGTGGGCCGAGCCGGTGCTGGCGGCAGCGTTAATCTGGAGCCCCCTTCGAACGCTTCTTGGTTCAGTCGGACAGGTCAGTCCGGTGGGCGCAAGAATGAAGTGATGGGCTGTCGGAGGCGTCGGTGTCGCGCCTGCGGCAGCTCTTATTTGGTGGGTGCGTACCGAGTACCAGAGGTAAATCCTGTGGGGCACACGAGGAGACAGCAACAGCGACGTGGGGTTCCCGCGGCTCCGTGGCCGCGGTCGGAGCGGCCCTTCCCCTTTGAAGATCCAACGCCGTTCGACCGGGCGGTCCTGGAGCAGCGGCAGTTGGGGCATCCCGTCAGTTACCTTCTCGGCGTAGGGCGGCGCTGCCGCCACAAGATGCCGCAAGCGTTCGTCACCTCCATGCTGAACGTCATTGATGAGAAGGTTGTGGTGCCGTACAGCTCGACTTGCTGGTTGTCCTGCCCGATTCTGGTTGAGGCCGTGGATCGGCTGGAGCGCGAGGGTTGGATTGAGAAGCTGTCGGCCCGCGTTGCGGAGGACCAGGAGCTGCGCCGAAAGGTGGAAGCGCTA
>JALSID010000211.1 GCA_026981825.1 Planctomycetota bacterium
TGGTTGAACCTTGCCCGGGGGAGGGGGGAGCCAGGCTGCGAGACTGGCAGGCGAATTACGCGGCGCGCCCCGACGATCCCTTCGTGCCCGCGGCTACGCTCAAGCAATACGGCATCCGGATGGGCAACCTGGTTCGTGCTCGTGCTGCCCTGCTCGAGAACCGGGCTCCGGTGGTGACCGAAGTGCTGGAGATCGAAGGCTTGCCGCCGGAACAGTTCCAGGCGGTCAAGCTTTTCGAGGACCGCACACCGGTTGATCCCACGGAGAAGTTTAACCTGGAGCTGGACGGTGGGCCGATGACGCTGCGCGTCGTCGATCTCGTTGCCCCCATTGGAAAAGGGCAGCGCGGTCTGATCGTCGCCCCGCCACGGTCCGGCAAGACCATCCTGCTCCAGCACCTCGCAACGGCCGTGTCCAGAAACCACCCGGAGGTGCATCTGATCATGTTGTTGATTGATGAGCGTCCCGAGGAGGTGACGGAGTTCCGGCGGTCGGTGCGTGGTGAGGTGGTTGCCTCCTCCATGGATCGACCTGCTCACGAGCACCTGAGACTTGCCCAGCTCGTGATCGAACGTGCCAAACGGCTTGCCGAGGTGGGCAAGGACGTCTTCGTCCTGCTCGACTCCATCACCCGCCTTGCCCGCGCATCCAACAAAGCGGGCGTCTCCGGTGGGCGAACGATGACCGGTGGACTGGACGTGCGCGCCATGGACATGCCCAAAGCCCTGTTTGGCACAGCTCGCGCTCTGGAAGGGGGCGGGTCTGTAACGGTTGTGGCGACGGCCCTTGTCCAGACGGGGAGCCGCATGGACGACATCATCTTTGAAGAATTCAAGGGAACGGGCAATATGGAGTTGGTGCTGGATCGTCGGCTTGCGGAGCGCCGCATTTGGCCCGCGGTGAATATCCCGCGCTCCGGCACGAGAAAAGAGGAGAAACTCCTGGACGCTCAGACTCTCCGTGCCGTGTCGTTGATGCGTCGCACCCTTGCGGACCAAAACCCGATCGAGGCAATGGAGACCCTGTCGGCGGCGTTGTCCCGTTACCCAACGAATCGCGATTTTGTCAGCCATTTGAGTGCTGTAGATAGCGTGTCCTGACAACGTGCCCAGCACGATCGGAACCGACCGTACCCGGTGTATCGACGCGATGAGATTGTCATTGCTTGCGATTTTCACAGCTCTGGCCATGACCGGTTCGGTCGTGGCGTGGCTGGCGGCGCCTGCGAAATTCACGGTGGACCTCTGTTCCGGCGAGCCCACGCACGGCGAGCTTGTGCGCCTGGCGGACGACTGGCGGGTCGTTCTGGCCACCCCGGCTCCGGTCGAACTGACCCCCACGAAGTTCTTTCGGCTCAGGCAGGCGAAAGTAACGGCCCCGGTGCCCACAGGCCCGCAGGTGATCCTCGCCAATGGCGACCGAATCCGCGGCACCGTGCTCCATCTCGATGAGGAAGCAGCCGTGGTTGCTTCGGAGCTTCTTGGACGGGTCAGGATACCGCTCGATGTGATCGCGGCGATTTTGCTCGAGCCTTTGCGGGACGAAATGACGGCGTTCCGGATGGCACGGAGGCTGCTGGAGCACAAGCCAAGCACGGACGAGCTCTGGTTCCGCAACGGGGATCGTTTGAGGGGGACGCTGCTGGCGATGGATGATCGCAGCGTGCATGTGCAGGTCGGTGACGACGAGGTTGCCGTCCCACAGCGGCGGGTTGCTGCGATCGTCGTCAATCGCGAGCTGGTTGTCGTGCCCGAGCTCGAGGGGGTGCATGGGGTTGTTGTTCTAACCGATGGCACGGAAGTGCACGTGAGGTCACTTCGCATGGAAGGGGCGGTGGTGCGCGCCCAGGCTGCGTTCGACGCCGAGCTGGCGTTTGCCGTGGACCGTATCGCCGTGTGCGAAATCCTGGGGGGCTGTGCCACGTTCCTCTCTGAGCTCGAACCACGTCGTTACGAGCATGTTCCGTATCTTGGTGCCACTCGCTACGAGCTGACCCGGGATCGCTCGATCTGGAATCGGAGGCTGAGTTTGAGGGGGCAGGTCTTTCGCCGCGGCGTTGCGATGCACAGCCGGTCCGAGGCGACCTATGCTCTAGATGGTGGGTTTGAGCGGTTCCGCTCCTGGGTTGGAATCGACGATGAAACGAACGGTGGTGGGAGTGCGATCGCGTACGTTCGTGTGGATGGGGAGGAGCGGTTCCGGTCGCCCATGCTCACCGGTACGTCCCCACCCGTGCTGGTGGAAGTCGATCTTCGTGGCGCAGCGGAGCTGACGTTGGGGGTGGACTACGGGGAGCGCGGCGACGTGCTCGACCATGTTGATTGGGCGGACGCCGTTCTTATCCGAAAACCGGCGGAGGAGTAAACGACTTTTTTTGGAGTGCGGCACCCCCGTGCCGCTTTCACTTACCCCTCGCCAGACCGGCTGCAGCGCGCGGTCCCGCCGGCCGGGCCGCTCGCAAGCCGGAGTAGCCGGGGGCTGCACGCGGCTGGCCGGGCCGGAGGGGCCGGACCGCCGTCGCGCCGGCGACGGCGCAGTGGTACCCCCGCCGCGCCGCGGCGGGGAGGAGGGCTCGGGGGCGCGCGCCCGGACCCGGCCGCCTGCGGAGGGGCGCATTCCTCGCCAGCCTGGGCTACTCTGAGCGGCGAGCCGCAGGCTCGCCGAGGCCGCGGTGGCTCCCGCGGCCGCCACCGCCCGCAAAGGCAAGCAATGCGGA
>JALSID010000212.1 GCA_026981825.1 Planctomycetota bacterium
GCGTTCCCACGGCGGATTACACAGGACCACGTCAAAGCCGCCTTGCTCAAAAATGTGTGGGAACTCCAGCTCCCAATGGAAAAACCTGAACCGCCGCGCAATGGACTGCGCGTGCCGAGCCACCTGCGGATCCACCTGCCCGCCCCTCAGCGCGGCACGCACCGCGTCCGTCGTCGGAACAGGCACCCCGGGCTGCAACTCCGCGAGAAAAGCCGCCGTCCATAAGTCGCAAGCCAACCGATATTGGCGCTTAGCTGCCTGCAACCTCTCGTATGTGGCGCGCTTCGACTCCACCTCCGCCGGACTGTCGTCGGCCTGCTCCTCAAGGCGCTCGTGTTCCTGCTTGGGTAGGACCACATGCGTGGCCGTCGCAAGCAGATCCTGGTGCCCAGCCTTTCGCTCGTCCCTGTTCTTCTTTCTCAACCACTTGGCCGTGTCCTTGTCGTCGAACTCGACCACCTTGTATGCGCCGTCGGGAATGCCCGCGCGAAGATCCGCCAGACGGAACACCCCCACCAGCGAATCGCCGCACTTGATGTGGTGGTCCAGGAAGGTAAGCGGCGTGCCGCGGCAGTGGCCTTCGATCCAAAGAGCGACACGGCAGAGGTCCACCGCAAGCGGGTTCTTGTCCACACCGTAAATGCAGTGCCGAATCACCTCGCGGACCGCACGCCGTACCTGCTCCGCATCCGGCTCCTGCTGGCCCGTCTCCACCCGCGCCAGCTCCTGGCCCAGCCGCCGCGCCGCCGCGAGCAGGAAATGGCCCGACCCACACGCAGGATCAATCACGCGAATCGACAGGATCGCCCGCCGAGCCGCCTCCCTATCCCCCTCACCGCCGGACCACCCCGCCCGCTTGAGCCGCTCCTCCAGCACCGGCTCCAGCGCCGTCCGAACCAACTCGCGCACCAGCTCGTCCGGCGTGTAATACGAGCCCGTCGACTTCCGCTCCGTTCCCGGCTCCAGCCAAAACGGCTCGGGCTTCTGCAAGTCGACCGCCGGCTGGTAGTCCAGCAGGCTCTCGTACACACTGCCCAGCTCCTCCACATCCATCCGGGCATAGTTGATCCGCCGCGGAACGCGTTCGTCGTCGGGAACGAACTGGGACAGGTGGCGCACCGCTTCCAACAGGTTGCTGTTGCTCACACGGCAACTATCGATCACCAAATCGCAAGAGAACAACTCGCCGTTTAGCGGCGATAAACAGAACCGCCGGGCGAGGTCGGCATCCCCCAGAATCCGAAACAGCGTCTGCAGGCCAAGCCACAGGTCGTCGTAATGCTCCTGAGCCTCCAGCTCCACCGCTTCCGCCAACCGCCGCAAGCGTGAGGCCGAGAGGTTCTCAGAGTACAAACGCGACGCACGGGTCATCTGGCCGTTCGACGACGGATCGGACGCCCTGAGAAGCCCCCGCTCGTCCGCGCAAAACAGGAACACGATCCGATAGATCAGGTAAAGCAGTTCGCGGTAAAAGTCGCGCTCGCTGTAGGTGCCCTCCCGCAATCGGTCCCGCAGGCCCTGATTCGCGGGGTGTTTGATCAGCGCTCGGCCCAGGACTTCGAGCACGTTCTTGACCGAGTCGCGGAGGCGATCCCGGGCCCGATCGCCCTCGTCTTTCGAGGTGAGGAAATACTTCTCCAGCAAGCACTCGGCCGGCTCTTGGCCCGGCAACGGCAATCGACTGCGATGGGCCAGCCGCACGAACAGCACGAACGCGTCGAACAGCTCGTTCTCGAAGATTTGCTCGAGATCAAACTGGATGTAACTGGGGCGTGTGAAATAGCCGGACGTGCGCAGGATGCGAAACCTCCGCCCGTTCGTGACAATCCCCCACACGTCCTCGGAGTTATTCAGATACTCCTGGACCAGGCTGTGTGGCGATTTTTGCCCCCTTCCTACGGTCGGTTGTTCGCCCAGCTCCTGGTCCCAGGCCACGATGTGCAACGGGGGCGAGTCGGGATGCGGATCGCAGCGGTGCGAGATCGGGTAGACCTTGCCGTCTAAGTTGATTCCGCTACGAAGGAAGTGCGGGTTGTAGTCGAGCAATCGCAGGAGCCGGTTCACCCACCGCTCGCGTGTACTCGACGTATCCCATCGCCCGAGGTCCCGAAACTGGCGGTACTCCTCCCGCGCCAATCGCCACAGGTGGCTGGCGTAGTCGACGATCGAGAAGCGATCGGGCAGCTCCTCGAGCACCCGCCACGCGCGCCGTTCGCCTTTACCTTTACTTATTAGGCCCCGGATCGGCTCGCGCAGGTCGCGGACCGTGCGCTGGCCTTCCTGCTGTTCGATCCGCTCGACCAGATCCGGCGAAAGTAGTCCACCCTCTATCACCAGCGGTTCGACAAGCTCAGCCATGGGTGCCCTCAGCGACGACGTCGATTGGTCCGATTGCGCGCACGTTGGTTACAACTTTGCGAGTCTACCGAGACGACGCCGGGTCTTCAAGAGATGGGTGGACAATCTGTGTCCAGCCTGACGGGCAGCGGAAAGCCGAATGGCCGCCTGGTCCGCGCTGCGACCACCGTTGCTGCGTTCCTCGTGCAGCAGGATTACCCACGCCGTTCGGACGGCACCGACAAACCGCCGAGCTACAGGAGCGGGGGCGCCGCTCGGACCGCCGGTCCCGAAGCCACCCACTGAGCCCGCCGCCAGGCGGGAGGGGGGCGTCGGACCGCCGTCGCGCCGGCGACGGCGCAGTGGTAGCGCGACCCGACCCGAGCCCGCCGCCAGGCGGGACCGGAGCTCCGCCGCGACGACGGCGGTTTTGGAGTGCGGCAGTCCTCTGCCGCTTTCTTTCAAACCCGACGGAGCAGAAGAAGCGCGGGCCAGAATCACGCCCGTCGAAGAACGGAAACGCCGCCCATCGACCGGTCGCAAGGGGGTACGGCGAATTGCCCCGCCGGTTCGCGCCGGCCCGGCCCGAAGCGGCCCCGAGCCCGCCGCCAGGCGGGACGAGGGGAGCCGGACCGCCGTCGCGCCGGCGACGGCGCAGTGGTAGCGCGATCCGGCCCGGGTCCGCCCCGAAGCGATGGGGCCAAAAAAGCGCGGGCAAAAATGGCCCCCCGAGTAGGGAAGAAACGCCGGCCGTCGCGCTACCTCGAGCGGGGCGCGATCTGCCGATGCCGCTTCGGCCGGCCCGGCCCGAAGCGGCCCTGAGCCCGCCGCCTGGCGGGACGGGGGAGCGGCGGACCGCCGTCGCGCCGGCGACGGCGCAGTGGTAGCGCGACCCGGCCCCGGGTCCGCCCCGAAGCGCCGGCCCCGCGGAAGCGCCGGCAGAAATGCCCCCCGCCGAGCGAAAGAGAAGCCCGCCCGTCGGCCGGATGGGCAATGGGGCGCGCTCTCTCTAGCCGCTTCGGCCCGCCCGGGCCGAAGCGGCCCTGAGCCCGCCGCCTGGCGGGACGGGGGAGCGGCGGACCGCCGTCGCGCCGGCGACGGCGCAGTGGTAGCGCGACCCGACCCCGGGTCCGCCGCACAGCGCTGGCGCTAAGGAAGCGCCGGCGCCAATGGCCCCCGCCGAGCGAAAGAAAAGCCCGCCCGTCGCGGGATTGGCCGGGGCGCGCGCTCTCTCCCGCTGCTTCGGCCGCTGGCCGAAGCGGCCCGGAGCCCGCCGCCGGGCGGGACGGCCGGACGCCGGGTACCGGGGGGCCATTCCCTCGGGTAAGCCCGGACAGCCCGCGCTACCACTGGCCCCGCCCAGCGAGCGGCGGAGCCTCCGGCTCGCCGCTCCGAGTAGCCGCGGCTGGCGAGGAAAGCGCCTCCGCGCAGGCGGCCGGGTGCGGGCGCGGGCTGGTGGGTAGGCCCTCCCCGCCGCGGCGCAGCGGGGGTACCAATGCGCCGTCGCCGGCGCGACGGCGGTCCGCCCCCTCTCGCCGCTTCGGCCGCTGGCCGAAGCGGCCCCGAGCCCGCCGCCAGGGAGGGGTACCAATGCGCCCTCGCCGGCCCGACGGCGCTCCGGGCCCTCTCCCCGCCGCGGCAGGTTGACCCCGCGCGCCGGGCATCGGGCTCGCCGGGGGCGTCGGCGCGGCCCGCGAACCGGCCGCGCTGCCGCTGCCCTCCGAGCGAGCGGCCGAGTCTCCGGCTCCCCGCTCGGAGTAGCCGTGGCTGGCGAGGAAAGCGCCCGCGCGCACGCGGCCGGGTGCGGGCGCGGGCTGGCGGGTAGGCCCTCCCCGCCGGGGCCCGGCGGGGGTACCAATGCGCCGTCGCCGGCGCGACGGCGGTCCGCCCCCTCTAGCCGCTTCGGCCGCCCAGGCCGAAGCGGCCCTGAGCCCGCCGCCAGGCGGGACCGGAGCTCCGCCGCTGCGACGGCGGAGCAGTGGTAGCGCGACCCGGCCCGGGTCCGCCCCTAAGCGCTGGCGCCACGGAAGCGCTGGCAGAAATGCCCCCCGCCGAGCGGGAGAAAGCGCGCCCGTCGCGGGATTGGCCGGGGCGCGCGCTCGTCGCTTTGGCCCAAAAGCCACCGGTGCCACCGCATCAGCCATGGGCGCCCTCAGCGACGCTCCCGAGCGATCTACAAGGCTGCGCGTCTATCGAAACAACGCCCGCTCTTCAAGCGATGGGTGGACAGCCTGTGTCCAACCTGCCGGAGCCACCGCCATGTCCGCGGAAAGGCCGGCATCTCTCCTGTCCTGCAACCCTCCAACGGTCCGTAATTCCGCCGGCATCGTGCGCCCGCTCTCGGCGGATACGGTGCGAGCGGGACGCGCGGACGGGAGAAACCGCAAGCAATCTCAACGACGCGAAGGCCACAGGGCTATAATCCCCCTGGAGGCAGCCAGGTCGCGCAGCCCGCGAGCACCGTTGACGGGAGCGATCTCCATGCACCGTTGCGTCGTGGCCGTCCTCTGCGCGCTGGTTACTGCGACCTCTTGGGCGGCAGCAGCACCCGATCGGCCGAACGTCCTGTTCATTGCCGTCGACGATCTGAACGACTGGACCGGGTGCCTCGCCGGGCACCCTCAGGCTTACACCCCTAATCTGGATCGCCTGGCTGCGCGCGGGGTGCTGTTCACCCGCGCCTACTGTGCCGCTCCGGCGTGCAACCCGTCGCGTGTGGCCTTGATGACCGGAATCGCCCCCTACCGCTCCGGAATCTACCACAACTCGCAGCCGTGGCGGCCCGTCATGCCGAACGTGATCACGCTTGCCCAGTACTTCATGCAGCACGGCTACAAGGTCATGGGCTCCGGCAAGATCTTCCACGGGGCCTATCCAGACCCACGGTCGTGGGAGATCTACTGGCCCTCGAAAACCCGAACTCGCCCGTCCGATCCACTGCCCCCCATGCGGCCGCTGAACGGCATACCCAACACCGCTCACTTCGATTGGGGACCGATCGATGCGGACGACAGAGCCATGGGGGACTACAAGGTCGTCCAGTGGGTGTGCGACCGCCTGATGGAAACTCACGACCGGCCCTTCTTCCTGGCCTGCGGCCTGTTCCGCCCCCACCTACCCTGGTACGTGCCGCGGAAGTACTTCGAACGCTTCCCGTTGGACGAAATCGAGCTCCCGGTCGTCAAAGAAGACGACCTCGCGGACATACCCCCTGCCGGCGTGCGGATGGCTCGACCGCAGCGAGACCACGCTCGAGTCCTGAAGTACCACCAGTGGAAGAACGCCGTGCAGGGGTACCTGGCCAGCATCTACTTCATGGACACGCTGCTCGGTCGGCTCATCGACACCCTCGACCGCAGCCCTCACGCCGCGAACACGATCGTTGTCCTCTGGAGCGACCACGGCTGGCACCTGGGCGAAAAGAAGCACTGGCGCAAGTTTGCCTTGTGGGAAGAGGCGACGCGCGTTCCGTTGATCTTCGTCGTCCCCGACGGAGTCGCTGCCGTGCCGGGCGGCACAAAGCCGGGGGGACGGTGCGAACGGACGGTCAGTCTCCTGGATATCTACCCCACGCTTGTCGAGCTCTGCGGCCTGCCCCCTCGGCCCGGGCTGGACGGCCGTAGCCTGGTCCGGCTGCTCCGCAACCCCGAGGCCGAATGGGCCCGGCCCGCCATCACCACTCACGGCTACAAAAAGCATGCGGTACGCACCGAACGGTGGCGGTATATCCGGTACGCGGACGGTTCCGAGGAACTGTACGACCACTCAAAGGACCCATACGAATGGACGAACCTGGCCGAGCGTCCCGAGTACGCTCGCATCAAGGAGGAGCTCGCCGCGTGGCTGCCCCGCTCCGATGCACCACCCGCCCCCACGGCGAAACAACTTCGCCGCCGTTCGCGGCGGGGGTCGAATTGACCCGCGTGCGAGCCGCGAGCAGTTGAGCGTTCGCCTGAGGCGAACCGCGGCCGCGCTTTGTTCACCTCGCTCCGGCCGACGGAGGGCGTTTTCCCGCTGCTGCCTATCGCTCTGCCCGGAAGCGGACGTAGGCGAAGCAGCTAGTCAGGCACGCCGACCTGCTCACGCAGCTCGCGGAACCGCTTCAGCCACGCGGCTGTGACGGCCGCCTGCAGAGTCTTCTCGCGCTCGAGTTCCTCGATCGTCTTGCCCCAATAGAAGCTGATCCAGCCGCTGGCGATGCCGCGCGACCGCAGCACGAACTCGGCCGCCTCGTCGATGCCACAGCGCAGGGGGAAAAGCTCTTCGACAATCACGGGCCGCTTGGCTTCGGCGAACCCCTTCAGCGTCTCGACGGCCTCGTCCAGCCTGCCCTTCCGCGGGTACATGTGCACAGCCAGAAAGTCCAGCTCACGTCCGACGACTGCCGGATCGAAGCCGGACGTCAAACCCGGTCGGGGCAGGCTCCATGGTACGAGCCCGACCGTGATCAGGTGGTGGCGGTCCAGCTCACGGATGGCGCGCACCAGCGACTGGGTCCAGAGGCGGGCAATCTCGGCCCGCGGCTTACCGCCGGTCTCCAGCGCGATGAACTGGACGAAGTGGTACTTGCCTGCGAACGGGGGCCCGAGCCAGTCGTTGCGCCGCCGAGCGCCCGGCACCACCGGCTCGTTCATCAGGTCGTAGCAGAAAACGCCGGGGCTCTCGGCGCAAACGCTCGCGATCAATCTCCAGAACCGCGCCTGAGCGGCCCAGCGAGCGTTGCGGTCCAGAGCGTCGTACCACTCCGGTACGTCCTCCTTCAGATAGCAGCCAAGCCCGGTGATATCGAGCAGGACGTCTGTTTCTTCCGCAAGCCGGATGAGCTTACGCAACTGCTGGACGTTCGCTTCGTTGGGCCGGTCCGGTTCGGGGAAGAAAGCGCCAAACTGGAGATGAACCCGGGCGACATTGGCCCCCATCGCCTTCATCTCCAGGAAGTCCTCCACGATCGCGTCCCACTGGTCGTGCCAGTAGGACTCGAGTAGCTCGCCGCCGGAATCGTGGTCGTAATTGAACCCCCACGGTACGAAGGGCCGGTTGTCCTCGCCACGGACGAACCCCTGGCCGTCGGCACGGACTCGGACAAAGGCCATTGGGTCGAGCTGCTGGCCCTTTTTGGGCCCCGACTGACCGCAGACGATGGCAGCCAGCGGGGGGAAAATGACCAAGACCACCCACAAGATAGACCGCTTCGTCGCCATTGTTGATTGCTCCGCAGTATGTTGCTTCGGAAGACGCACGCGCACTCGGATCCGCGCTCGGATTCGCAGCCGAGCGTTGCGTGTCCGCGCCGTGGCTCATCGCCGGCCGCTACTTCTTACTTGTGGGCGGGACGAATTCAACCGGTTCTGGGTTTTCCGTCCTCAGAGGTTGGGGGTCGTCAAGGACGCGTTGCCAGTGTCTCAAGACCGCCATGAGCTCGTGGACTTTGCCGGCGTACTTCGGGTCGTCCGAGAGATCGCGAAGTTCGTAGGGGTCGCTTTGCAGGTCGAACAATTGCGTCTTGTTGATGTGGGTGTAGCGAATCAGTTTCCAGCGGCGGTCGCGGACGGCTCGCTGGGGCATGAATGCGGTGAACAGGGTGTCGCGCACCCCGGAGGCTCGGCCCGCCAGCACCGGGACCAGGCTTTTCCCTTCGACGGTTTTCGGGATCGAGATGCCGGCCAGCTCGCACAGGGTGGGGTAGATGTCGTAAAGGTACACGAGGGCGTCGCGGGTTTCGTTGGCGGGCATCCCTGGAGCGGCGATGATCAGGGGGACACCGGTGCTGTGCTCGTAGACGCTTTGCTTGCCCATCAGTCCATGGCTTCCAATGGCCAGCCCGTTGTCGGAGGCGAACACGATGATCGTGTTCTCGAGGTCGCCGAGCCGCTCGAGCGTATCGAGCACGCGGCCGATCTGAGCGTCCAGGTGGGTGATCATGCCGTAGTAGTCGGCCAGGTGGCGGCGGATCTCTTCGGGCGTGCGGGGCCACCGGGCAAGCCGCTCGTCGCGGCCGGTCATCCAGCCGTTGTTGAACGGATGTAACGACATGAAGTTAGGCGGCAGGGGCATTTCCTCCGGCTTGTACATCGCTCGATAGGCCGGCGGAGGCGTACGGGGGTCGTGGGGGGCCGTGGTGGCAAGGTAGACGAAGAACGGTCGGCTGCGATCGCGGTTCTCGAGGAACCGGATCACGGCGTTGGCGAACGCTTCGCTGGTGAAGCTTTCCACCCGGTGGCGTGCAGAATTCGGGTACTTTCCGGTCGGATCGTAGTCCCAGACCTGCAGTTTGGTGTGGCTGCCCATGCCGCCGAAGAACAGCTCATCGCCGTCCTCGAACATCCGGTTGAAGTAGCCTTTCGCTCCGTGCATTTTGCCGGAGGCGAACGTCTGGTAGCCTGCTTTTCGGAAGACTTCGGGGAGGAGGGGGACATTGGTATCGATGTGGAACAGTGACCGGCCGGTCATGAGCATGGCGCGGCTGGGGCGGCAGACAGCCCCGACCATCGAGCCCTGGACGTAGCAGTTCGTGAAGCTGACTCCGGCTCGAGCGATCCGGTCGATGTTGGGGGTGGCGATGTAGGTGTTCCCCCAGGCATGGATGGTGTCACGTCGCTGGTCGTCGGTGAAGATGAAGAGCACGTTGGGACGTTGGCCGGCTGTGGCTGTTGCGATGGGTGCTCGTGCCAGTCCAGCAACGCATGCCACGGCCGCGAGCCAGACGACGCGACGTGCCAGGTGGGCGAAGTGTTCGAGCAAGCGTCTCCCGGACGAGACCCGGGTGTGGGGCAGCCCGCCGGCCGACGGCGCAATCCGCCGGACGCGTTCCGGGACGACGGTTAGAAGGGTTCGCACCCACCGCGTACAGACGGTACCGAACGAGGCATTCAGACAGCCGAGAAGAGTTCGGCTCATTGGGTGACCCCTGAGCTTCGATCCCGCCGGTATGTTGGTTCGTCAACGGTGACTTTGGGCCGGTTGTGTCGCTGGCTTTCAGTTTATCGCGGGAGGCGTCCCTTGGTCTTGGCTGGGTTTGCGGCGGACACACGGGCCCGGGGGTGGGAGGAGGCAGGTGCCGTCGCGGCCGGCGAGGGGGCATCCCCTCTTGCGCACGCGGCTCCCGACCGCTCGCAAAAGCAAGCCCGGCCGCGCGCCACCCGGCCGGCCCGGGCCCCCTTAGCTCCGCCGACGGAGCGTTGGGCGCACGACCCGTCGTCGGGTCCGCCGCAAAGCGCGGACCCGCATAGTCTCAGCGGAATGCGAAGGCACCTCGGGCCAGGAAAAAAGCCGGACCGCCGTCGCGCCGGCGACGGCGCATTGGTACCCCCGCCGGGCCCCGGCGGGGAGGGCCTACCCGCCAGCCCGCGCCCGCACCCGCCCGCGTGCGCGGAGGCGCTTTCCTCGCCAGCCGCGGCTACTCCGAGCGGCGAGCCGGAGGCTCGGCCGCTCGCTGGGCGTGGCGGTGGCAGCGCGGCCGGTTCCGGGACCGCCCCGACGCCGCGGGCGAGCCCGATGCCCGGCGCGTGGGGTCAACCTGCCGCGGCGGGGAGAGGGGCCGGAGCGCCGTCAGGCCCGCGAGGGCGCATTGGTACCCCTCCCTGGCGGCGGGCTCGGGGCCGCTTCGGCCGGCGGCCGAAGCGGCGGGAGAGGGTGCGCGATCGCCATTCGCGCGGGGGGCGGCCGTTTCTCCCCTAGGCGGGGCTCATTTCTGCGGACGCTTCTTTGGGCCCAACGCTTTGGGGCGGACCCGGGGCCGGGTCGCGCTACCACTGCTCCGTCGTCCCGGCGGCGGAGGTCCGGTCCCGCCTGGCGGGCTCAGGGCCGCTTCGGCCCCGGGGGCCGAAGCGGCTAGAGAGAGCGCGCCCCATTGCCCATCCGGCCGAGGAGGGCTTCTCTTTCGCTCGGCAGGGGCCATTATTGCCACCGCTTGCTTGGCGCCACCGCCTTGGGGCGGACCCGCGGCCGGGTCGCGCTACCACTGGTCCGCCGTCGCAGCGGCGGAGGTCCGGTCCCGCCTGACGGCGGGCTCAGGGCCGCGTCGGGCCGGCGACCGAAGCGGCTAGAGGGTGCGCGCCCCATTGCCCATCCGGCCGACGGGCGGGCTTTCTTCCGCTCTGCGGGGGGCATTTTTGCCAGCGCTTCCTTGGCGCCAGCGCTTTGGGGCGGACCCGCGGCCGGGTCGCGCTACTAATGCGCCGTCGCCGGCGCGACGGCGGTCCGCCGCTCCCCCCGGTCCCGCCTGACGGCGGGCTCAGGGCCGCGTCGGGCCGGCGACCGAAGCGGCTAGAGGGTGCGCGCCCCATTGCCCATCCGGCCGACGGGCGGGCTTTCTTCCGCTCTGCGGGGGGCATTTTTGCCAGCGCTTCCTTGGCGCCAGCGCTTTGGGGCGGACCCGGGGCCGGGTCGCGCTACTAATGCGCCGTCGCCGGCGCGACGGCGGTCCGCCGCTCCCCCCGGTCCCGCCTGGCGGCGGGCTCAGGGCCGCTTCGGCCCCGGCGGGCCGAAGCGGCTAGAGAGAGCGCGCCCCATTGCCCATCCGGCCGACGGGCGGGCTTCTCTTTCGCTCGGCGGAGGTCATTATTGGCACCGCTTGCTTGGCGCCACCGCTTTGGGGCGGACCCGGGCCGGGTCGCGCTACCAATGCTCCGCCGTCGCAGCGGCGGAGCTCCGGTCCCGCCTGACGGCGGGCTCAGGGCCGCTTCGGCCGGCGGCCGAAGCGGCTAGAGGGTGCGCGCCCCATTGCCCATCCGGCCGACGGGCGGGCTTCTCTTTCGCTCGGCGGAGGTCATTATTGCCACCGCTTGCTTGGCGCCACCGCCTTGGGGCGGACCCGGGGCCGGGTCGCGCCACCACTGCTCCGCCGTCGCAGCGAACGTCTCGCCGGGACCGCGCAAGTGCCTCCGACGGGACGGACACCGACTCTGCACGACGTTCCCCAGCCCCACCGAAAGCACCATCAAGGCCCAACCCACGCTCCGAACGGCCAGCCCTGAAAAGACGCGGCATCAGCACATGCCAGGTAGTAGCGCCTACACGATTCCCTTCCGGTACCGTTTGCATGCCTCGTAGTACTGCCAGGCCGAGGGGACGTTGTAGCAGATAACGACCCCAAGCGATATGGCGAATGATATTAGGCTCAAGCACGCGTCCACCATGGTCATCGTTGGAATGCTGAGCACAGTCATCACCACCCACAGGACAAACAGCACGATTCGGACGATTGCTCCCCACGCGTGTCCCATAGTGGCGGCCACGACGCTCCCGATGTCGATCACAAGGGCCGGGACTAGAAACATACAAAACAGGCAAGCGAGGGCTGGGGGTATATCGGACACCGCAGCCTGCGGATACTCCTGGTTCGCCGAGGCCATTGCCATGGCGAATCCCACCGCGAAAGCGATTAGGGCAACCACCCACGCGCCGATGTACAGCCCCAGCCCGATCCATATGACCTTGGGGACTTTCGGTTTTCGCGGCACGGCGGGAGGCGGGACAGATAAAGGGGCGTCGAACTACCGCAGTGTGGACAGGTCACGCTGGGACCTGCGAAGCCGGGTGGAACCTCAAACACAGAGCCGCATACCCCACAACGAACAGGTGGCATCTCTTCACCCCGTGCCGTCCACGCATTTCCCTAGTAACCGTCTCCAGGACCCGGCAAAACCCCGGCGTCGGCCACCCAACGGTCGAGATGGTACCCGAACCGACGCCTAGTGTAGCAAAGTAGCGACAGAAACACAGTCGCCCGAGGATGCGCGTCGGCGATCACCCGAAGAGGTGCTCTACCCGGGCAAGGCTGGCCGGACAGAGGGAACCGGCGGCCAACGGATGGGTCACGGGCCGTGCCGACAAGCGGGCCCGGCTGCGGGAGCGTGCCGAAGCGGTGGGGGCGAAAACGTGAAGCTGCCTCGCTTCCTCGCCGCCCGCCGATTCCCGTCAACGCTACGCGCGAACTACTCGACGCCCAGCACGATCGCTGAAGAACACTCGAGCCCCTCGATCCACGAAGGGGGCCATGCTGACGAAGTCATCTTGCCAACATCCCCCGGGACGCGGGGCAGCCGGAAGCCCCCGTTCCCACCCGAGCGCGCCTGAGCCAAACGTCGGAGGGGGGCTCCATCGTGAACGCAAGACACGCCTTTTTCGGGGTATCGACGGAGCGCCGCAGTTCCCCGATGCTGCTATGGCGTCGGCGTTGGTCCTGGCCGGCCGGCTCCGTCATCGCGGCGTCCGGGCCATCCCGACGTGCTCACGCGTCGCCGCAGCCGCCGCCCATGTGAAGCGGCCCCTATTGCACTCGCTTCAGCACCACCGCCTTGAACTCGCCCACTGCCTCATGCGCCAGCTCTGTGCAGCGAAGCTCTAGACGGTACTCGCCCGCACGCAGTTCCAGCGTCCCCAGCTCCAGCGTGCCCCAGGTCCGTTCGTACACCTCGCGACGGGGTACCCGGTCCGGACTGGGGATCGTCTCCGGCACAAACGGCTCGGCCACCCGAGCCCCCACCGACGCATCCCCCACACGCACCTCCACTCGCGATCCCACCTGGTCCGGGGGACACGCGTATCGCAACGCCACCACATACCGCCCCGGTCGCACCACTTTGATCGGCCACCACGCATACGCGTCCACCGAACGCCAACCGCTGATCCAGTCGTTCGCCCAGCCTCGCGGGCCAAAGTAACCGATCCCCTTGCCCACCCCCGGCATCAGGATCGCCTCGTGACCGGGTAGTACCACCTCGTCCCAACCCGGATGCCCCACCTCTACCGGGATCGGATCAAAGCCGCGCGCAGTCACGTCCTTGAACCAACGCTCGTAAGCCGCCCGCAGAGGCTCCAACAACTCCGGACGCAGGCCAGCCAGGTCCAGCGTCTGGCACGGGTCGGACTCCATGTCGTATAGCTCCCATCGGCCCCCCGGTCGATAGACCGCCCGATACCGTTGCGACCGGACCGCTCCACGCGTCGGCACAACCCGCTCCCCCGACCAGTGCTGGAACAACAAACGATCCGGCCACAACGGATCCCTATCGGAGTCGAACAACGGCACCAGACTCCGGCCATCCAACTTCACCCCCTCCGGCACCCCGATTCCCGCAAGCTCTAACAGAGTCGGCATCACGTCAATGTCGGCGGCAATCTGCCGATACGCCCTACCCGCAGGCAACCGCCCGGGATAGCGAATGAAGCACGGCACGCGCACTCCCCCTTCGTCCACCGACCCCTTCCTGCCCTTCATCCCCCCGTTGTACCGGTCCGTGTTCGGCCCGTTGTCCGTGGTGAACAGGACGATCGTGTTCTCGCTGAGGCCGAGCTCCTCCAGGGTTCCCAGCAAGCGGGCCACGTTATGGTCCAGGTTCTCGCACATGCCATAGACACAGGCGAGGCGGTCG
>JALSID010000213.1 GCA_026981825.1 Planctomycetota bacterium
TCCAGCCCGAGCCGCTTGAACCGATCGAAATAGCGGTCCGGCACCTGGAAGGGGGAATGCGGCGTGTTATAGGGCAAGTAGCAGAAGAACGGACGATCCCTGTTCTGCCTTATGAAAGCGATGGCGTAGTCCGTGAGCGCGTCCGCAATGTACCCCTTCGCCCGAAAGAAAACACCGTTGTGCTCCAGGATCGGGTCGAAGTAGTTGTTCCAGTGGCCGGCACAGAAGCCGACGAACTCGTCGAACCCTTGGCCGTTGGGATGATGCGGATACTGAGAGCCGTTGTGCCACTTGCCGAAGCAACCGGTCACGTAGCCGTGCGCGCGGAGAACCTCAGCGAGGGTGACTTCCTCCGCGCGCATCCGCTCATACCCCCGAGTCACCCCATGCACGCCTGTGCGCAGGTAGTAACGGCCCGTCAGCAACGCCGCTCGTGTCGGCGCGCACACCGGTGAGACGTAGAACCGTTCCAGCGAGACGCCATCTCGCCTGAGCGAATCGATCGCCGGAGTCCTCAAGTACGGGTTCCCATGGCAAGAGAGATCCCCCCAACCCTGGTCGTCGGTGATGATCAGGAGGATGTTCGGACGCTCCGCCGCTACGGTCGCAACGAAGCCGACCAGCAGCCAGGCCATCGCAGTCCAAAACAGGTGGCGCATAGTCTTCACCTCTACGATCCTTGCGGCCATCACTGCCCAACGTAACCCAATATAGCCGTCGAAGGCGTGTGCACCCGCTACGGCAACCAACCGACCTGCGACGGAACCCATCCGCCTCCAAAGGTTCGAGGCGGCCAAGGACGGCACCGCACACCGGAGCGGGAAAGCCGCTACAGTAGATAACCGGGTTCGCCGTGGTTCGCCGCCGGAAGCGTGGCCCGCAGCCACGGCTCTTCACGCCACGGCCGACCGATTCGCATACCGCGGAGAACCGCGATGCCTTTGAAGCTCCCGAGCTGGCTCAGCCTTCTGATCGCTTTCGCTGCCACGGGCGGCGCCCCTGCAACGCCGGCCGCCGCGCAGGAGGTCCAGGCGGGCTGGGCGCTCGTCGACATTACGCCCCCGCTCGGCTACCGGATGAGCGGATACTTCCGCGAACGACGGGCAACCGGCATCAAGGACCCCCTCCACGCAAAAGCGATCGTGCTCAAGCAGGACGACGTCACGGTAGCGCTCGTTTTCTGCGACCTGATCGGCGTACCGTGGTATGTTTCCAGAGCGACGCGACGAGCAATCGAGGATCGGTACGGTATTCCCCCCGAGCGTTGCTCCGTGATGGCCACGCACACGCATACGGGGCCGCTGTATTTCGGAGCCATTCGCGAGCTGCTCCACCGCCAGGCGATCGAAAAGCACGGGCGCGACCCGGCCGAACCGGTCGACTACGCGGCGTTTCTCGAGGAGCGGATCGTGGAGGCCGTTGGGAAAGCCCTCGACCGACTCCGGCCGGTTCGTCTCCGCGTAGCGACTGTGAAACAGGAACCGCAGATCTCATTCAATCGCCGTTTTTACATGAAGAACGGCACGGTCCGGTTCAACCCGGGTCAGCTAAACCCCAACATCGTCCGTCCCGCCGGGCCGATCGATCCCGAAGTCAACGTGCTGGTCTTCGACGACCCAACCGACGGCCGGCCGCTCGGCGCACTCACCGTGTTCGCCATGCATCTGGACACGGTGGGCGGAACAGAGTACTCGGCGGACTACCCGTACCACCTGGAAGTCGCCCTCCGCCGCCGATACGGCGAAGGGTTCGTGAGCTTCTTCGGCACGGGGACGTGCGGTGACATCAACCACATCGATGTGACCGTGCGTGGGCGACGCAGCGCGCAAGAGCTGGGCGAGCTGCTGGCCGGCAGCGTAAGCCGCGCCATAAAGGCGGCCCGCCCTGTCGATGCCCCCTCGCTAGCAACCGCCCATCGCGTCGTGCGTGTCCCTCTTCAGCACTACTCCCAAGCTGAGATCGAAGAGGCACGCCGACAGTACCCGAACATCGTGAGTCGTTCGCTGCCTTTCCTGGAACGAGTGCGTATCTACAAGATCATGGCGTTGCAATGGCGCGGCGGAGACTCCATCGATCTCGAAGTGCACGCATTCCGGATCGGCCACGACACCGCGATCGTCACGCTTCCCGGGGAGGTGTTCGTTGACCTTGGCCTGCAGATCAAACGTGCGTCCCCCTTCAAGCACACATTCGTGATCGAACTGGCCAACGATGCGCCTGGATACATCCCCACGGAGAAGGCGTTCCGGGAAGGCAGCTACGAGACGGTGAACTCGCGGATAGCACCCGGCGGCGGTGAGCGGCTGGCCGCCTCAGCTCTTGAAGCGCTCCGCTCTTTGGCGGATACTGCCGGTGATTCCACTCGTTGAGCTACGGGAGCGACGAGCGACCCGGGCCGACCGAGGAGCGACGGGGAGCAGGGTCTAACAGAAGATCTGACAGACGCGTTCGGTGCAGACGCGTCCGGCGGAGTGACCGTTGATGAATCTGATCGGCCAGATTGCCAAGCTGCGCGCGATTAGACCGCATTACACGGAGGCAGACCTGCGGGAGCTTGCCCGGCAGCTTCAGGTACCCGAGCACCGCATCCAGGAGCTCGTTTCGTTCTACCCCCACTTGCAGCCGCTCCCCAAAGGTGCCCAGCTCTTCCAGGTCTGTACCGACGTCGCCTGTCTGCTGCGAGGTGCTTGCGAGCTTCTGGAAAGAGTGGTCGCCGACGTGCGCGCCGGCCGTTGTCCGGAGGCAGCGGTTCGTCCCTGCCACTGTCTGGGACGCTGCGACACGGCCCCTGCTGTGCTACTCAACGAGACCCCCCATCGCGTCCGCTTCGATCGGTCCGGAGCCGCTCTGGACTGCGAGCCCATTATGCGATCCCCCCACGAGGGGCAGGACTGGCAGCTCAACCCGCATCGCGGTTCTCCCCCCTACGAAGTGTTTCTCAAGTGGCGCGACAACCCGACGGCGTTCCGTGCCTACGCGATCGGCGAACTTGAGCGTGCGGGCTTGCGGGGAATGGGTGGAGCGGGCTTCCCCACCGCCCGCAAGTGGAAAGCGGTCGCCGAGGCCAACGGTAGCCCCAAGTACGTGATCTGCAATGCCGACGAAAGCGAACCGGGCACGTTCAAGGATCGGGAGCTGCTCGGTCGGTTCCCGGAGGCCGTGATCGAGGGTATCCTGGTTGCCGCACTGGCGGTAGACGCTAGCCAGGGGATCGTGTTCATTCGGCACGAGTATGAGCCTGAGGCAGCGGTGCTGGACGAGGCGATCGAGTCCGCTCGGGCACGCGGGCTGCTTGGAGCGAACGCGTTCGGGCCGGCTCGGCCGTTTGACATCGAGCTGGTCCGATCGCCCGGGGGCTACATCCTGGGTGAGGAGACGGCTCTGCTGGAGGCGCTCGAAGGCCGGCGCGGCGAACCCCGCAACCGCCCCCCTTACCCGGCCACCCATGGGCTGTACGGCCGTCCCACGCTGATCAACAACGTTGAGACCCTGGTGGCCGCTGCGGCGATCCTCGCCCGGGGTGCCGATTGGTGGCTCGGACTCGGCCGCAACGGCGCCCACGGGCTGAAGCTCGTCTCGGTCTCTGGTGATGTGGCCCGACCACAGGTCTGCGAGGTGGAGCTTGGCACACCGGTCCGGGAAATCATCGAACGCTGTGGTGGCGTGTCCGGATCAGGCAAGTTAAAGGCCTTTGCACCTGGGGGCGTTTCTTCAGCCTGGCTGCCCCCTGAAGCAGCGGACGTGCCGTATGACTTCGAGTCGCTCCGGTCGGCCGGCTCGATGCTCGGCAGTGGGGGGCTGATTGTGCTCGCGGAAGGAGCTCCCATAGGCGACGTGGCGCTGAGCATCTGTCGCTTCTTCGCGGAGGAATCGTGCGGCAAGTGCGTGCCCTGTCGGATGGGCACGGCCCAGGTCGTACGGTTGCTCGAAACCGTGCAGGAAGATCCGGCCCAGGAACTTCCGCCTGCCTTCCTGCGCGATCTCGCCGCAACACTGAAGGAGACATCGATCTGCGGCCTCGGCCAGGTAGCCCTCGATGGCCTGCTGTCGCTCTTGCAGCTTTTTCCGGACGAGGTACTGAAGAGGACGGATCGAGGCGCCCGCAGCGGAGGCAATGGTAGCCGAAGCAGGGAAGGCTCGGGGGGCTGACATGATTCGAATCACAATCGACGGCAAGACCACGAACGTACGCGAAGGTACGACGATCTGGGAAGCAGCCCAGCAGGCCGGTGTCGAGATCCCGGTTCTGTGCCACGATCCGCGTCTGCGGCCCGTGGGGGTGTGTCGGGTGTGTGTGGTGGAGCTCGGCGATGGCCGGATCGCTCCGGCGTGCGTGCGAACCTGCGAACCAGACATGGCCGTGCGCACGGCCACCGAGCGGATCGAGCAGCACCGCGCGATGCTGCTTCGGCTGCTGCTGGCCGAACATCCCTTGCCCTGCGACGCAGGCCGCATCGGTAGCTGCGAGCTGGAGCGGCTCGGCCAACGGTATGGTTTGGTCGACCAAGATGGCCGCGTGGCCGACCCCGTCCTTCGCCGTCTCCGTGGCCTGTTCCTGACGGCTCGGCCCAAGGACCTCACATCGCCGGTGATCTCCGTGGACCACAGCGCCTGCATCCTGTGCGACCGATGCATACGGGCGTGCGACGAAGTGCAATGCAACGACGTTATTGGCCGCAGCGGCAAGGGGCACGGCACGCAGATCGCTTTTGACCTCGATGTACCGATGGGCAACAGCTCCTGCGTGGCGTGCGGTGAGTGCGCCCAGGCCTGCCCCACGGGTGCTCTGATGGACAAGACGCTCACCCAAATCGACGGTAGCATCCACCGACTCGAGGTGATCCCCAGTGTCTGCCCGTACTGTGGCGTTGGCTGCACCGTGGATTACCTGAAGGATGCGGACAGAATCGTCGCGGCCCGGGGGCGGCGTGGTCCGGGCAGCGACGGTCGACTCTGTGTGAAAGGCCGCTACGGTTGGGACTACACCCTTCACCCCCACCGCCTCCGCGTTCCACTGATCCGCAAGGAGGCATACTACCCGAAGCGACCACTGACGACGGCCAGCTCCGGAGGGGGAAAGCCGTCGCGTCATCCTTTGGCAAACCCGGTGCCGGACTACGAGCGGGCACTGGAGGCGTTCCGCGAGGCGACCTGGGACGAAGCGCTGGACCTGATCGCCGAACGCCTCGCCGAGATCAAAAAGCGACACGGCTCGTCGGCACTCGCTGGCTTCGGCTCCGCGAAATGCTCGAACGAGGAAGCTTACCTGTTCCAAAAGTTCATCCGGGCCGTCCTGGGTACAAACAACGTGGACCACTGCACGCGGCTGTGTCATGCGTCGTCGGTGGCTGCGCTGCTGGAGTGTATCGGCTCGGGTGCGGTCACGAACGTGTACCGGGACGTCGAGCGGTCGGATCTGATCCTGGTCACCGGGAGCAACACGATAGAGAACCATCCGGTGGCTGCCACGTTCTTCAAGCAAGCGGCACGGCGGGGGAAGAAGTTGCTCGTGGTCGACCCTCGCCGCCCCCGGTTGGCGGACTACGCCACCTGGTACTGCCAGATCCTGCCCGGCTCGGACGTGGCCTTTTACAACGCCCTGATGCACGTGATCATCCGCGACGAGCTGTACGATCGCGAGTTTGTTCGCCGTCGCACCGAGGCGTTCGAAGCGTTGGAAGCGACGGTCCAGCATTACCCGCCTGAACGCGCCGCGGGGCTATGTGGAATCGCGCCCGAGCTAATCGAGGAGATCGCCCGCGCGATTGGCCGCGCCCGGGCCATGCTCATCTTTTGGGGCATGGGGATTAGCCAGCACACGCACGGGACGGATAACGCGCGCTGCTTGATCTCTCTCTGCTTACTTACGGGTAACGTTGGCCGCCCCGGCACAGGGCTCCACCCCCTGCGCGGGCAGAACAACGTTCAGGGGGCATCCGACGCCGGCCTGATCCCCATGGTATATCCGGACTATCAGCCGGTAGGCAACGAGGAGGTCCGCCGCAAGTTCGAAACCGCCTGGGGCGTGAGCCTTGATCCCAAGCCCGGGTTGACCGTGGTGGAGATCATGAACGCAGCTCATGAGGGGGCAATTAAGGGAATGCTCATGATGGGAGAAAACCCGTTCCTGTCCGACCCGAACGTGAACAAGGTCCGCGAGGCACTCGCGAACCTCGACTTTCTCGCCGTGCAGGACATCTTCCTGACGGAGACGGCCGAGTTCGCCGACGTCGTGCTCCCGTCCGCTTCTTTCTTCGAAAAAACCGGCACATACACCAACACGGACCGCCGCGTACAGCTTGGTCGCCCAGTTCTACCCCCACCCGGCCAGGCCAGGCCGGACTGGGAGATCCTCACCGAGCTATTCAACCGCATGGGCTACTCTTGTTCCTACTCCGGCCCAGAGGAGATCTTTCTGGAGTTCGCCGCACTGACCCGCAGTTACCGCGGGTTGACCTATGAAGCCCTTGGCACGGATGGGAAGGTCTGGCCGGTGCCGGAACCGGACAGCCCAGAACAGCCGGTCCTGTTCGCAGACCGCTTCCCCACCGGAAGCGGACGGGGGAGATTCGTGCCCTGCCACTATGCGCCCCCCGCCGAACTTCCGGATGCGGAATTCCCCCTTGTACTCAATACGGGCCGTGTGCTCGTGCACTGGCACACCGGTACGATGACCCGCCGCTCCGAGCCGCTCGATGCACTCTGTCCCGAGCCCTACGTGGAGATCAACCCCGCGGATGCTTTGGCGCTCGATATTGAGACCGGCATGCAGGTGCAGGTGAGCTCGCGCCGCGGCTCGATCGTACTGAAGGCCATCGTCACAGACCGGGTACCGCAGCGATCCGTGTTCATCCCCTTCCACTTCCGTGAGGCGGCGGCCAATCTGCTCACCATCGACGCCCTCGACCCCTATGGGAAAATCCCCGAATACAAGTTCTGCGCCGTGCGAGTGGAACCGCTGGGAACAAGGGACGAGTGACCCGGGCGGCGTGGGGGAGAGCGCCCCATGTCTACGCCATAGCCTTGGACCGGGCGGGCGCGGTGAGCCTCATCGGCTGCACGCTGAGGGCCAGGCGTGGAGAGCCCGGTGGCATTAGTAGCCGAGATTCTTCAAGAGCTGCGGGTTCTTACGCCACTTCTTACGGACCTTGACCCAGAGCTCCAGGTAGACCGGTCTCCCCAGGAACCCCTCGATCTGTTTGCGGGCCACCTCACCGAGTCGCTTGATTGCGCGGCCCCCGGCACCGATGAGGATACGCTTTTGGGAGTCGCGGTTGACATAGATCACGGCGCGGATGAAGTCCTTGTTCCGGCCCTCTTCGGGCCGAGCCTCGCGGAACTCCTCGATCTCCACGGCCGTGTCGTAGGGGATCTCGTCCCCGTAGAGGTGATAGATCTGCTCCCGAATCAGCTCGCTCACGAAGAACCGCTCCGGTCGATCCGTCAATTGGTCCTCGGGGTAGAATGGTGCCCCCTCCGGTAAGAGGGACACAACAAGCTCCAGCAGCCGGTCCAGTCCTGCCCCGTACAAGGCACTGATGGGCAGGATCTCGACGAACTCATGCAACACTCGATACTGATCGATCGTGGCCTGGACCTGCGCCTGGTCGACCGTATCGACTTTGTTAATTGCGAGGATGGTCGGCCGCGAGCTAAGTTTCTCGATTAAGGACCGCTCCACATCGCCGGGCGGCCGGGGTTCGACAAGCAGCACGACCACGTCGGCATCCTTGATCGCTTCTTGGGCGTTCTTGAGCATACGCCGGTCCAGTTCGTCGCTGGGCTGGCGCATGATCCCCGGGGTGTCCAGGAACAGAGCCTGGTACGATGGGCCGCTGAGAATGCCGAGGATCTTATGCCGTGTGGTCTGAGCCTTGGGCGAGACGGCCGCCAAGCGCTCGCGCAACAACTGATTGAGCAGCGTGCTCTTGCCCACGTTCGGACGGCCAATAATGGCCACGTATCCTGCCCGATAGGGGGGCTTCGCTTCGGCCTGTGTCTCGCTCTGAGCAGTTTCGCGCTGTTGGTTGTCGTCCATGGCTACCGGCTCCCCTTTTGGACTAATCGTAGCGGGCGCGTAGTCCGACCACGGCTCCCAGTTTTGTGCGCCGGCCCAGACACGGCCTCCGCCCCAGAGGCGTGGGCCGGGAGGCGACGTCGTCCCCGGACGTGTGCTCCATCCCGCACCGCTCACCAAAGCAAGCGCAGCGCCCGCCGCCTGGCGGGACCGGAGGAGCCGGACCGCCGTCGCGCCGGCGACGGCGCATTGGTAGCGCGACCCGGCCCCGGGTCCGCCCCAAGGCGGTGGCGCCAAGGAAGCGCTGGTAGGAATGACCCCCGCCGAGCGCAAAAAACGCCCGCCCGTGGCAGGAAGGGCAATGAGGCGCGCTCACTCTCGCCGCTTCGGCCGCCGGCCGAAGCGGCCCCGAGCCCGCCGCCCGGCGGGACCGGACCTCCGTCGCGGCGACGGCGGAGCAGTGGTAGCGCGACCCGGCCCGGGTCCGCCCCAAAGCCAACGGCGCTCCAGAAGCGCAGGCGAAAACCATCCCCGTCGAACAAGAGAAAAGCCGCCCATCGATCGGCTGGCAAGGGGTTGCGGCTGCTTGCCCGCCGCCTGGCGGGATCCGCACTGCTTGGCTTTGGGAGCGGCCGCGGCTGCGGTAAGCGCCGCGGCCTCGGCGACCCCGCGGCTCGCCGCTCGGAGTAGCCCCGGCTGGCGAGGAATGCGCCTCCGCGCACGCGGCTGGGTCGGCGCGCACGCTGCCGAGCCGTCCTCCCCGCCGCGGCGCGGCGGGGGTACCACTGCGCCGTCGCCGGCGCGACGGCGGTCCGGCCCATTCGCCCCGGCAGGTCCATCCACGCGCCCGCTGCTGGGTTGCCCCCCCCCTGCGCCGCTCTGCGCTGTCCTTCGGCTCGCGATCGGTTGTCCCTCCGGTGCTGCTCTTGCGCATCCCGTTTTCGCGGCGGCCCCCCGGACGGGTATCACCACCAATGGTGCGCCAACCGACCCAAGGGCACAACCGAGCCCTCGGCGAGCGGGCCGACTCCGCCCCGGCGAGAGGGCGGGCGGAACGGCGATCGTGCCAGCGCCGCTTTGGTCTCTCGCCAGCGGTCAAGCTGCGCGCTCGGGCCCTGGGTGCTGCCCCGGCCTGGTGGGGAGGCAGGTGAAAGCGGCAGAGGACTGCCGCACTCCAAAAAACCAAAGCGGCACCGGAGTGCCGCACTCCAAAAGAGCCAAAGCGGCACCGGAGGTGCCGCACTCCAAAAAACCAAAGCGGCACGGGAGTGCCGCACTCCAAATGTGCGGGGTGTCCCCCATTGTGTAGGTTGGCTGGCCACGCGGTAGCGCGTCTGGCTACGCGGCGCTTGAGCATAAGGGGGTAACCCAGGCCCCGCAGCGCTTACCGGCTGTACTGGAGCCAGGCGTCGTAGGAGTGGGTACGGCGGCCCACGTACTGGTAGGTGTCGAAGATGTCCCCGTTGCCCAGAACGCGGGGATCGCCATCCTTGCGAAGTTCCCGGAACATCTGCTCACGAAGCCGCACCTTGACCGCACGATAGCGGGGGTCGCGCGCGAGGTTATGCACGCAGTCCGGGTCTTCGGCCACTCGGTAAAGCTCCTCCCGTGGCCGCTTTCCGAAGCTGTACCGGTAGTACTGGTCGAACCGTGACAGCAGCAGCCACTTCGTCGGGCTCGCATCGCAATTACGATACACCGTTTCCGGATTCCCGGCCGGCCACCGTTCCGGGTGGTAGTTCAGCACGTACAACCACTCGGGCGTCCGAATGCCACGAACCGGATACCCCCAATCGAACGGCCGTCCAATATCGTGGCGCTCCTTGCCCACCACGACCCAGTTACGCTCCTGATCGATCCACCCGCTCTGGTCGCACAGGAGTGCGTAGGCGAAACTCTTGCCCGACATGGTGGGCGTCGGGTTGAGCCCGGCCAACTCCAAGAACGTGGGGGCAAAGTCGCGCACGTTGATGAAATCGTGCACCACGCGTCCCCCTTTCGCACGGACCCCCCAGCGAATGTAGAGCGGTATGTGGATGCCGTGCTCGTAGATCTGCCCCTTCATCCGCGGCAGCGGCGGGCCATGGTCGGAGGTCACCACAATCACCGTGTTGTCCAGCTCCCCCACCTGCTCCAACAGGTCCAGCGCTCGGCCGATGTGCTGATCGGCCCACTCCACTTCCGTGGCGTAGTCCAGAAAATCGTTCCGAATCACGTTCGATTCTGGATAATAAGCGGGTAGTTGCACCGATCGTGGATCTTTGCCCTTCCTTCGACCGGCCCCCTGCTCATAGGGAAGGTGCGGTTCATAGGGCCCCATCCAGAAGCAGAAAGGCTGGCCGTCCTTGCGCTCCTTGAGGAACTCGGCGAAGTTTGCGGCGTAGTCGATCGCCGAAATACCTGCCTGAGGCGGTCGTCTTCGGTGGCGGTTGTACGCTTTGCCCGCCGGGTTCTGTTTGAACCCACCGGACCGGTAGTCCCCTGGCCCCCATCCCTTCCCGGTGTAGCCCACATGATAGCCTGCTTGCTCAAGCAGTTCGGTGTACACCGGCCATCGATGCGGGAAGATGCCGTTATGGTTGCACGCTTCGGCAAGCTGCCAGGTGTTCCTACCCGTAAGGATGCTGGCCCGACACGGAGAACACTTCGGATTGTTCGTGAAGCAGTTCGAAAAGATTACTCCCTCGCGAGCGACCCGATCGATGTTAGGGGTGTTGATCCAGGGGACCCCGTGCACGCTCGCATGACCCGCTCCCCAATCGTCCAGGATGATGAACAGAAAGTTGGGTCGGTTCTGAGGCTGCCCGCCAGCGGTACAGTCCACCGCAATGCCAGCGACCAGGAAGACGGCTAGAGCCCAAACCCGTGCCAGTCGCATCATGCCCGCTTACTCCTGTTGCAGACTCTGGATGGTCCCGTTCGCCTCAACGTAGCGGTGGCTTGCCGAGGAGCCGTCGGATCAAGCCGATCTGTCCCGCGTGCAGCATCTCGTGCAGGGCCGTGAAGCGGACCAGATCGCCGCGGGTCTTCATGTGCAGGA
This sequence comes from Planctomycetota bacterium, assembly GCA_026981825.1. Taxonomy (GTDB): domain Bacteria; phylum Planctomycetota; class Planctomycetia; order JALXBF01; family JALXBF01; genus JALSID01. Next base: position 11,058 of record JALSID010000213.1, read on the forward strand.
TCGGCTCCGCGGCAGGTTCCCTGAACGCTTGCTCGGGTACGGCGCGGAGCCAGGCCATCACGTGCGAGTGTACGCGATCAAGTGCCGCGCGGAGCTGCGCAACGGTGGGATAGCGCGCCCGGTCGGCCGAGGGCTGCGTCCCCTTCCCGAATAGCTCGGCGTAGTTGTCCGGCAAGACCCCTTCATCCTGGGGGCCTGTCCCAAACGACCGGGCAATCGCCAGGCCAAACTGAGCGAACGTTATGTGGCCGATCTGCCAGGCAATGTGGCTGGGCGAACCCCCCGGCATGGCATACCATTCGTCCTCCGCCAGCCCATCGAGAAGACTCAGCGTGTACTGCCGAGCCGTTTCCAGCAGGTTAAGCGAGATGTCCCTTTCGCTCATCGCAGCTCCTCTCCATCGAAGACCACACTCGGGCAGGCGATCGGTTCCAGTCTAGCCACTTGTGCCGGCGGCTCGCAACGGTAGGCGACCGCGTCGATCGCCCTGTCGCCCCCCGGCACCACCGACACCAACCGTTGCGATAGGAAAACCGTGGGCGGCTAACATGGTAAGCGGCCGCGATGGTCGACGAGAAAGGCGGGCACGAGCCGAAACGCGGTCGGAGGCGAACATGGCCACCGTTTGTGAACGGGAACAGCGGGCACCATTACGAACGCGTCCGGTGTCGGGGCTACGCGAAGTGGCTGCCTGGGCGGCCCCCACAGCAGTGCTCTGGCTACTGATCGCGGGAATCCTTGGCGCGGCGGAAAAGCCCCCGCGACGTCCGAACATCCTCTGGATCATCGCCGAGAACATCTCGCTGGACCTGGGCTGCTACGGCGAACCTCTGGTGTCCACCCCCAACGTCGACTGGCTTTCCGCCACAGGCGTGCGGTTCACGCGGGTGTACGCCACATCGCCCGTCTGTGCGCCGAGCCGCTCCGCATTGATGACCGGCATGTACCAGACCACCATCGATTGCCACCACATGCGTTCACACCGCAATGACGACTACCGGCTGCCCGAAGGGGTGCGCCCCTTGACCCACCGGTTGCAGGAAGCAGGCTATTTCACGGCGAACGTGCGCCGGATCGGTGACAAGCTCGTGGGGACCGGAAAGCTTGACCTGAATTTCGTCAACGAGGGCCCGATCTTCCAGTCCGAAAGCTGGGAGGAAGCGATCAAACACCAGCCCTTTTACATCCAGGTAAACCTGCCCGAGGTCGAGTACGACATCTACGACCGCAAGACCCGGTTCAAGAAGAGGGTCAAGTGGGTCGGAGAGGACCGGCATCCAAAGGTGGCAACGCCCGAGTCCGTAAGGATTCCCCCCTACTATCCTGACCATCCCATCGTGCGACAGGAATGGGCGCGGTATCTGAACTCCGTCTCAGGCCTCGATGTGCGGGTGGGCTGGATCCTGGACGCTCTCCGCCGCGAGAACCTGCTGGAACGCACCGTGATCTTTTTCTTCGCTGATAACGGCCGGCTGGAGCCGCGCGGGATCCACTACTGTTACCGCCAGGGACTCCACGTCCCCCTCATTGTTCGCTGGCCTCGGGATTTCCCTCCTCCTCCGGGCTACAAACGCGGAAGCACAGATGAGCGGCTCGTCAGCCTGCTCGACCTGACCGCCACGACCTTGAAGGTGGCCGGTATCGACCGCCCCCTGACGATGCACAGCCGCGACTTCCTGTTCGACCGATCCGGGCCAGGCCGCAAGTTTCTGTTCAGTGCACGAGACCGAATCGACGAAACCGTGCTCCGCATGCGCTCGGTGTACGACGGCCGCTATCACTACATCCGCAACTTTACCCCCGATCGTCCCCTGTTCGCGCTGAACCGCTACAAGGAAAAGTGCTTCCTGATTCTGCAGGTCATGCGAAGGCTGCACGGGCAGGGGTTACTGGAAGGTCCGCCCCGCGCGCTCATGGCAGACCGAATGCCCCCCGAAGAGCTGTACGACACGGTCCGGGATCCACACGAGATCAGGAACCTCGCCGGTAGCAACGATCCCCGGATTCGCGCGGTCCTCGACCGGATGCGCACCGCGCTGGAGGTTTGGATGGTCGAAACCGGTGACAGGGGGCATATACCCGAACCGCCCGAGGTGATCGCGGCACAGGAAAGAGAAATGGAAGAATGGTTCGGCACACCGGAGTGGGTCAAACGGGCGCGCTAGAGGCGGGCGTGCCAGGGGGCCCGCTCGGACGGCGCCGAACCGCAAGCAGGGCCAAAACGACACCGCGGCTGTGACACCACAGGAGGCGGTGACTCCGGAGCGGCGGCAAGGGTGGTCGAGAGCTCCTAAGTTCGATTAGCGTGAGGATCTGGGCACGGATCGGGCCTCGTCGCTGCTTTCGCCTTCGGCACGCCGATTGCAACTGTTGCGGGCAGCAGGCTCTATCCGAGCGAGGAGGAGTGCCATGAGCGAACTGCTCGCAATCAACTTCGACCGGCCGGTGCTGCTCGAGCCCGAATTCCGCGGTTACCGCCAGCGAGCGACCAGGAGCTCACGAGGCTGGGGTGTGGCCTGGTTCGTCGGCGACCGGCCGTTCTTCTACAAGGAGGCGTACATTCCTGGCCGCAGCCATGAGCTGGACACGCTCGGACAGATCCATCGCCCCGTGCAGTCGCAGACGCTGATCGGCCATGTCCTCTACGGCAAACGGGAGGACGTCGCCGTGCACAGGACAGGCCCGTTCTTGCACGCTCTCAACCACAGCAGTCTCGTGTGGGTCGCGACCGGCTCGCTGTCCGGCATACCCAGCCCGGAACACATGAAACCCGAAGGCGACCACCCGCTGGAGCTGGCATTCTGCTGGCTGCTGGAGCAGGTCCGCTCCAGACAGATCGATCTGAGCGACGCCGAAGCGCTGGCCGCCCTGTTTCGAGAACTGAACTCCTTCGGCAACGTGATCGCCGTCATGTCTGATGGCGATCGGCTTTGGGTCTACACGGACCGGGACGGTTACAAGCCGGTTTACGTCGCGCGGCTCGCCGGTACTTTCCCCCCTGTGACCTTGATGGACGAGGACTGGGACGTGGACATTCGGCGCGGTGATAACGCTCCCGCGAACGGATATGTGGTGGCCACAAACCGGCTGTTCGAGGGGGACTGGGAATCCCTTGCCCCCGGGACACTGGCCGTCATCGAGAACGGCAACATGCTGCAGAGCTAAGGGCGAGTTCGGACTGGCGGGCGAAGTGATAACGGGGGCCCACCGGCGCACGGTGTGGGTGGCGCAACGCCTGGAGTTGCCGGAAGCTGCCCTACTTGCGCGGGGGGCCGCACCGGCCCGAGCCTACACAGGACAGGGGGCGCGCTACGGGCGGCGAGCCAGCGCGAGCAGGGTGGAACCGAACGGCCAGTGCAGCCGGTCGCCGAGCCTGACCTCAAGCATCGTGAGTGCGAAGGCGAGCGCGTTCCCCCAGCGGCCCGGCGACTCCTCCACCCTCTGTGCTGCCCCCCACCAGCGCCCGGCGATCCGCGTGACGGCCACGATCGGAAACAGAAAAGCGACGAAGTAGCGGCACGCAACGGGCTCAAAACCGGTCGTGCGGAGCAGCCTGAGCAGATCGTGCTTTGTGTAACGCCGGCGATGGCCGGCCTCCTCGTCCCGCTTGCTCCAGAGCCACGGCATCGCGGGTACGGAGACGATCACATGCCCCCCTGGTCGAAGTACCCGCCACGCCTCCCTCAAACAGGCGGCGTCATCGGCATGCTCGAGCACGTCGAGAAACAGCACGACCTCGATGCTACCGGAGCGGATCGGCAACCGCTCGCCCACGCCGCACACCATGGGGATCTGCCCCCTGGCCTCCCCGGCGGCGAGCGGCTCGATCCCGAACGCCCGCCATCCCTGGGCCTCCAACCAGCGGACCGTGTACCCTGTCCCAGCCCCCACATCGACGGCACAGGCTCCGGGCGGGCAAACCAATCGTAGCCAACTTGCCAGGATGCGTCGGCGGCAGACGAACCAGAAGTGCTGGTCCTCCATCCGCTCGATGCGGCACATCCGAGCGCGGTCAAACCTGACAACCGGCTCCGGCCTCACGTTCGCTCCCCTGTTGCGCACCGTATGTTCCGGCCACTCTGCTCGGCATTAGAGCGGACCACGGCGCCGACCGGCAAGGCCAACTCTCGGTCCGCAGCGGTCGGTGAACACGCCGGAGCCCGGAGCTGCCCGTGCGGAAGGCGTCTCGGACGCAGGCACAGGCCCCCTTTCGCAGCTAAGGGCTCGCCGCAGAGCGGGCTTGCCAGGGGCCTGGGACGCCTGGTCACGGGGGGCTCTTTGCTCGAGTAAACTCCAAGTAGGGTCGTCAGCGTGTCAAGGGCTGATTGGCAACGAGCGTGTGGCATCGAGTGCGAGGCCATCCCATGCGAGGCTTACGATTCGTTGTTCTGATATGTTCTCTGCTTTTCCCCCTCTCACTGACGGCCGCGGGAGAGGTGCTCCGGGGCGGAGCGGCCGCGGTCGAGCTCCACGCCACGGACGACATGATCATCGGCGGCTCGATCTTTCCCGGGCATGTCCGCGGCCAGGAAGGCAAGCTACGCGCCTGCGCCCTCGTTCTCGAAGGCCCACCCAACGGAACACGCATCGCGATTGTCGCTCTGGACGTGCTCATGATGTCCCGCACGTACCTCGATCCGGCGGTACGCGAAGCTTCCGAGCGCACGGGCATCCCGTTCGAAAACATCCTGGTCAACTGCACGCACACCCACCACGCCCCCTCGACATGCCGCGTTCACGCCTATGAGGAGGTGAAGCCGTTCTGTCAGCAGGTCCAGAAGGCAATCGTCAAGGCGATCGTTCAAGCAACCGCGGAGCTGGACAAGAACGGTCCCGTGACGATTGCGTTTGGACTCGGCAAGGAAGAGCGGGTGGGGCGGAACAGTCGCCTGCTCCTGTCGGATGGCACGATCTACTGGATCGGCCCCCGGCGCGACGCCGTTCGCCCTACGGGGCCGGTGGACCCGGACGTCCCCGTTCTTGTGCTTCGCCGTCGAGATGGTTCGCTGGTGGCCACCCTGTTCGGTCATTCGGTGCACACCATTGGCACGTTGAAGGGGGCAGTTCGTTCGCCCGGCTTCTACGGCCTGGCCGCTCAGGAGCTCGAGGCCAAGCACGGCGGCGTGTGGATCTTCCTGGAGGGGGCCTCCGGGTCGACGCATCGGCTGGACGTCTCGGCGGCGGCAGCGAAACAGATGGTGGAGAAGGCCGTGCTCGAGGCGTTTCAGAATGCCCGGCCGATTTCCAACCCGGTGCTCGCGGCCATCAAGCGCCCCTTCGTGGTGCGGGTCCGCCACTTCGACGAAGAGAAGGAAGAGCATGCGGTGACAAGCTACTGCCGCAAGCGGGTGGGTGGCGAGCGTGCCGAGCGCATAGCCGCCGTGTTCCGTCGAATGCGTCAGGAGCTCCGACCGCTGCAGGGGCAGGAGCGTACCACCTGGTTGCAAACGGTGGCCGTCGGCGACGTGGCATTCGTCGGCGTGCCGGCGGAGTTTTTCACCGTCCTGGGCGTGCAGATCAAAAAGCGCAGTCCGTTCCAGCACACGGTGATCGCCGAGCTCGCGAACGACTGGATTGGCTATGTGCCCGACCGCGAAGCGTACGAGCTGGGTGGCTACCAGGTGTGGACGGGCCTGCATAGCTGGGTCGCGCGCGGTACAGGCGAAGCCATCGTGGACGAGTGCGTCAAGATGCTCCACGACCTGAAGCAAAAACAGCGATTGAACAAGCAACGGTGAACAGGACGAGAAGCTGAGGGTAGAGCTGTGCTTCGATGTCCCGCCCGACTTTTCCTTCGCGGCCTGATCCTGGCAGTCGTCCTTGCAGGGGCCGGGCCAGATGGCGAAGCAGCGGCCCCCCTGCCACCGGACGAAGCGCTCCGTGCGTTCGAACTCGCCCGCGGGTTTCGTATCGAGCTTGTGGCCGCCGAGCCACTGGTGGTGGATCCGGTGGCGATTGCGTGGGACGCCCGCGGGCGCATGCTCGTGGTGGAGATGCACGACTACCCTGTGAGTGCTCCCGGGGGGCGAATCGTTTACCTGCTCGACACCGACGGCGATGGCAAGCTGGACACTCGTCGAGTGTTCGCCGACGGACTGGCGTATCCATCCTCTGCGCTTCCCTGGCGAGACGGTATCCTGGTCACCTCGGCCCCCCACGTTTGGTACCTGCGTGACCGGGACGGCGATTTGCAGGCAGACGAGCGCCGGGTGGTCGTGACGGGCTTCGGCGAAGGTAACCCCCAGCTTCGCGTGAACGGGCTGCGGTTCGGACCGGACAACTGGATCTGGCTCGCCAACGGCCGCAGCGGCGGCCAGGTTCGGTTTCCAGACCAGCCCGCCTCGCGCGCGGCCAAACTCGGCCGATTCGACCTGCGTCTCAACCTGGTCCGCGGGCAGATTGCGCCGGAAAACGGCCCTTCGCAGTTCGGTCAGACGTTCGACTGGCAAGGAAACCGGTTTCTGAGCTACAACACGATCCATATCCGCCACGATGTGCTGGCCAAACGGTATCTGGACCGCAACCCCCTGCTGGCATCGTCTTCTGGCCTGGCGCACATCGCCGACCACGGTGATGCGGGCCGCGTCTACCCGCTGGCACCGCCTGGACCGCGGTTCAACCGTGAACCGCCTGGCTACTTCAACGCCAGTTGCGGGATCGAAGCGGACCGAGGCTCGTTGTTCCAGCCCCCCTATTCGAGCAGCGTCTACGTGTGCGAGCCGCTGTTCAACCTGGTCCACCGTGACGAGCTTGTCCCTGCGTCCCCGACCTTCGTCGCTCGGCGAGGCGCAGGTGAGGAGACACGCGAGTTCCTGCGGAGCCGTGATCCCTGGTTTCGGCCCGTTAACCTGCGGTTCGGTCCGGATGGGGCGCTGTACGTCGTTGACTTCTATCGGGAATGGATCGAACATCCGCAGTTCGTGCCGCCGTCGGTGCGGGACACGATTCCGTACCGGCGCGGTGACGACCGAGGCAGGATCTGGCGGATCGTCCCCGCCGATGCGGAGCTCCAGCAAGCGCCTGACCTCTCGACGGCTTCCACTGATGAACTTCTCCGCGAATTGTGCCACCGGTTTGGCTGGCGGCGCGAGACGGCCCGGCGCCTCCTTATCGAGCGGGGGACTGACGCGCTGTCGGAGGACGTGGTGGCCCGGCTGGAGCGACAGGCTGTCGGTGCTGCGTCCGTTTGGGGTCGTCTCGAGACCCTCCGGACGCTCGAAGGTTGTGGCGTTCTCCGCGAGGCTGTACTCCTGCGGGCTCTGCACGATCCTGCCGAACCGGTACGCCGCCAGGCTGTCCTGCTTTGCGAACCGTTGTTGAAAGAGTCCCGGGCCGTGCGACGTGCCCTGATCGAGCTGGCAGAGGATCCGTCCACGACCGTACGCTTCCAGCTTATTTGCACGCTGGGCTGGCTGCAGGGGGATGAGGTCGAACGCGCGCTGCTCCTCGCCGCCCGGCAGGAACTGAACAACCCGTGGGTCCGCAAGGCGTTGCTCAGTGCCTCATCCGGTCGAAGTGCACGTTTTCTGGGTGCGTTGATCGGCTCGCAGCCGCCGGCGCCGCGCAGGGACGCGGGCGAGCTCGAGCTTCTGGAGAAGTTGGCCATGGCCGGGGTCATGGAGGGGGCAACAGGTGGCGTAGTCGAAGCGATCCGGGCCGCTTTGAGGGACGGAAGGAACGAGGCCGCCATTGCGGCAACGGTCGGCATGGCCCGCAGTCTTCGTCGGGGGGACAAGAATCCCAACGACGGTTTACAGGCAGCCTTGGGCAAAGGCACCCTCTCGGAGCTCCGCCGCGCCGCCCTGGGCATCGTTGTGACCGGCAGCAACGGAGTGGCCGCTGAGGCTGCCTACGCCGTGCGGCTGCTGGGAGAGATCGGAACACCAGAGGATCGGAAAGAGCTGGCGAGTCTGTTCGGGGCGAACACCCCCCTTGGAGTGCAACGAGCCCTGGTGGAAGCGCTCGCGAATCATCCGAAGGAGCTGGCCCAGGCGATTGCGCGGTGGAACGAGCTATCGCCCGCGATCCGATCCCAGGTGTTGCTGCAGGGAATCCGGCACCCTGCTTTCGTCGAAGCCGTGCTCAAGGGAGTCGAGAGCGGCGAAGTCAGCGCGGCTGAGCTGCGAAGTGTGCTGCAACGCATCGGACTCGAAGCCGTGCCCGCAGAATACCGTGCTCGGATCGAGCCCATCCTGCGGCCGCGTGGGGGGAAGCTTGCATTGCAGCGGTGGCTGGGTGCCCTCCGCGAACCCGGAGACCCTGAACGCGGCCGCGCGGTCTTCATGGAGCACTGCTCCGGATGCCACCGAGTGCGGGGGGCTGGTTCGTCGGTCGGGCCGGACCTTTCGGGGCTCGTGGCCTGGTCGCCGGAGCGAATCGCCCTCGAGGTACTGGATCCAGACCGTCAGATCATGCCTGGGTTCATGGGCTACGTGGTCCTGACTCGGGACGGCCGCATTTACACAGGACTGGTCCGCTCGGAGACCGACCGTGGCATCGTCCTCCGTGCTCAGGGGGGCGAGGATGTCGTGCTCGACCGATCGGAGATCGAAGCATTTCGGTCGACCGGCCGATCGCTGATGCCGGAGAACTTCTCCGAACTGCTCACGCCGGCACAGCTCCGCGACCTGATCGCTTTTCTCCGGCAGCCGTGAAGAAGGTAGCGCAGGGCATTGGGCCGGTGGGGAGCTCACGGCGAAGGCTGGGTTGATCAGACCGATCCGACCGATCGGACGGATCGGACCGATCGGAGACTTCGCGGGAGCCTCGAACGAGGACGCGACCTTTAGCTGCCGCAAGGAAGACCTTCGCTCGTCGCGTAGCAGCGTTCCGGCGCTCTACCTGGGGAACCCGGCCCCGTTTTCGACAGGCGTTGCTATGCGCGACGCAGCGGCGGAGCTCGGCTGCTCGGCGGGCGGTTCCAGTTGCTTCAGCGGGTGGTTTCGGATCGCAGGCGTGCAGGAGGTGGTGCGCTCGCCGCCGCAACGGCGGTCCGCCGTCCTTCCCGCACCTTGCTTCTATTCCAGCACGAAGGTGAAGTCCGGACCGCCCGCAATCGGGTATGCCTTGATGACACGGTCGGCGTACTGGTTGGGGTCGCTGGCCGTCTCGAACAAGAATCGCGCCAGGGGGTCGAAAATGCGCTTGACCATTTCGTTCAGCACGGCGCGTCCCCCCATAGAGCGGTCCACCCGCTCGACAAGGGCACGGAGCGCTTTCTCCTCGTCCGCGAAGACAAAGTCCCGGATCCGGTACTTCTCGCGGAGACGTTCGCGGAGCGGTTCGAGTTTAGCCCGGGCGATCTGGACCAGGAAATCGGAGCCCGTGATGAAGTTGAAGGGCACGATGTTGTCGCCGATGCGGTTCAACAGTTCCGGTCTCCCGGCAACGTCCACGAAGTGCCGTCGCACCTTCTGGATGAACTGTTGGCGGACCTCGTCGGGGCTGAGCGACGGGTCCACCTCGGCGGCACCGATGTTCGAGGTGAAGATGATCACCGTCTCGGAAAAGTGCACGGTAACACCGCGGCCGTCCGTCAACCGACCGTCTTCCAGGATCTGGAGGAACTTGTCCAGGATGCGGACGTGGGCCTTTTCGATCTCGTCGAAGAGCAGCACAGAGAACGGCCGCTCGCGGACGGCATTTGTAAGCTGGCCCCCCTCTTCGTAACCCACGTAGCCAGGGGGGGCACCGATGAGCCGCTGGTCGCTGTGCTCGTGGTTGTACTCCGACATGTCGAACCGGATGCAGGCGTCCTCGTCGCCGAAAAGGAACTCGGCCAGGCTCTTCGCAAGCTCGGTCTTGCCGACACCCGTGGGGCCGACGAAGAAGAGCACCCCTTTTGGCGTCTTCTGTTTCTTGGAGTGTTGCAGGCCGGAGAGCCCGGTGTAGGCGCGGATGATTACGTCCGCCACCTTGCGTACCGCTTCGTCCTGGCCCTTGACTCGACGTTTGAGCGCCTCCTCAATGCCCTGCAGCTTCTCGCGGCTCAGCTCTTCCCATGGGCTGGTTCGTTCGCCGTACTTGTACAGGTTCACCAGTTGTTCGGGCGTCATCGGCATCTCGCCGCACTGGCGGGAGAGCTTGATGAGCTGGGCGAGGTCCATCAACGTCAGGCCGTCCAGGCTGTCCACGAAATCCTCGAAATCGACGGTGCCCGGCCTTAAGGGGGTCCTGAATCGGAACCGGTCGATATGCCGACTGACAAAGTTCGCGCGCTCCACCCGTCCCGGCTGAGGGATCTGAATCTGCTGCACGGCCGGGTTTCCCTGGTAGAGGCTGGGAGGAATTCCGCCCAGTGAGCGGCACAGAAAGACGACCAAGTTAGACGGCCTCCCCAAGCTAACGGGGTCACTCAGATCGAGCGGAGCCTGCACGATCGCCCGGGTGAGAATGAGCAATCGCCGGCGTTCCTCTTCGGTGAGCGCGTTCGCGTTTCCGAACAGGTAATCGGACAGGTCGATGACAAACGCCGCGGTGCTGCGGTCCGGGTTCACCAGGTGCGCGTGCACAATCGCCAGGAAGTCCTCCATGCTAACGGGTGCCGTCCCGGTGGAGGGGGGAGTCGGTGAGCGGCTGGGGATGCCCATGTCATACGCTTCCCCCTGCTGGGTAGCGCTCTGACCCTGGGCCTGGACCGCGCGCCGCATCAGCTCCTGGCGAACCTCGTCCGAAACGTTGGTGATACCCCCATACGGATCCCACACAACAACGCGGTCGAATCCTTTGCGGGCGAGCCGCTGCAGGATAACCTCGCGTACCGGGCGGTAATCGCCGGTATCCTCGCTGTAGCAGAGATCGCACGTGTCGCCGTGGATGATCAGGCAACGTCGAATGCCGGCCTCGCGATCGAGATTGGCGATCCACGGGTTCTCGCGTTTATCGACCATGAGCGCCACCCCCTACACTATCCTGGCCGCGCCGAGCCGTCCGCGAAATCCGGTCGGGATTCTGCCAGAGCACGCGATGCTTGGAAAGCTTAACCCCGTACACGGATTGCAGCAGGTTCATCACTTGATCGATATCCCCCTTGCAAGACATTCCCTCGTAGTTATCGAACTTGTAGCCGAGCTGGCCGGAGGCCGTTACCTTGAGCTCCGCGCACTGGCCGGCCGGACGGCGTGCCCGCACCACAACCACGTCTTCCCCCTCCTCCTGGATGCGCACGGGCTGTTCCACCACGAAACCGAGACCGGTCAGGGCCTGGTAAAGGGCCTGCACGACCTGACGACGGTCTTCCTCACTGGGGGCCGCAGTCAATCGCTCGGCCGTTTCCCGGATGGCATCACGTTGTTGTGTCTTCTGTTCCCCCTCTTCACGGGCGAGACGGACGATCGCCGCCGAAAACTCGCGAAGGGCATCGAGCTGGTTTTCGGTTAGCTGCTCCCCCTCCTCTTCTTGGATCGCAGCCCCCACAGCTTCGGCGACCGTCTCGGTGACCTCTTCCGTGATGGCCGCCTCCTGTTCCGCTCGCCACTCGGCGGCCCGTGCCTGTGCACGCGCTCGGATCTCTGCGATTCTTTGGCGAACACGAGCAATGGTGTCCTCGACCGCTTCCTCGGAAGCGACCAGCGCCTCCTTTTCGCCGATGAGCCGCCGCATCTCTTCGTAAGCGAAGTCGCGTTCGACGGGATCGACAAGATCGGCCAGAGTCTCCTCGAAGAGCTGATCCAGTGCCGACCGTTTCGCTCGTCTCCGCCGTTCTTCTTCAGCGGCTTTCCGCGCGACCCGCACGAACATGGACACGTCTCCGCCGAGCTCAAACGCTTCGTCCCGGGCCGCCAGGGGATCGCTGTCCAGAAGCTCCCGTATTCGGGCGATCTCGGCGGACAGGGCGGCGTAGGTGGCTGCTACCCACGCAGCAATGCCTTCGGCCTCTAATTCCTGAAGCGTCCGCTCATACCGGGAGAGCAACCGTTGAGCAGCACGCCTCGCGCGCCTTTCCCGCCTGCGTCGCTGCGCTTCGGTTTCGTATACGTAATCCCCCCATTCGCTCATGTCGTTGCTCCCGTTCCGTAACTCGTTCACAACAATCGGACGTACCCGACCTGCGTCCTCCCAAAGGCTTACGCATTCGCAGCCGAAATCTGACCGCGGCACAGCCCGCCCGAGCACCGTCGCCGCCATTCGGCAGCCCTCGCCCGCCCACGCCACCAGCGGCTCGCTCCCGAGCGTTCGCCGATCCCGGCCGGCCCCCCGTGGGTTAGTTGCCGTCCCTACGTTCCCTACAGAGCGGCTGCGATGCTGGTCAGGTTCCGCACAACCGTCTCTACCGGTGTACCCACAACCGCGTCGGCGAGCTCTGGATAGTCCGTTGTCAAGCTCCGCCAGTGATCGAGCGCCCGCCGGACCGTCTCCGCCAGCTCCGGATCACGATGCCGCACGCGTTTGAAAAGCTCCGCTTCCGCAATCGGCTGATCCAACCGCAAGCCGCCCAGGGAGGTCCCCACTCGGTTCGCCAGCCTGCGCCAGACAAGCAGACGCTTTTCTAAGGGGGAGTCGGGGTCAAGCCGGGCCGGCGGATCCCGAACGAGCTCGTGACAAATCTCACGCAGCACCCCGAGCGGGTAAAAGTTACCCGCAGAATCGGGTGTCCAGCGGGGATCCAGCTCTCGTATGAGCTTTCGAACCACTGCCAGCTCCTCCAGGGACTCAATCGAAGCGCGCTCGTTCAGCAATTCGATCATTCGTCTCACCACGTCCCCGGCTCGCGTTTGGAGCGCCTTGGTCGTGTCGACAACGGCGCTGAGGGCCGTGCGGTCCAATTTCCCCTGGTGCGAGCGGACGAGCTCCACGAGCACGTCGCTCACCTGGGCGAGGTGCTTCTGGGCGCCGATCCGCTCAAGCTCCTCAACAAGGCGGCGAAGCAGGGTCAGCCGATCTGCCAACCGCGGTCTGCGCTCGCTCACCTCGCGAACACAGCTCCAGAACTCAGCGGGTGAGAGCCACAAAGCGGCTACACCACGGCCTTGGACTGCCCCCGCGATCAGTTCCACCGCGATTCTGCGCATCAGGTTCGCCACCTCAGCCCGGGTCTCGTCGCGTCGGTCCCATGCAGCGAGCGGAATCGTTTCCACCCCCGCACCCAGACGTACGGTGGCGTTCAGAATGTACACAACTCCATCGCGCGTTGCGGCGGTCCACCCTTCTGTTCCACGGCCATCGCGAACGCGGACGATCCACTTCGACGAACCCTGCGGTCCGGGCCGCCGCTCGGCGCACGGGATCGCGGCGCCGGAACCGGCCTCAATCAGCACGCGCCACCGCCGGCTGTTCGCCTGCAGCAACGCACCAAGCTCGGTCGAAAAGACCACCACCCACTTCTGTTCCAGAAGATTCCGGCAAGCGTCCTCCCAGAATTGCCAGCTCAGGCCCTCGTACCGCCGCCATTCCGCCCGCAGGTCCACCGGGAGCATGCACGTTCCAGGGGGGGCAGGAACCTGACCACCTTGCGCGAGTTTGTCCAGGATGAAGTCGCGGACCTTCCGCGGCGAAAGGGACTTTACGTAACGGGTCCGTTCCGGATCGTCAAATTGGACCAGCAATTCCCCCTCGTGCACGTACACGTTCGCCCGCTCACGTACCCAGCACCGATGCGGCTTCTCCGCAGCAATTCCAGTTATTTGCGCCCCTTGGGGCAACCATTCCGGTCCATTCTGCTGAATCCACTGACGATACAAAGTGTCCGGGAACGCGGTCTCGGCGTTGTCGAGTGTGATGGCAGCCGGCTCTTTCTCATCCCTGGCGTAGCACCGGCGTAGAAGTTTCCTCTTGATCGGGTCGAAGTAGCACTCGTCCCGATGTTCGAGTTCGCGGGAAGGTAATTCGCCGCATTCGAACAGCTCCCGGCCCCGGTCGGTGAACCGTATTTCGCCAAGCCGCATCTGCTCGAGGCTGTCGAATGAGCCCGCTACTCGGATCAGGCCCATGTCGAACAGATGACGCACAACGGGCAGGAAAACCTCGTCAGCATCTGGGATACCGAGCAGCTCGCTCACGACCCTTCCAAGGCGCAGCCCCGCCACCTGCTGGTCACGCTCCGCCATCTGGACCATGCGCAGGACGGCCTCCTCAAAGACCGTGGGAAGACGGGGGATGGCGTACTGAACCAGCACTTCATAGCGGACCACCGGAAAGGAAACCACCAGGGTCTTCAACGGCTGCGGTTTCGTTTGTACACGAGCGGTTGCCACCATGTCGTCCCCGAACGTTTGTACGCGCTGCTACCCCCGTACGACCTCGCGTGCCGGCCAGAGGCCACCCAACCGTTGGATGTAGTTCACGATTTCTCTGTACACGTAGAACCTACGAGAGCCCGGGCGATCCACGTACGGTAAATCGACCGGGTAGGACTCGAATACCCTGCGGTTGCCAACCACGATGAGCAGCTCCTGGGCTCGGGACATTGCAACGTTGATGCGCTGAAACTGAGCCGTGAGGGCACGAGGGGACAGTCTGCCCTTTGGAGCGCGAACCAGACTGACAATGATGATCGGCCTCTCCTTGCCCTGGTACCGGTCCACCGTGTTCACGTCCCAGCGGAGTGCGTTAAACACCGTGCCCCTTTGTAGACGCACGTTGTTGATCGCGCGCCGGATGGTGCCGATCTGCGCGCCGTAGAAGCTCACGACGCCAACACGTTTGGGGTTGTCTCCGGTGTAACCCTGGCTACGCAGGGCCTCTTCAAGGTCGCAAAGGATATGCGCGATAATGGTTGCTTCCCATTCGTTGACCTTGCTCGCGCTAATGAGCTCTTCGTAGACAGGCGCACCGTTGGAGTTGCGTGAGCTGTCGATCCAGACAACCGGCAGATCTTCGCGGAGATACTCCTCACCGTTCGGCCCTACCAGGCGAAGGCGATGTCGCCGGTGGCTGCGCGGATCGGAATCCGGTCGCGACGCGTCCGGGTCCTCGAGCCCGCACACCAGCAAATGATCGTAGAAGTAGTTCACCACATCCATGATCTTGGGGTGCATGCGGTACTGGACGGTGAGCATGGCTTTCAGTTGGTCAGGAGCCTGCTCAAACAGTTCCTTGAACAGTGAGGAGGTCACCATGCGGCGGAACCGGTCGAAATCCTGGACGGTGAACTCGCGCTGGGTTCCGGCCCCCTCCTCGCCCTGTCCCTCGCTCTGGTCCTGGGCAAGGTCGGCGGCGACTTCCTCCCAGGAAAGATTCCCTTCGCGAAACAACGGGGGTAGCTGGCGGTGGTCCCCCACGAGGATGGCTTTTCTGCCGCGGAGAAGGGGGATGAGCAACTCCGGTGGGGTCGCTTTGCTCACCTCGTCCACGATCACCACATCGAACCAGGGATGGCCGGCGCTTTCTAGCGTGAACGGGCTCTCCGTGCAGCTTACCCCGACAACATTGCACCTAGCGATAAACTCATCCTTATAGAACGGTGCGTCGCGTTCCGCGCGCTGGGCGTCCTCCAGCTCCCTGGTCCACCAGCGCAGAAACGGCTCCCACTGCGTGCGGGTCGTCGCTGTCGCGTTGAGCTGTTGCTCAAGCCTCTGGAGATATCCCTCTAATCCTCGGGCGATTTCCTCCACAGACCAGTTGCGGTCGACATTCCAGTTGGACACCGCCTGCTCGACGAGCTCGCGCAGCCGCTCCCGTTGGGCCTGGAGGTACTCCTCCGCGTCGCGCAGGTTGACCTCCTCGCCACGGATCCTCCCTTCGAGCTGACGTCGACGCGCTTCGGCGGAGGCTTTGGCTGCCGTCTGCGGTGTGACTTGCTGGCACAGCCAGGGGACGAAGGCGGACCGGGCCCGCTTGAGAACTGCCTGGGCGTCGTCCAGCGCCTTTAACGCATCGCGGAGGACGTTGAGGAGCTGCCGGGGCGTCTTGCCGCCCCCAAGAGCATCGGGATTCGCAAATATCGACGCGTAGGCGGAGCCGATCGAAGCGCCACCCCCCTTGCTCTCCAGCTCCACGATGCGTTTCTGGACGCGCTGGAGTTCTGCAACGACAGAAGCGTCCGTGGCGATCCGTTGCAGCAGTTCATCCCGCTGGCGTCTGAGGTTGTCGAGCTCGATCTGTTCAGCGGTGCCCAAAACGATGTTGCCCGATAACTGGCTCAAACCGTGCATGTCCGCATTTATCTGATGCCGATAACCTTCGAACTTCCTCAACCGCGTCAGGAGATCGCGCAGCAGGCCAGCGGCGGTTGCGCCGGTGATGTGGCCCAGCAAGGTGGGAACGCGCAACCCGCCACGGCGCAATGCATCGATCAGAGGTTGCAGGACGGACTTTACCAGATCAGACACAACACTGTCCGGAACTTCGGCGGGAACGGCGTCTGGATCCCCATTGCGCAGGGCGTCGGCCAGGCTCCGCACGACCTCACCGAACTTTTCCTGTTGCTCAATCTGTCGCAGGTGCCGTTCGGCCGCATGGAGCTGGCGGCGGAGGTCATCCAGTTGGCTGCGGATCCTCCTCGCCCGCTGCTCGGCTTCCTCGACGTTCGCCCGGACGACGCGGTAGTCGTCCAGCCAACGGCGGGCCGCGTTGGCCTGGCGTTGCGCTGTGTCCCACGGATCCAGAGTCTGGCTGCGACAGCGAGTGGCGATCGCTCGGTAGTAGGTGGCGAGGGCGTTCTTCTCGCTGAAGGGAAGTTCTTCGTCCCCCTTGCTGCCCAGACGCACGGCCCGAATCTCCGGTACAAGGGGTAACCGCTCCAAAGCGTTATCGACCGCCAGGTTTGCCTGAGAGGCGATCAGCACGCGCATGCCGCGGCGGACGAATTGATAGGCAGCCTCTGCGATGACGGTCGTCTTGCCCGTACCTGGAGGCCCCTGAACGAGCGCGATATCCGGGGCACTCAGCATTACCCGGACTGCGTGCTTCTGCGCATCGTTCAGCTCTTGCAGCCCCCACTGGTCGACCGTATCGAGCTGCCGAGGAACACGTGCCGTCTTAATATCGAAGAGGTAACTGGAAAGGAACGGCGCATACCCGCCCTGCTCTTGCAGCGTACGTAATGCCCTCTCGAACCGGCCCACAAGGGCCAGATCGCCGACGATGGAGATACCGAGGAATCCCTCACCGGGCAGGCGACTGCGGACCCATGCCCGCGCCCGTTCCTCTCCTTCGCGATGGCGCAACTCATCGAACTCGTCCTGGAGCTCGTCGTCGAGTAGCAGCGTAACGGCGGCCGCGTAGGGCTCATGCCACGGGCATCCCGGCACGACGATTTCGGTAACGCGCTCAGGTCCTCCTTTAGGCGGCCCCATCTGTAGGGGTCTCGCACGGCTATCCTCCCTGGGCCTGAACTGCCACTCGTCGGTGGAGTAACCGAGTGGAAACAGAGACAGTTCCTGGCCGCGGAGTCTGTGCCAGCAGCGGTCGAATTCCTCCTGGCTGGGGGCAACCAGGAGAAAGCGCGCCAGACCATCTTCGGTGATCTCGAGGTCAACGAACCGCAATCCTTGGGCACTGGCGCGGGCCAGACGACGGCGGAACTCGACGTAATCCAGCCACTCGCCCAGTTTCCGGCCCGTTTGCCGGTGGATCGGGGGCAGGGAGGAAACGAATTCCTGTGTAAGGCAATTGTTATTTCGGACTCGAGAGGGGTAGATATTCGAGTAGTACGGACAGACCCGGAGTTCCCGCTCAAAGTCGCGCGCCTCTGAGTGGGTAAGGTCAACGATATGGAAAACACGAAGAACAGGATTGTCCGGGTCCCGAAAATTGTCCCACAGGCCCCCTTTCACCGCGAGCACAAGCCCCCGCGGCATCACCTGCGTGATAGCGGGGCTGAGCTGGGCGGGCCGAACCAACAGAAAGGGGGCATCCGGCTTGTGGCTCACATTTGAGACGAGCAGATGGGCCGGAAAGCCTTCCGGAAAGAACCGTTCGATGAACCGGTCCAGCAACTGGGCATCGGGAACACCAGGGAAAAACGCGTCACGGTGCCGCCCCTTGAGGCGAACCAGTTCCTCTTGAAGCGTCTCCCTGTTCCGTTCGAAGTCGAGATATAGGTTCTGGAGGCGTCGTTGAGCCGTCAGTGCTCCTGTCTGATCAGTAAGCGACCCCACTTCGGCCTGCACGACTCCCTCCCCCTGTTGCGTCTGTGCGCGCTGCCGATCATGGGGCGTAGAGGATCTCGTCGAAGTCTGTTGACCGGCCGCGTCCGTTTGCGCGGGGCGCGGGGCAGCGCCCCCCTCATCCTGCTGCTCAGGCTCATCGCTTGTGGGAAAGAACCATCTCCAGAATCCCATCCAGACCCCCTCGTCGCTCGAACCAGGAACAAGCCCTCACCGCGGAAGTTCTCGTCCGTGCTCCTGATCTAGTACGGGAGGAGCGGCCGATTCCTGACGCGCAGTTCGACGACAGGCGCGGTTCATCCGGAAGTCCGGTTACACAGTACCGCCGCCCGGCTGGTCCGGAAAACTACGCCCGGAAAAGAGGCGCCTGGCCAGGATCGACGCGTTCGTACCGTTGGGAGCCAGGTGCCGGTTCCCGCACGCCCGAGAGAGGGAGCCAGTCATGGGAGAGATAGACGTAATGGGTCTCGGGCAGGTTCCCCGCTGGTCTCGCCAACAGTAGCGCCAAACTGACGACCTTGAAGCCGGGAGTGAGATCGACCAGCACCGGGCCGTCCAGCTCCCGCAGCACCTGTTCGTAAAGTTCGCGCGCCCGCGCACAGGTCTCCGGCCAACCGCGCTCAGGAAACTCGAAAAGACACGGCTCGGGAATATCCCAGTTCTTCAATCGCTCCAACCCCTGGCGCGCGGCAGGCGTGTCCTTGCCACCGATGAGCACGGCCACCAGCTTCCGGCAGTTGAACACGCGCCATGCCAGGCGAATCAGGTCCTCGCTGTGGCTGACCGGAGCAACCAGCACGGGTCTGCGTTCGGCCAACTCGCGCAGGTCCGGCGGCAACTGCTCGACGCACTTCTTCACGATGTGGGGGAAAAGGTGAGAGGCATGAAACTCTTTGCACTGGCGGCGATCGAGGGGGGCAATGTAGAGATGGTAGGCCTTTAGTTCGTCGAAGGGGGCATTTGCTGGAGGACGAACGCGGTACTGAACGAGAATGGGCTTTAATGTGGCAGCGAATGTGTTCTGCGTTGGAACGCTACGTACCACGTCCGGGCTTGCATCAGCGCTTAGGTCCTGAACGGCTTTGCGGGCCTCGTGCAGATTGCCCGGGGGAACGAATATCGTTTTCGCACCGAACTGCAGAGCGGTGGCCACCTTGTACCGGATGCCGTCAACTCGCCGGACGTACCGGTCGTTCGGGTCCCACGCGGCTGAGACCCAGATCTTCGGGTTCGACGGCGCCTGGGGCGCGTGCCGAGCCAGGTACAAAGCGGCGGCGAGAGCAAAGAACGCGGACTCAGCTTCCATGGGTAAGCTGCGGGCATCTATCTTGCCGCTCAACGCCGACGCCCAGCCCAACCCGAACTCGTCCAGGGGACAGCCGTCGGTGGGCCAGCCTTTCTCGGTGGCGAACTCTTCGAGGACAGCGTCGGCGAGCTCGAGTAGCCGCTGGGGGAGGGTCTCGTCATGCGACCGCCCGGCGTACCAGCGAACCGGCAGGACCGCTCCATGCCGCAGTAGCCCCCAGTGATCCGCGCCTGCAGGCGACGCGCCGCACTCCTTCCAGACGCACGTCACCAGTGCCAGCCCGGGCTCGGGCTCGGCAGACCGAGCCAGCCTTGCGTAATCCCGGTAACGCGGGTCCGGACAGCTATTGGCAACGAGATCGAGCGCGTCTGGGGCAAGCCACCATGGTGACAGGTCGCCGAGCAAACAGACAGCCTCACGGACAAGATACAGGCGGTGTGCCGGTTCAGAGTCGTACGCCTGCGCGAGCTCGAAAAGCTCTTCCATTGTCCTGGCAGAGATGTGGCGCGCGGCGCCGTGTGCGGACTGCAACATCGTCTAGCTCCCCGCGTCAACCAGGTTCCACCTGACCCAGGTTCCATTCTCGCAAATCTCGAGCGCAGGTGCACGATGCTGCGCCAGAGCGTCTTCGAGCTGCTCCAAGGGGATTTCGAACCGCCCGGATGGGTCAACTACGGCTTCGATCCCGGCAAACCGCATGCGACGGCCCGCCAGCTCGGTGGCTTCCGGCCCGGGCACGACACGATCACCGACCTGAAGCGCTCGGTGCAGCGAAACGGGGAACGTCGATCGCGGCTCCCTTATGTCCGGCGGCAAATCGACTTGCGCTACGTAGCGCTTGTCCGGGCTCACCCAGCGAACCAGAACGAGCGGATTGGGCTGCCCCTGGACGGGGACGTCCGCCGCCAGCGCGGCGGCCGGGGACTGCACCATGCGAAGGATGCGAACCATGGACATCAGACCAACCCGGACGGTCCCATAAGCCGCCCCCGCAGCAATCACCGCCGAGGCGCGGACCGCATCCTCCGAGACGTCTTCCCCCCGAACGAACCGACGATAGTCAGCGAGCTCCTCGAGCAGCATGGGGATCTTCACGAGCGATTCGCGTAGTGAGGCATCTGGCGGCTCGTAGTCCACCGCCCGCGCGAAAGCCACCAAGAAGTCCGGGCAGACGATGAAGCTCTCCCGGTGGCCATACAGCGCCGCGTACGCCGCGCGCAGCCCGAGACCTACTTGGCGAGTCGCCTCCGTTTCGCCCAAGTACCGCCTGGCCGCCCAGTAGACCAGCTCGGCCCCGTCTAGATCCTCGATGAGATCGATCGCCCACCCCGTCTTTTCAATGTCGGCCCCCTCGAAAACTGATTCGCTGAACTCCTCGAGCTCATCAACCCAGGCAAGCGGGTCTGGAACACGAATGGCAAGATCGGCCAGCTCGGGCAAACGCCGCAGCAAGCGTTCTTCATAATCCCGGTATCGCCCGGCACCAAACAACTCGCTCCACAAGCTCGCGCCGATGGAACGCTCATCGGGAATATGGACATCCGCGGCAGTCGAAAGCACCCCAGGATCTGCCCGCCACAGTCGCGCCCAGGCGGCGATCAGGTCGTAGGCGATCTGCGGATCGTCCGTATCAGAGGCATGCACGAGTTCGAAGAAGCTGTCGATCCACTCCGCGGCTAAAGGAAGCGGTGACGCAGGCTCATCCGTCAACTGGTCAATCAGATCGTCCACCGACTTGCGGTTCAGCGTTTCGATTTCGCGTCTCATGGGAAATCCCCTGAATGGCAAATGCCAATCGTTGGTATTCGTCGTATCCCGTCACGGATAAGCGGATCTCGTCTCAACCCGTCTCCAACTTCGCGATACCTCCCTTTGTCCGACAGGGTCTAGCCTCGTCACCCAATCAACGTCACACGGGCGAAAATCTGACATTCGACAGCGGCGAGCTGACCCGAACGCGGCGTGGCGCCCGTCCCGATGCCGACGGACGAAGTCCACCGGAGGGAAGACGAGTCACCGAAGCGTGGCGCGGAGTGCCAAACAACGGCAGCACCGGGGCACTTCCCGCCTTCCAGCTCCCGGCATCGCTGCCAGGCCGGCCAGAGCCGATCTATCCAGCCGGTTTCCCACGCGTGCTGCCCCGATGCCTTGCGAACCCGCCTCGCACACTTGGCATTACACGCCTCTTCTGACCCACACGGTGACCGGTATCTGCCCCCTTCGGTCAGTTCACATCCTCCGCGTACAACCGTCCCCGACACTTCTCACGCCACGCAGCCCATCTCTCGTAGCGGACGCTTCTGATCGTGGGGAGCACGTCCTTGAGCAGCCAGTAGTCACTTCTTCGGCTTCGCAGGCCGGAAACGCCCGGCGCGTATTCGTAGACACAACGGCGTGCAAACCGTAAAGCAGGCCGAAACACGCGGTAGTACAACCTCTCCGCGTCGCTCCACCTGGCCTCGCGCGGCGGCGGGACCCTCGGACGGTATCCGCGCCGCATCCGGTGGCGATTACTCAGGGAGCTAACCGCCGACCGTGACGAGGAGTTGCCGTCCTCCGGATCGGCCTGTCCGGCTAGAAATGCCGTCTTGATCACCCCGTTCTCGGCCACGATTAACAGCCCAGAAGTCCCCAGAGCTACCCCCACCCATCCCCTGCGACCTCTCTCCTCCACGTTCTTCCAACCCAATAGGCAAGCATCCTCGAGATTGAGCACGATCGATTTCGCGTACAGCTCGTAGAGGGCTTCAAACACCTCGCGTTTGCCCCCCCGAACGTACTGGTACAACCTGCTCCGTTGCGACGGCGACGCGATGTCCGCGACCTCCAGCATGAGGGGAACGACCAGTGCCCAAGCGTCCGCTTCCTCCGGTCCGAGGACGTGTTTGCCCACATGCTCTCTGGCTGCCGCTTCGTCGCGGAAGATGGTCAGCGGCGCGTACGGGCAGCCCGCCTCCTCGAAGCGACACGGCTGCCAAGCGGATTCAACCCGTTCGTTTTCCCGAGCGGGTTCGTTCGTTACGTTGTCTTTGGCTTGAGGATGATGCACTTCCATAGCTCCCACGCGCGCTGTACGTCCGGTTCCTGCGCATTGGCGAACTCGTCGTAGTTGAGCTCCAGAATCCGTCGCATGCGGCGCACCCAGTTGTAGTAAACGTCAGGCGTGGCAGCGCAATCTGGCTCGAGCGATCTCGCCCGCTCGATGACGTGCTCTATGTCCACATGCTGTCCTTCCGAAATAAGCGGGCTCATGGCATTCCAGAGCCGCTCGATCGAGGGCCAGTCCGGTCGGAAGGCCCTGCTTCCGTCGGAATTCCACGGCACAGTAACTTCACAGGTGTGGAGGTAGTTGTGCCTCCGTCCCCCCGCGCAGCGTCGCAACGCCAGGTAGAGATTGCGCCGGAACTCGAACAGGTAGACCGCATAGAGATCCACCTGACGGCCCTTGGGAAGGATGGGCTGAATCAGACCGTGAAGTGCCGCAACCTGCATGAAAGTCGCGAGACAGTGGCTCCCGTCGTCGGCTCCGTCCGACCAACCCTCCTCAGACAACTCATCGAAATCCGATCCGTCACCTCCGGTGCCGCCGGGCACATCGTCCGCCAAGCAAATCGTGCAACGATTCCTCCTAGTCAGGTCGAGGAGCCGGTTTTCCGCCACCTGCCGCACCCAGGCTTTGAACTGCTCAAGGGTAGCCCCTTCGGTATCGAACCGCCCCGCTTTCAGCTTTCCCAGGACGTGGTCCAGGACATCGTCGCACGCATAGGAGACGCGAGGAAACCGCTTGAGCTCCCCGTCGACGGTGGGGATGACGATCACCAAGACGCGACCTAGCGCTTCGTGGTCCCCCTCGAGGAACCCTTCGATCAACTGCCCAACGTCAATGTCCGTTTCCGCCATCTCACCCCTCCTCCGACATGGCGTTGCGTCGACTTTCCTAAGCACACATTCTAGCACCTGGCCTATCCCGCTGCCAAGTGGCTCCGGCACCGTGCGCGCGGGACCAAGGGCCCGCCGGGTCAAGGGTTCCGTCCTCAACCACCCGAGCCACCGTGGCCAGTCTGGCCCCGCTGTCTTGCGCACCTCACCGCCTCAGATGCGCCCCCTCCGTTGACCGGCCGCAACGCACATCGAGGCAGGACAAACGGGAATGGGCCTGTCACAGGGCTTGCAAGCGCCACGACCGCTACGTTAAAGTAGGGGTAAGCATGAACCTGCACGGTGAGCATTCCGAGCCCGGGGCAGCAAATGGTTCGGTAGGTTTTCACCTGCGGCTAACCGGCCGACGCCACCGGTAGTGCCCCCGCTGCAGGGACGACCGATTCACCACGTTGCAGCCCCATGGGATTGGCGTGGTCGCCGAGCAGCACTGCTTCCTTGAGAGCAAACAGCGAAGGGTCTTCTTCTAACCAGGGCGCAACGCGAGGTGGAGGTCCCAACTCATGACGGGAACAGGTCGCATTGCTTCGGTGGGGGCAGGACTGGTTGTTCTCCTGCTGCATGGCATCGCATGTGGGGGCCTGATCGCTTACTATCCGCTCAATGGTGATGGGTCGGACGCCGGTCCCAACGGACTCGATGCCGTCGTGCTCCACAACGTCACGCCAGCGACAGACCGCTTTGGGAATCCCGGCGGGGCGCTGGAATTCAACGGTGTCGACTCCTACATCGAACTTCCCGCAAATTCTCTGTTCCTCCCCCACACCAGCCCAGGCGGTGTCATCCGCATCTCGGCGTGGGTGAAGGTGCTCGGGTTCGGCACCGATAGCCACATCCAACCTCGTCAGCCCGTGGTGTCGCTCGGTTTCTACGGTAACGGTTGGTCATACGCCATGTACGTGGTCGACCCCTCAGCAAGCCCCGCTTATGGTCAGCCACAGTCATGGGGTTCCAGTATCTGGCAAAAGAATGGCTCGGGACACAGCGAGATCACCGGACCGGCCAACAGTGTGCAGCTCAACCAGTGGACCTTTGTCGAGATTGAATACAAATACAAGGAATTCAATCGAGTCTGGGTGAATGGGGTGCTGGTTGCCGAACAGACGAGCGGGTTCGTGGGCGAGCCAGGCGACACGACTCCTCTGATCGGTCCCTGGATCGGAGCACGGCGTGACGGCCAGTACCTCCGTGCCGTGATCGACGATGTCAGGTTCTACAATCACCCCACGCCCGAACCGGTGACCGTCGTCCTCTGGGGCCTGGGGGCAGCCGCGACGGTCGCGAGCAAGCGTCTGTTCGTGCGAGCCGGCTCCTAAACCAATCTCCACCAACTTCGGGCAGCCCTGCGCGGAATCTGTTCCCGTGCGTTGGCCGCTTGGCGGTCCGCACGGGTTTAGAAGCCGCCCGCGGCCACCGAACGACCGGGCCTTCGTAACTGCCCCGCATCGACGAAAAGTCGGCAAGCCCCTATCGTTCTGGCCGACGGTGCGATGGCAGCACAAGTGGTACCGTCCAAGGAGCGTGGTGCTCCTGCAGCCTGTGCCCCACCGCTTGCGAGGAGCACTGCCCCGCGGTCAGCCGGCACCGAAGCACGCACGGCCTGGCGTCCGATCGCAACAACGACGCCCGCACGTTAGCCCACCGCCGCGACCTGGGCGCTCCGCCGTAGGCGTCGCGCCCCGTGTACGCATGTGGTGGTGAGACCAACGTCCGGTCGACACCCCCGCCGCTCGGCTCACAAGGTCTAACGCCGGGCGCACCTACCATCCGCTATACTGGCGCCCGCAGAGACAGCTCGAATCCCACCGAGCGCGGCTCGATCCCAATCGAGGTCCCAGATGCAGCGACTTCTATTCCTGAGCACCGTTGGAGCACTCCTGCTCCCCGCAGCACACGGTCCAGGGGCTTACGCCGCCGAGCTCAGGGCCGGCGCAGCGGCCGTCGACATCACGCCGCACCGGTTCCCGGTGATCGTTAACGGCTACTTCCGCGAACGGACGGCCAGCGTCGCCCACGACCGACTTAAGAGCCGCGCACTCGTACTGGATGATGGCAATACCAGGATAGCTATCGTTGTCGTCGACAGCCTCATGCTCCCCCGCGCACTGCTGGATCGCGTAAAAGAAGCCGCTTCCGCTCAGAGCGGAACCCCAACCTCACGCATCCTGATCGCCGCCACACACACCCATTCAGCCCCCTCGGCCATGGCCTGCCTGGGCAGCCGAGAAGATCCAAGGTACGTGCGGTTCCTGGAGCCGCGGATTGTCGCCAGCATCGTAGAGGCGTCCCGTCGGTTGGAACCGGCTCGATTGGGCTGGGCCGTGGTCGAGGTCCCCGAACTCAATCACTGCCGCAGGTGGATCCTCCGCCCCGATCGCATCGGAACCGACCCCTTCGGCCAGCGGACGGTGCGAGCGAACATGCATCCGGGTTACCGGAGCCCAAACCACATCGGCCCTTCCGGACCCGCCGATCATCAGATGACGCTGCTCAGCATCCAGGCAAGAGACGGTCGCCCCATAGCCGTACTCGCGAACCTGGCTTTCCACTATTTTGGACGGCCACCGGTCTCGGGTGACGTCTGCGGCCAGTTCGGCCCCCGCCTCGCGGAGAAACTCCGCGCCGTCGGCCTCGAGCCCCCTTTTGTTGGCATGCTCTCGCAAGGAACAAGCGGTGACAGCATGTGGATGGATTACAGCCAACCGGGGCCCGCGTTCGATTTCGGAACCTACCTGTCGGCGGTGGTCGAAGCCGCTGCGCGGGCTTACCAGAGCATCACCTACCGGGACGCAGTCTCGCTCGCCATGGCAGAAACAACCCTTCGCCTCCGGCGCCGCACCCCAGACGAGCGTCGGTGGGCCTGGGCACAAGAGGTGCTCAAGAAGCTCGGCGAGCGCCCGCCGCGATCGATGGCGGAGATCTACGCGCGGGAGGCCCACTACCTCCGGCAGGAACCGGAACGGGAGTTAAAGCTCCAGGCGATCCGGATTGGCAACATGGGAATCACAGCAATCCCCAACGAGGTGTACGGGATCACCGGCATCAAGATCAAACTGCGCAGCCCACTGCAACCCACGATGAACATCGAACTGGCCAACGGTGCCGAAGGCTATATCCCCCCACCTGAGCAGCACCGCCTGGGGGGTTACACAACCTGGCCGGCGCGCACCGCCGGCCTGGAGGTTCAGGCGGAACCGCGTGTGGTGGAAACACTGCTCCGCTTGCTTGAACAGGTCTCGGGGAAACCGCGACGGGCCTGGCGAGAACCCGACTGCCCGTACGCTCGCAATGTGATGAAGCGCTCGCCGCTGGCCTACTTCCGCCTCGGCGAACTCAGCGGACCGGTCGCCCATGACATGACCGGGCGCCATAACGGCACCATTGAAGGCAACGTGGCCTATTATCTGCCCGGGCCAGACCGGCCCGACCTGAAAGGCGGCCCCTGGGGCAACCGCGGCATTCAATTCGTGGGGGGCCGAATAGTTGTCCCCCTCGATCGGCTCCCCACAAGCTACACCCTGGACTTCTGGTTCTGGAACGGTTTGCCCTCCGATGTTCGCCCCGTCACCGCCTACCTGATATCCGTCGGTGACCCGAAGGACCCGACGGTCGAGGGGTTGCACCTGGGAATCGGTGGCACCCACGAAGACGTCCCGCCGGGACGCCTCTTCGTGTACAGCGGCGACCGAAGCAGAAAGATCCTCGTGGGCAAGACCAGCTTGGAACTCCGCCGGTGGTACCACGTGCGGCTCGTGCGAACGCGCGAGCTGGTGCAGGTTTATCTGGAGGAAGCTCGGAAGCCTGAGCTGCAAGGGAAGCTCCCCTCGCTGCCGGCTGCTCAGGACGTAGCGCTTGTCCTCGGCAGTCGATGCGACGGCTTTGCTCCGCTCGAGGGACGTCTGGACGAAGTGGCCATCTTTGCGCCGTGAGCCGTGCGGAGGGCCGCCGCGGCCGGAACACAGTGTGACGATGAGAAGGCACCGCACCGCACTGCTGGAAGCGACACCATCGGTGCCCATGAGGCGTCGCCACAGCCGCGCCGCCAGCAGGATACGCCGTTGCGGCGCAACAAACATGCGGGTTGCGCCCAAACTTGCGCAACCCGCCGATTGGGCCCGGAGGGATTCGAACCCCCAACCAAAGGATTATGAGTCCCCTGCTCTACCGTTGAGCTACGGGCCCGAACCGCCAAATTCTATGGGCGAACGCGCGCCGTGGCACGCCACTGGCCGCCGCGGCAGCGGATCGAACGTTCCCTCGGCGTGATCTCGCCCACGGCGGACGACGCCGGGGCCGATGCCCGGCCACGCTTCTCGTCGGTCTCGTGTCAACCGATCCCATCGGTTCGCCAAATAGGTTAGTCGGCAAATCGGAAAGCGTACAGGTCCGCGTCACGCAGCTCGAAGCGCAGCCGCACCGCGCGGCCGTTCAACATACGAAGGGAACCGTCTGTCTTCCAGACCACTTGCCGCTCCAGCGTGTCGCCGAAAAGCACCTCACAATCCTCCAGACGGAACCCCCGTACGGGCAGTCCCTCAGGACTCTGGATCTCCACCCGGATGCCACCTGCAGCTCCCGTGGAGAAGTTCAGGAGCAAACGGTCTCCGCGGAACACAAGCGGTCGCGTCACGAGCTCTCCTCCGGCAAGCGGTCCGCGTACCGACACGAATCCATCGATGCGCAACGTGTAGCGACGCAGGGCGCTGCCCTTGCCGGTCCAGTAGCTTTCCGTGGCGTACAACGATAGCTCATTCGGCGCGCCGGGCAAGTCGGAGCGCGTCTCCACGACATGCCAGGCGATGTACTGCTGGCCGTAGTTCCACGTCCCAGGCCGCTCGATCCCCGGGGGCAGAAACGCCTCGGGCCAACGTTCAAACAACAAGCCGTCGCGGCTGCTGATCAGCACGGCTTCCGTCAGCGCCGTGCCGTACCGGAGACTGGCCTGTGCGCGGAGCCGGCGGTGTTCCGGCTCAGGCAAAGCCTTCATCGAAGTCGACCATCCTCGTTCCACGTAACGCGTGGGGAAACCGATCAGGATGTGAGGCGCTCGGTAATAGGGCTTGATCTGGTTCGTGTAGAGGTGCTCTTCGCGGTCGTCGTTGAATCGCACGTCCTGTATCTGAGTCCAATGGAGGAAATCGGTGGAGACGGCGGTCCGGATCGCCCGATACGCTTTCGCGCTTGCCCCCTGACGGCGCGCCGCTGTGAAGATCCGCCAGTACGCCCGGTACAGCCCCCACACCGGGTCCCAGAATCCCAGGTTCTGCGAGTCGAACGCTCCCGCCGTGATGACGGGCAGCTCGGCCATCAGTTCCCACTTGAAGCCGTCCGGCGACTTCAGCGCCAGGAGCCCCTTCGGCCGGGCTGAGCGGAAGAACGCTTTGTACCTGGCATCAGGCTGAGCGCCCGGGTTCTCGTCACGGAACACAGCGGGGTGGCCGGCATCCACCACGGCCGGCCCGATCGGGCCGCTGGCGAGAACAATGTTGTTGGCCTTAGAACCACGGAATTCGACCAGGCCCAGCCGCGGTTTTTCCCAATGGATGCCGTCGGAGCTTTCTGCGTAGCAACAGAACAGCGGATGAGCGTCCGTACGAAGTCTGCCGCCGGAGACGTCCAGGTGCCAGGCTTTGTAGTACATCCGATAGCGGTCGCGATCCTGAAACACGGAGTGATAGCCGCATCCGGACCCTTCCCATGGCGCGTCGTGAACCAGGACGAGTTCGCGAGGCACAGGCCGGTGCAGGACGCGCCGCGCCCCCCGCAGCGACTCGATCAGGAAGCCATCAACAAACAGCTCCAATCGCGACCCGATCTCCACCGGGCGATCGGTGCCGCTTGTGGCCCTCACCGGGAGATTGAGACCGGTGACGGCCGCCCAGCCACCCAGGAGCCCCCCACAGAAGGAACGCCGGGACAGTTTTCTAGCCATGGCACAACTCCCTTCGTTCAGAAGCTCGCGGTGCAGCCCGCTGCGTTGCCGGGAGCCCGAGTAGCTGTCCAGCGCGCAGCTACCTGTGTGCCGGGCAGGCGAGCGCTCGGCAGCGGGTCGTCGTCTGCTTAGCCCACCCAATGCCCAGACCCCGCGTTCCCAGAGCACCTGTGGCCCGGGTAGAAAGCTCACCGGACAAGGCGATCACTCGCGACGGCCAACTTCTTCTTGCGCGACGGCGTGGTCGACCGGAAGCTGGTTGCGTTGCCCGGCCTGGAACAGCTCGCCACGGCAGCCAGTTGCTCCCGTTACGCAAGGGGGTGGCGTCGACAGTTGCCCAATGTTACATCTGCTGCAGCTCCGGCGACAGGACTTTCCCCTGCGCTGCCTCCGTCGCCAAGCCGGGTCGCAAAGGAGCGGAGCTGCCACCCCGGATCTGGACGTCACCGCGCAGGGTCTTCGGTCGTTGGCGGATGGAGCGTAGTGCAGGCGCGGCTGCTTCGCCGCGGCGACGGCGATCCGGCCCCTTTCCAAAACCGAACCCGGTTAGCATTGCGCAGACGACAAGGCGCGTAAACCGACGAACTAGTGAGCTGTCCGTGGAGATCTGCCACCGATTCGACGCCCGTCCGCATAGCATTGCAGAATCGACCTCTGACCGAAGCAACGCCGCCGTGCAAAACGGTTCCGTCCAGCAATGCAAACGAGCTCCACTGCCCCGCAAAGTGATTCTCGCCCCGATCAGAAGCCCAGGGCCGAGTTCATCTTCCTTGGCACAGGCACATCGCACGGGATCCCCATGATCGGGTGCGACTGCCCCGTCTGCCGTTCCAGCGATCCACGCAACCGCAGGACCCGCCCGAGCGTGTTGCTGGCCACCGAGCAGGGCAACATCCTCGTGGACACGACACCTGAGCTGCGCATCCAACTGCTACGCGAACGGATCGGCAGAGTGCATGCCGTACTGTACACACACGCTCACGCCGATCACATCCACGGCTTCGATGACCTCCGCGTCTTCCCTGTGTACCTCGGCGCCCCCCTGCCCATCTACTGCGACGAACGGGTTGCACGACGCTTGAAAGAGAGCTTTTCGTACGCCTTCGCCGAAGAAGCGGCCTACCTTGGCGTCGGAGCGATTCCCCAGGTTCACATCGTGATGATCAGGCCAGACGAGCCGTTCGAAGTGCGGGGGCTGCGTGTGCAACCGGTTCCCCTGCTGCACGGCCGTTTGCCTATCCTCGGGTTTCGCTTCGGCAAGATCGCGTACTGCACCGACGTAAGCGAGATCCCTCAAGCATCAATGGACCTGCTGCGTGATCTCGAGGTCCTCGTCCTGGATGCCCTCCGCCATCGCCCCCACCCCACCCACTTCTCCATCCAACAAGCACTCGAGATCATCGAACGGCTCGCTCCACGAAGGGCCTATCTGACGCACATGTGCCATCACGTCGACCATGCCCAGCTCGAACGCGAGCTTCCCCCTCACGTCCGTCCCGCCTATGACGGGCTCAGACTCGATGTAGCCGACCTGGTCGAATGGACTGTCATCACGCCATGACTCAGGCAGGTCGGTCAAGCCTGAGGGAATTGACGGCTTTCTGTCGCCACTTAGGCCGCTCATTCGGTCCCGCGTGCGATCCGCTCAAGCGCCCGCAGAGCTGCATCGTGGAGCAGGCCGTTGGAGCAAACGATGCCCAGGTTGTTCTCCAGATGAATGCCGGCCCCGAAATCCAATGGCCGTCCGGTGGCGTCGGTGACGCGGCCTCCGGCTTCTTCCACGACCAGTGAGCCGGCGGCGTGGTCCCAGATCTTTTCGCGGTAACCGGACTTGCGGCTCACCCGAACGTACAGCTCCGCATCGCCCCGGGCAACGAGGGCGTATTTCGCCTGGCTGTCCAGCCGCACCGGCTCACAAGCACACCCCATCTGTTGGGCCACGCGCGTGGCCAGGTCGCTGGCCGAATGCGACGCTGACTGGCAGATCCGCACCGGCTGGTCGAGTGTACGCGAGCTGACACGGACACGCACGGCGGTCGTACTGCCGTCCAGCGGAAACATATATACCCCCTCACCTCGTACCGCGTACAGAATCACGCCCTTCCCCGGCTCGGTCACGCCGACGCCGGAGGCCGGCAGGTTCGGGCAGCCGAGCACTGCCAGAACGACCTGGCGGTTTTCCAGCAACGCCAGGGCGATGGCATACTGTTCCCCCCGCAGGAACCCCTTTGTACCATCCACGGGATCGAGCACCCAGAAACGATCGGGAAAATCCTGACGCCTGGATCCATGGTGGATCCAGGCGAGAAGATCCTCCACGCTGGCCCCTTTGAGATCACGCTGCAAGTAGGCGTGCACCCGGTCCCGAAGCACGCTACCCCCTGGGCCATCGAAAACGTCGGTTTCCTCTTCCGCCACAAGCGGATCGTCCGGAAAGTGCTCCCGCAGGACCTGAGCCACGATCGCCTGGCTGACCAGGTCCGCCACGGTCACGGGACTACGATCACTCTTGTCCACTCGATTCGCCGCATCCTCGCGCTGGACTGCAGCGCATAGGGCGGCCGAACGGCGTACCGCGTCCAGCGCAGCTTCCAATTCAGGTCCGTACGAGGCCACGATTGACTCCCCATCATTGCCCGGTTCCATAACGTAGAACCCAAAAGCGGAGGCAACGAAGCCCCGCCTCCGCACACCCCCACAGCGTGCGACTCACCTGCGTTTATCGAGCGGAGTCCCCCACCTGAGTGCGACACCGGCAGATGGCGCGCCGGCCGGGGGCACGTCCTCGCGAGCCCCCCGGTTCAAGGCTCTTTCGTGCCCACCAGGGGATAGGGCCGCTCGTGAGGAATGCGCGCCTTGAAATCGCCGATGTTGAACCAATCGACCACGTGCTCGTTCAGATCAACCTCGACCATCACCACGCTTCCCCATTCGGTCGCTCGCTTCAGCACATCACCTGTGGGCCCCCAGATGCCCGTCACCATCCAGTTGCGGCTGATGTCCGTGTAGGTAGAGGTGACCAGGTAGACCTGGTTCTCGAGCGCACGAGCGGCACAAAGCTTGGGCATGCCGCCCCAGATCGGCACGGCAAGCACTTCGGCCCCCCGATAGTGGAGCTCGCGCGCCACCTCTGGGAAATGGATATCCCAGCAGATCATGATCCCCACCTTGCCGAACCGAGTCTGAAACACGGGATAGTCGCTCCCCGGACAGATGCCCTTGTTGTATTCCTCCCGGGGCAGGCAAACCTTGCGGTAGACTCCCACGACCTTCCCGTCCGGCCCCACGAGAGCGGCGCTGTTATAGACCAGGTGGCCTGATCGCTCGATGATCGGAACAACAATGTAGGTGTCGTACTTGGCGGCGAGCTTGCCGAAAAACTTCGTGGCCGGACCGGGGATGGGCTCCGCCACATCCGCATAGCTCTTGCCAAACCGTGGCATCCCGTAGTAGTTGATCGCCTCCGGCAGAACGATCAAGTCCGCCCCCGCGGCGCCGAGTTGCCTCACGTATCGCGCGAACTGCTCATAGTTTTCGCGAGGCGACTTCGTGTCCACCGGGCGGTAATGCACCGCGCCGAGCCGAACAAGCCGCCGTGCGGGCGGACCCGAGGGAACGAACTGTACATCGCTGAAAAGGACCCGAGCATTGCGGACCCAGCGCACCTTCAAGTCGATCACGGCCCTGGTTGCCCCCCTTGGAACGCGGTACACCCGCTCGATCCGCCTCCAACCGTTCGGCTGCTCACCAAGATCGTCAGGAATCAGCGGTGGCACCTGCTGGCCGTTATCGTCCCGCGCCAGTCGGCCTTTGTCGTCCGTGAACGTGATCTGCACGAACACGGATCGCTCCGGATGGGGAACGCCCTCACACTTTGCAAAACAGGAGAACCGGTAGTAGTCGGCCTTCTTCAGCGGAACTACGCGCCGCCACCAGCCGTCCTGGCCAGGGCGGTCATCCGTACGCACGAGGAGCGCGTCCTTCCCGTCCACCCCTCCGCCGGGGACAACCGAGAACTGCGGTGCGATTTCTTCTCGCGGCGCACCCGGTGTCCATTCCTGCGCAACCACGTTCGCCGAGCCAACGGCGGCGAACACAAGAACGGCGATAGCAGCTAAGAGTTTCCTGGCGGCCATGATCTGTTCTCCGCACGGTTCTCCAGCTCGATTCTAACCGGTAGCTGCTCCGTGCAGGGCAGCACACGCACAGGCTAAGTACTCGCCGACGGGCCCGACCTGCTACCCCCGTGTGGCTTCGTCGGAGTCCTTGGCCGCGCGGAGGAACCGTACTGTCTCTATTAGCCCCGGCTCAACGCCGTCTGCAGCGCCTCCAGAAGAGTTCCCTCTGCGCCGGGCGCGACCCAACAGTAGCTGTGCTCCCGCACAAACCCCTCTTTCCGCGCGCGTTCGGTGGGGATGTAGCCAGGAGCACACTCGCCATAGCCCGGCGTAAGCACCAACCGATCGGGGGCAAGCCTCTGTGCCGCCAACTGGAATGCGACGAAGGCTTCTGCGGGCAGCAGAACCAACACCGCCTCGCCAAAATCCACGACGGGCATGTCGATCGGCTGGCCGCGAGAACAGCGCCGCTGCCAGCTCAGGCCAAGTGCCGCGTGGCAGCGGCGGACGTAGGGGGCCGAACGCGACCTTAGCGTCTGCCACAAGCGGTCCGGGGCAAGGTCACCGTCCGTCTCGGGCTTGAGGCGAACGGGTACGCAGCGAAAAGAAACTTCAGCCAGGGGGACTTTCCGCGTTCGCTCCAGAGCCTGGTCCATCGCGGTCGCCAAGCGGGACGCGAGCCTCCGTCGGCTGGCGGGCGTGCCATCGTTGTAACGTGCAGCCACCACGTCCCCACTGCAGCCGGAAAAGTGCACGCTGAACACCCCGGGATGGCGTCGTTCGAACAGGCGTCTGGCCAGTCCGGGAAAATCCGCCGACACCTCGCCCCTGCCGTAGTAGGTCATGGGATGAACGGCATAACAGCTCATGGCGGCCACGACCCGATTCCCCGCCCAAAAGGTGAGCATCCGAAGCCACGGGTCGATTTCCCCCTCCGGAGCATTGCGGACCGTTGCGTCGCGCGTGAAGCTGTACCGGTTGAAGCGAGGCGGTTGTCCGGGCAGTTCGACCCGACGATTGCACGCGACCTTCTCGACCCTGCCTTTGCCGATCCCGAAGTGGGTGATGGGCTGGGGCCGCAGGCGAGCGTCGCGGACGGCGGAAGCCACGCGATCCACCGCAGCCTCAAAGACATCGCGGGAGAACATCCGGCCGCCAAGCCCGACCTGATCCATCAACCTCTGTGCGGTCAGGTCGGCATAGGGGGCATCGTGTTGGTGCACACACGCCAGGATCACACGCTCCCGGGTGGTGCCTGCCGCACGGGCCAGGGCATCGCGCCAGTAGTCATAGGCGTCGTTTCGCAGCTCGCACCAGTCCAGCGCAACGAACAGCACGGGCCGGCCGAAGCCAAGGAGCAGGAGGCCACGAGCTTCGAGAGGATCGGCCACCGAGCGGACGGGCTTGATCCATCCCCCCAGCAGCGGATGACCAAGAGGCGGAGTGATATCCGCCCTAAAAGTCGCCACAGCCACCACGCCGGCGCCCCTACCAACCACTGCCGAACAGCACACAGCGGCGCCG
The DNA here is from genome assembly GCA_026981825.1 of Planctomycetota bacterium. GTDB lineage: Bacteria > Planctomycetota > Planctomycetia > JALXBF01 > JALXBF01 > JALSID01. Next base: position 45,924 of record JALSID010000213.1, read on the forward strand.
GCAGCTCGGAAGAAGTCGCGTCGCGTCCAGCCCATCGGTCACGTCTCCGGTTCTGGTCAACCCAAGTCTACCAGCTCCGATTTCGCCGGCCGCGCCCGATGCGACCATCCTGCCGCAGGTGGAGCAAGAGAATTGCTACACGGACGAATCTGTCGGTGATGAGTGTGTGCAGCGGCTGGGTCGCGCACGGTACGATTTCAGGGTAGAGCGACGGAACGGAGAGTCCCATGCTCAAGCTGGCATGTCCTCACTGCGGCGAGCCGATCCAGATCGTCCGACAGGTGGCTACGCCCATCTCGTTCGACTGTCCCCACTGCGGCAAAAAAGTGCTCGTCCAACCCACCGCTCAGGCGGCTCCGTCGCTTCCCCCAAGGACGGTGCGGCGGTCTAAAGGGAAGAAGGAGAAAAAGCGGACGCTGCCGGGAGGGCCGATCCTGATCGGTGGTGCGGCTGCAGTGGCCGCGTGCCTGCTGATCGTGGTGCTGATCAGCGTGGGGCGCAGCGGCGCGGAGCATGGTACCGAAGATAGCGGGCAGCACGCGGCCAAGCCCGCCCAGGTCGCACCAGAGGCTGAACGCAACGCAGGGGTTACGTGGCCGGACTTTACCCCCGCAAACTACCCCGGTCTCCCCCAGGACCTGCAGCCTGTCGCACGACCCGTCAAGATCCAGTGGCATTTCGAGCCGGGCCTGGAGTTGCTTTACCGCGGGCAACTGCGCTCAGAGGCGGCTTTGTCGCCGTTGGATCTCGGCAAGACCGCTCAGCAGGTTCTCCGGTTCCTCGACGAAAAGGAGCTCACGCTCGCACTGCGGTGCGAGCGGATCGATGCCGGTCTGGCCACGGTACGGGGCGAGGTGAAGCGTCTCCGCGGGAAAATGCAGGCTCCGTCAGGAAGGCTCGAGTACGACAGCCGCGACGGAGTGGGCTTCACGCCAGTGAACAGCCCGCTTGCTCGCCTGGCGCGGCGTCCCTGGCAGATCGTGGTGGCGACCGACAACGGGCAGATCCTCCGGGTTGAGTGGCCGGACGGAGAGATCATCGAAGGCGCGGAACTTTCCGCGATTCTTTCCGTGCTCCCCCTGCTTCAACTGCCGACGCAAGCACAGAGCGGTCGTGATTACACTGCCACAGTCCCCGACGATCGGGCCGCACGCTATCGGTTGCTGGGCAAATCAGCGTCGTCAGGAGAACTTGTCTTTGCCTGCCTTCTCACCGGTTCGTCGGCTGCTGACGGGCCCGAGCGGCGGTTGCTCTTTTTCGCCCCCCAGTCGGGCGTCATCACCCGCATGACGCTGGCTTACGAACGCCAACGGGGCACCGGCTTGCCGCGCGTTGGCAGGTTCCGTCCCACGTTGCGCACGACCGGCGTCATTGAGCTTCTCCGCTAATCGCTTAGCTGAGGAACCACGCGGCACCGGTCTACAGATTACCCCCGCAGCCGCTGCTCACGCCCCTGTGCGCCGGAGATACAAGGTGCCATTGCTGCGGTCCGCGCCCCCCCGGGTTGTGCCACTAACAGCAGGACGGCCCGCAGCAGTCGGTTGTCGGCTGGGTGGTTTCGCGATAGTCGATGCCCTTGGTTTCGCGCGGGTGACGGCGGCGCGACCGCCGACAATCGAAGGGGGCCGCCTTCTCGACTGGTACCGGATCGCGCGGTTCGATCGGTTGGAACATACCCGTGTAGGGTTCGGACAGGAGGAGCCGGAACGTTTTATCGCAGACCGCCGTGCGCTCGCCACGGCGGAAGACGTGACCGTCGTCGTCTTCCACCCGTTTGAACGGACCCAGGTAGATGACCGCCTGGTTGCGCTCCAGACATGGCCCGTCCTTTCCCTTGTAGGCGAGGACCGTGACCGAGCGGAATTCGATCCCCTCGATCACGCGCCAGGGTCGTTCGGAGTAGTTGATCAGTTGGATGCCGTGGAATCCGGCGTCCTCGAAAGCGCGCAGGAACTCCTCTTCCTGGAACGCGCCCGAGATGCAACCGCTCCAAAGCTCCGGATCGTTGCGCAAGTGTTCGGGCACCGGTTCGTCGGCAACGATGTCACTGATTGCAGCTCTCCCGCCCCGGCGCAACACGCGGTAAATCTCGTTGAAGAGCTGCTGCCGATCCTGGTGCCGGACGAGGTTAAGCACGCAGTTGGAAACAACGCAGTCGACCGACTCATCCGGCACCATCGGGCGTTCCCTGCGGAGAGTTTCCTCGACCGAGCGGAGCTGGAGCCAGTCGGGCGCAGAGGTAACGGGATGCGAGCGGAGATAGTCTTCGACGGCGTCCAGATCGAGCTTCAGATCCTGGATCATCCCCCTTCGGAATTCCACGTTGTCGTAGCCGAGCCGCTGGGCCACGATCGGCCGGTTCCGCCGGGCCACTTTGAGCATCTCGTCGTTGCAATCGACTCCGATAACGCGGCCTTCGGCGCCCACAATCTGGGCCAAGATAAAGCAAAGTTTGCCCGCGCCGCAGCCCAGGTCAACCACGACATCGCCCGGCCGCACGAACGGCGTCGGGTCACCGCATCCGTAGTCCCTTTGGACCACTTCGTCAGGGATCACCTCCAGTAGCTTCGGGTCATACTGGACAAAACAGCACAGGTCCTTCTCGTACACCTTTGCCGCCCGTTCGTACCGCGAACGCACAGCTTGTTCCGGATCCATGGTCGGTCCCGCACCGTGCCTGGTATTGATCACGTCTTCCTCCGTTCTGCGTCCCAGACGACCAGTCCTGTAAGGTAGTAAACCAAGCCGCGTACATCATACAGACGATGTGTCCTGTTCTGGCTTACAAGACCGTGCTCGGGAAGGTCCCGCCGCACACCCGGTTCGCGGGAAGGGAGTGCTTATGTTGTGGCAACAATGGGCCGGGCGTACGATTGCCCTGGCAGGAGTAGCGACCGTGGCGATGTGGGTAGCCGCCGGAGCCCAGGCTCCGCCATTCCGGCCGGTTCGCGTGGTCGGTCCTCTGCCCCCCATCACGGGCGTCAAGCCCCAACCGGCGGAAGCGGGGGACCGGAAGCTTGGTCCCACGGAACTTGTTCTTGGTGTGTCCATCAACGGCCAGTCCCGTGCGTACCCCATCAATGTACTCACGGGTCCGAGACGCGAGATCATCAACGACGGGCTGGGGGGCGTTCCGATCGCTGCCACCTGGTGACACCTCTGCTTCAACGGCATCGTGTATGCCAGAGAAGTCCGCGGACGGGTGCTGACGTTCCGCGTGTCGGGAATGCTTTGGAACCGAAGCCTAGTCATGCAAGACGTGGAGACGGGCACGTTGTGGAGCCACATTCTGGGGCAGGCAATGCGGGGGCCACTTGCAGGGGCGCGCCTGGAGATCGTCCCGTCGCTGTTCACCACCTGGCGGGAGTGGCGCCGGCTGCACCCGGAAACGACAGTCGTGCTGCTGTCGAGGACCTCCGCCCGTTATCGCGCAGAGATCTATCGAAACCGCGGCGATTTCGTGATTGGCGTCAAACTTGGGGAGGAATCGAAGGCATGGTCGTTTGACCGGCTCCGGCGTACGCCTGTACTGAACGAAACTGTCGCCGATACACCGATCCTGATCGTGTTCAATCCGGAAACGGGGAACGCGGTGGCGTGGAAGCGCGCGACAAAGACAGGGGTTCTCACGTTTGCGAGGCTCGAGTCCGGACAACTCCGCGACCGGGAAACAGGCTCATCCTGGGACGGCATGCGGGGCATTTGTGTGGCGGGTGCTTTGAAAGGGACCACGCTCGAGCACATACCCGCGTTGATCTCCTATCGACGCGCCTGGCAGGCGTTCTACGGTACCGCAGACTGAGCTGTTGCCCCCTCGCTTGCGAACCGCGCCCGGGCGTCTCAGACAAGCAGCGGCGCAGGACCGCGCGTCCGGAACTGCGTCGGTCGCCTGTCACGGAGGGTACTGCTCCCCAGCGGCTCGCCACCAGGCACGGCCCACTCGGTTGTCCCCCGCCCCGGCTGGCGCTCCCCAGCAGTCGGGCTCTGACGCACATCCTCGCGGTGCTGTCGCCCAACAAACGGGCACGCAAGGGATTGCGTGACCCCGTGCGGTTCGCTACACTGGTAGCCGCCGATTTGGACGCGTTCGGGAACGATGCTGGGAGGTGTAGTAAGGATGGCACGTCGGGCTCAACTGCAGCGGGTAGCGCCCCGTGTCGAGCGGCTGGAAGAGCGACTTTTGCTGAGCAGTCCCGAAGTGGGACCGGACGGATCGGTAACGATCACCCTGGACGAAGTTTTCGACCAGATCGGCTTCCAACCGGTAGGTATCCAGGCCTACAACGACCAGGCGGCCTTTACGATCATGGACACGGGGGCATCGGTCATCGCATTCTCCTATTTTGACCAGGTGCTGTTCGAGTTCGGCGGTCAACCGATCCCGATCAAGGTTCCGAACGGTGTCGAGGCCACCGCGATAGGGGGCACACTCGTGGCGGACGTCTCTTATCCTGGTACCGTTCGCGCCGACGGATTGCATGTGGCGACGCTGACGTTCGACGAATGGGGCTTTCCGATTTTCGCATTCGACTT
>JALSID010000214.1 GCA_026981825.1 Planctomycetota bacterium
GCAGCGCGGATCTCGCCGGGCGGCGGGCTCGGGGCCGCTTCGGCCCGGACGGGCCGAAGCGGCGAGAGAGAGCGCGCCCGATTGCGCTTGCCCCGACGGGAGGCTGTTTTTCGGGCGGCGGGGGGATTTTGTGCCAGCGCTTCGTTCGCCCCAGCGCCTTGGGGCGGACCCGGGGCCGGGTCGCGCTACCAATGCGCCGTCGCCGGCGCGACGGCGGTCCGCCGCTCCCTTCGTCCCGCCAGGCGGCGGGCTCCGGGGCCGCTTCGGCCCAGCGGGCCGAAGCGGCGAGAGCGAGCGCGCCCCATTGCCCTCCGGGCGAGGGGCGGGCTTTTTTGCGCTCGGCGGGGGTCATTTCTGCGAGCGCCTCGTTGGCGCCAGCGCTTTGGCGCGGACCCGGGGCCGGGTCGCGCTACCAATGCGCCGTCGCCGGCGCGACGGCGGTCCGCCGCTCCCTTCGTCCCGCCAGGCGGCAGGCTCGGAGGCCGCTTCGCCCTGCGGCCGAAGTGGCGAGAGGGGGCGCGCCATGGCCGATTCTGCGATGGGCGGGCGCTTCTTCCTTGGGTGTGGATCAGTGTTGCCGGCGCCTCCAGCGTCGCCCGGGGCCGCCCCAGAGCGGGCATGGGCAAGACCGGATGGCCAGAGCAAGCCGCGAGAGAAAGGAGGACAGAGCGCGGCGGGGGGCTAGCCGGAGCCTGAATGCGGCCGCCGGGGCGGCTGACCTAAACGACTTTTCACCGACCCGGCGCACATGGGGGGAGACGCTGGCCGCGGCCACGAAGTGAGACCGGCCCCCGAAGCTGCGTGGGCCACACGACCGGGGCCGGGAAGGGGTTTGTCGGCAAACCGACCACGATGTGTGAAAACTCGTTTAGTCGGGCTCAATCTCCCCTGTTGCGTGCCCACCGCCGGACCCGGATGACCCGGTGGCGGTGTCCGTTTTCACGGGCACCATCGGCGACGTCTACCGCTAGCTCTGGATGCGAAGCAACTTCCCCCAAAAAGCGGTCCGCCGTCGAACGCATGGGATCCACCAACAACCCGAGCCCGCCGCAAGCCACCAATCGTGGCAACACCCGGGCTAGCTCCTCCGCGCACCGGATCTCATATAGCACGTCAGCCCCCAGCACAAGATCGAAACTTGCTTCGGCCAAATCCTGCCAAGAACCCGCAATAAGCCCCGCTGGTTGCACTCCATTGGCCCGTGCCGATGCGGCGACCGCTTCAAGGGCTAGTGGAGACAGATCGTTGAAGGTCACCCTGGCACCCAGCTTCGCCGCTACCAGCCCCGGCAAGCCCAGCCCGCATCCAAGCTCCAACACCCGCAGACCCGCCAATCGTCCCTGGTCAAGCTCCACCACGTGGCGGGCAAGCACTACGCTCGATGACCACACGTACGCCCAATAAGGCATGTAGTCCCGCTCAACCGAGGCTCGCTGAACGCCGGGGTCGTCAAGAAGTTGGTCGGGATCCCTGGGGGCGAAGAGATGAACCGTGATGTCATCGATCCGATACTCAAGCCGAATCCACTGATGCGGCGCCTCCCCTGGACCGGCCAGAAAAAGCTCGAAACGCTCGCCAGCAGCCATCGTGGATCCTGTACACCTGTGCCGATCGAGTCGACAATCGCGGCAACTACACCAAGTGTAGGAAGGCACAGCGGGACCCACTGCCAGCGCACCTGCGGCCCGCTGGGCTCGCTGCTGCCCCCCACGTTTTGCGGCTCTGCCTGAGGACGTAGGCCACCCTTGGTCCGCTGCCAGCAAAAGATACCGCGTGGTACGTACAGTAACGGGGCACGGGCCGGTAAACCACAGCACCGAGTTCGGCCACGGCAAGCGTACCGGTTCACACCAGTCGGATGAAGATCATCAAAAAAGAAGGACCGATTCTAGTGGCGACGATCGAAGGCTTCGACGGGGAAATCACGTTCGGAATCCATGGGGGGATCCGCCAGTTTTACCAGGACAAGTATGGCCGCACCTACGAAGGACCCGAGTATCCCGCCACCCTGGATCACATCATTGCCGGTGTCGCCGGGTGACTGCTTGGTACGTACGCGTCCGCGCTGGAAGCGCGGGGAATTCCGACGGCGAATCGGTTGAGTGCTACGGTGCAGGGGGAAATCTGCGAGGTCGACGGGGTGCTGAGGATTACAGACATTCGGGTTCAGTTCGACGTGCCCGTTCCCGACGAGGCCGCAAGGGAAAAGGCCGGACGGCTTCTACCGGTGTTCGCCGATCGTTGTCCGGCTTACGTCAGCGTCCGCGATTGCATCCGGGTGCAGTGGGACGCGAACATACGCGTGCCCAGCTAAACCGCCTCCCTTGGTAGAGCTCTGAAGGCCTGGCCTTAGCGAGCGCCTGATGGGGGCAGCGTGTACCCGAGGCGCTGCTGTATGTCGGCGAGGATCCGCGCTTCCAGGGCGCCATCGCGTCCCAGGTTGATCCAGTTCCGGGCTGTGGGTTCGCCGGTGACCACGGCGTACTCACGATGCAACGACGGCTCGGAACGGAACAGCGCGTGACTGCTGGGGCCTCGAACCGGCAGGGGCAAATCCTCCAGCTCCCGATACACCTCCACCGTTACCTGATATCGCCCGGGCTGCAGCTCCTGGACCGTTGCCAGGGCGCGCCGGCGCTCCGACTGGAAGGTCGCTTCCAGACGCTGGTAGAAGTCGGTGGCGTCACGGTGCCAGGG
>JALSID010000215.1 GCA_026981825.1 Planctomycetota bacterium
TCGCCCCCGGCTACGCGCATGCGCTCGGCGCTTCCGCCGCAGGCGCGGAACGCGATCCTTGGTGTCCACCTGGAGGACGGTACTCCCTTGGACGTACTCCTCAAGGAGTACAGGGAGCTTGGGCCGGACGGGTTCAACAAGAAGTACCGGCCTGACATGGTGGACTATGCCCGCATCCGTGGGCGCCTGAAGGCGCGGCTGCGAGAGTTCGCAGGAGGCGGGCCTGGTGAACGCGAGCTGTACGAGGTCGTGGAGGCGCTTGGTCTCCCGAGCGAGTACGAAGGCGCTGTTCAGGAGGGCTTGAAGACCCTGAAGCAGGTCTCCCATGACATGACCAGGATCTACGGCCTTGGAGATCCCGGGGAGATGGTGGGGCTTGCCGAGGTCGAGGACGATGCAGGGTTCTTCCGCAAGGCATGGACCGCCCTCAAGGCATTCCCTCTGTCCGTGTCGGTGATGCGGGGCGGGTTCGAGAGCTTTGCCGGCCTCTCCAGTGCGCGGGAGGAGGAGGAGCTGATCCAGGCATACGATGCCTGGCAGAAGACGCAGCAGGGTGACGGGTTTTTGGAGGAGGTCGCCCTGAACGTCGTTGGAGCCATACCGGACTTCGCGCTTGACCTGACCATCCAGGGCCTCGGCGCGGTTGTCGGTGCGGGCATTGGCGCCTCTGCCGGCGGCGGTGCAGGCTCTGCTGCGGGTCCCGCTGGGGCTGCTGTTGGCGGTGGTGGCGGCGCTGTTGCTGGTGCGGTGGCGGGGAGAACGGTCGCTGACGCGACGTGGACCTACGTCAACTATGCCGGGATCATGTGGGCGGGGGTGTTGGCCGAGGCCGACCGTCAGGGGCTCGCCCTCGACCGGGCAACCGCGCGTCGGTACGTCCATGCTGCTGCGGTCTCCCTGACCGCCATGACCACCTTGGGCGTTGGGGAGCTTCTGAAGAAGGCGCCAGGCGTAAAACGGCTGTTCGACACCCTGATCCAGCAGAACGTCCGCAAGGCGGTAGAGGTTGCCGGCAAGAAGGGGGCGAGCATTGCCCTTCCGGCTGCCGCTATGGGGGCGGCTGTCGGTGGCATTCAGGCCGCAGCGCAGGCTGCTGCTGTGGAGGCCGGCACGGGTGTGGAACAGGAGGCGGACGTAATCCTGGCTGCTGCGACTTCGGCCATCACCTTCGGCCTTGTGGGCGCCATGGGCAACGCTGCCGCCGGAGGGCTTGCGAGGATCGCGGAGGCGGCTGGGGCCAACACTCGGGCCAGGCTTGTTCAGGAGCGGGCCGCTGCGCTGCCTGAGATCGTCAAGCGTTCGGAGCTTCTGCAGAAGAACCCGGACGTGGTGAAGGAGTTGTCCGCCGCCATTGTCGGCGAGGGCCACCTGTTCGTCCGGCGCGTGGATTTCGAGAACGCAGCCGTCGCTGCGGGCATGACTCCGGATGAGCTGTACAAGAGCCTGACGGGTCGGAGGCTTGACCCCTCGCTTGAGGGGGACATCCCGGTCGGCGCGTCGGAGCTGGCGAAGATCGTGTCCCGGGAGGAGTTCTCCTCGCTTGCCTCGTCCATCACTGCGGCAGATGGCGGCCCGACCGTTCGCGAGATGATCGCGAACAACGAGGAGCTTCTGGCGAAGGTCGAGGAGGCAAGGGGGGATCCCGAGTCGTTCATTGCCGAGACGCCGGAGCAGGAGGTCTCTGCCTTCAGCAAGGGGTACAAGCGGAAGGCCCTTTACGAGCGGCTGCTTGGCAAGTTCGCAGATGCCGGTGTCCCATCGGAGCAGGCGCAGGCCGGGGCTGCGGTGCTCGTTGCGTCCCTGGAGGCCAACGCCAAGAACGCAAACGACTACTTCAAGGCGAAGGGCATCGACCGCCGCGTTGACCCGACGGATCTTCTCGACCAGATGCTTGGCGACATCAAGGTCGAGGTGGCGGGCGCCAAGCGGGTTGGTGAGGGCGATGCTGTTGCGACCGAGCGGGGCTTCGTCCTGGAGCAGACCAAGAAGCCGAAGCGCAAGAAGGGGATCGTCCGCGTCGATCTCGGCAAGGAGCCGGAGGCGCGGGAGTACGTGGTCTCCAAGGAGACGAGTTCCCCCACCGAGGTCAATTCGCTGCGGCGCATGACGAGCGAATCGAAGGAATGGGGGTTCAAGGGGATCCCCCTCCTTCGGGAGCCCGGCGAGGCGTACCGCTTCACGAAGCCCGGAAAGGGCGAGAGCATGGTCACCGTCGAGCTTGACTCGACCGTGCTCGACCGGATGCTTGAGACCCAGGAGCGGATCGGCTTCATGGCCGACGAGGTGCAGGACCGCATCCTGGGCGCCGAGATTCCCGGCCCCCTTGGTGAGAAGGGCTATCTCGGGGTGGCGAAGCTGCGCGGCATGGAGTTCTATCGCTACCTGTCGGAGCAGCTTGGGGGCGAGGACGCTGCCAATCAGTGGCTCTTGGAGCATGGCATCCGCGGCCTTCGCCATACGTCCAAGCAGGACCATTCAAGGCCGCTGTACGTGGTGTTCGACCGGGCCGATCTGGAGGTGATCGGGGAGCGTGACGTTCCGGCTGACCTTGAGGCTGTGCGTCGGGCGGAGGAGCTGAAGTACAAGCTGCACCGAGAGATCGCGCTTGGGCAGATCGAGAATTCCGGCGACCCGGAGCTTGTGAAGAAGGCGAAGGAGCTTGTCGAGCATATCGACAAGA
>JALSID010000216.1 GCA_026981825.1 Planctomycetota bacterium
TCCTTCGGTGGATGGGGTACAAGGACGCGCAGGAGCGCGAGGCCGCCCTGGCCAGGCTTCGGGAGCTTCAGGCGAAGGAGCGCCTGACCGCGGACGAATCGAAGGAGCTAAGCAGAATCCTGTCCGCAGAGGAGCGATTCGGATTCGGTTTCGAGGAGTTCCTTGCCGGACGCGCGGATCCCCCGCCAAGCCTGGCAAGCGTCTTCCGCCGCTTCAGGAACTGGGTGGTCGAGGTCTACCGTGGGATCTCCGGCCTTCGCGATGCGTACCGCGAGAGCTACGGGCAGGAGCTTGAATTGAGCCCCGCGGTGGCTGACGCCATCGAGGCGATGCTTGTTGCCGACGCTTCTGCGAAGGAGGCGGAGAATTCCACCCCGCTGCTCACGGAACTGAAGCTGTCGGCGGAGGGTCCCCGCGCGGAGGAGTACCGCGCTTTGCGGGAGGCTGCCGCTGCGGAGGCGGAGTCTGGAATCCTCGCCAAGATCTACGCGGACATCGAGGACAAGCATGCTGACGCCTATGGCGTCACTTCGGAGCTTCGTGCGGAGGCCAAGGCGGAGGTAGAGTCAAGGCCCCACCGGGTGGCGATGAGGGCAGTGCGCGACGGCACGATCCCGAAGGTGGACATCGAGACGGTGCCGGAGCAGTACCGGGATGCCTTGCGCCGCCGTGGCGTGGCGTCGAAGCGCGGGAAGATCTCCCTTGAGGCTCTGGCCTCCTACGTGGATGCGAAGCCTGAGGAGCTGGCCAGGGCGATTGCGACCGCGCCGAAGATGCAGGAGGAGGTCGCAGCCCGCCACCTGGAGCTGATCAAGAGCCGCTTTCCGAGCCTTGCCGACGATGAGGTAGAGGTCATCCAGGCCGCGGATCGTGCCTTCGCGAATTCCGCGACGCTGCGCCGCGCCTTCATCGAGCTGAAGGACATTGAGGAGGCTGGAGACATCAAGGGCCGCTCCGGCATGGCTCTCGTCGTCTCGGCTCGCCAGAGCATCAGGAACGAGCTTCGGGACGCCCCCCATTCCACGGTGGTGCCCGAGTCGTACATGAAGGCTGCGGCCAGGCTGCGCGCGGAGTCCCATGAGGCCGTTGCGCGTGGTGACTGGCAGAAGGCGGCAGAAGCGAAGCGGGCGGAGATTCTTGCTCTCGCCAAGGCCACCGAGGCCCGCGCCATCCTGGAGGAGGCGAAGCGCCTCAAGGCGAGCATCAGGAAGTTCCGGGACGACGAGTTCCGGGGCAAGCTGGGGCGGGTCAAGGGAAGTGTAGATGCGCCGGAGGTGGCGCCCTACTTGGACATGGCAGACAACCTTCTGTACGCGCTTGGCGAGCGCAAGACCGAGCCGCAGGGCGGCCCCCCGAACATGCAGGAGGTCGTCAGTCTCCTGTCAGACGGTGGCCTGGTCGAGAGGCTTGAGGTCCGCGAGCCTGACGGGACGGTGGTGGCCCATGAGTGGGCGGCGCCGTTCGATATTGACCTTGTATCGTCCATCCTCTCCGGCGAGAAGACGACGCAGGACCTTTCCCTGTCGGAGCTGTCTTCTGTCGCGATGTTCCTCGGGGCCATGCTGGCTGACGCGAGGGCTCGGCATGAGGCCGAGATTGCGGTCGGGAACCTTCGCGGGGAGGCCCTGAAGCAGCGGCTGCTTGCGGAGCTTCAGGAGGGCGTCAAGCGGGGCTTTAAGGAGGATACCAGCAGGGCCAAGTTCATGGAGTTCCTGAAGGCGCAGTTCCTGGATCCGGAATGGCTCTTCTACGAGCTTGGGAACGGGAAGGTTGACTCCGCCTGGTACGGGCTCATGCATGAGTTCAAGAAGGGCTTCACCATCCAGCATGCGCTTGAGGAGACTGTGCTTCGGCGCCTGGATGATGCGTTCTCCAGGTACAAGGAGGAGTTCAAGCGAGACTGGAGGGTGAGTGCCGCGGTGTTCGGCGGCGACCCAAACCACTTCCTGAACCGCAATGAGTTCCGGATGGTGGTGCTCAACATGGCGTCCGAGGGCAACCGCGAGCGCCTGCTGAACGGCTACGGCTGGGACGAAGGGCTCGTCCTGGACTACATCCGCGAGAACCTGACGGACGGAGAGGCGGAGCTGATCCGAGGCATCCAGGAGGCCATTTCGTCCATCCGGCCCTTCGCTGACCAGCTTCACCGCGAGTACTACGGCGTGCCGATGGGCGTGGTGAGGGGTCTGCCCATCGAGTACGGGGACGGGAAGGTGCTTCAGGGTCGCTACTTCCCCGTCATGTGGCGCTTCAAGGAGGAGGTTGGCAACAGACCGGCTTGGGACGTTGGCTCTGTGCGAAGGGGCGCACTCAACATCGAGACCAACGACTCGTATACGAAGGCTCGGGCCAAGAAGACCAAGGCCAGGCCGATCAACCTGGACATCCGACGGATCCATAGCTGGCTTGGCGGGGTGATTCGGGACGTGTCTCACCGGCGCAACCTGGATACCCTCTTCAACATCGTAACCGATCAGGGGATTGCCCGGGCCATCACGGAGAAGATCGGAGGCCCGGACGTGTTCACGGGCAACGTGGACCCAAGCATCCGGACCGGCCCCACGGGCGCCGCGAGGGACATCCTGAACGGCCTGTTCGAGGGCGTGGCGTATGGTGACGTTGGGCCGGGAGGGGCAGACAACATCTCCGCCCGCGCCATGCAGCAGTTCAAGCTGC
>JALSID010000217.1 GCA_026981825.1 Planctomycetota bacterium
TCACGGGGATCGACACGGCGGAGGAGTTCTTGAGGGCGATCAAGTTGCTGTCGGCGCGGTTGGGCTTGCGTTCGTTGGTCAACGAACTCCTGGCCCGAGAAGTGGTCTCCCTTGCGGCAGTTCTCGTCTATCTGAAGCAACACGGGCAGTTGCACGACTGCATGCTGATCCCCGTCGAGTTTCATGAGGCGATCTTCGGGTTGCGCAGCGAGCTTCGCCGCGAACTAGGTGAACAGCGGCGCTGTGACTTCCTGAAGGTGGCACTGGACGACGGCCGGATCTTGCTGACTCTTGTGGAGGTCAAGTCCAGCTACGCTGCTGGTTCGACCGACTCGCTGCAACGCATTCGTGACCAGCTCAATCAAACGGAGCGGCTAATCCGGCGTCTGTTCTTCAGCTCTGCTGGTGACCAGGACGGCGATTCAGGCGAACCGGTGGATGCCGCGTTGCAGCGATCACGCCTCGTGGCCATGCTCCGCCACTACGCGAGCCGTTCGCTGCGGCACGGTCTGTTCCGAGAAGAAGAGGCGTATCGCCGCGCCCTGCGCCGTATCGCGCAGCTCCAGGGGCAGCCCTACACCCCCGTGATTGAAAAGATCGGCTACGTTGTCGATCCGCAGGGTCGGCAGCGGGCGCCGGTGCAATTCGACGACGTACGGATTGAGTTTCTTACGGCGGCCGAGTTTGCCGATGTGGGTTTGACCACGGCTTTGGAGGACGCGGCGAAGACGGTGCCGATAGGAACGCGCCCCGATGGTGGTTCTGCTCCAGGGAGCCCCACGGCTCCGACGGGCGAGCATCGTGATTTGCTTACCGTCGCCGAAGAGGGAGAAGGCGACGGTAGTGAGGACGAAGACGCCGAACCTGCGGGGGCCGAAATGGAGCAAAAGGCCGACCGGGCCAAGTCAGAGCAGGCGGATCGGAAGACAGCCGCCGACGAGGCTGAGGCAGGTGAGGAACCCAGCCGAGAGGAAGATCGGCCCCCGGTCTCGCACAGTGGAGGCATCGTCCTTGGTACGGACACCGCAGGACAAGAAGTCATCTGGCGGCCCTCTGTCCAGGGAAGCCCCCACGTGCTGATCCTCGGCATCCCCGGGCAGGGGAAGTCGGTTACTACGACGCGGATCATCCTTGAGGCGGCCAGGTCCGGTTTGAGCTGCTTTGTGTTCGACTACCACGGTGAGTTTTCCCGGCCGGAATCTCCTCTGCAGCGGCTGCATCGCGTGAACGTTGTCCGCCCGACTCCGTTGCCGTTTTCGCCGTTGGAACCGGTGGGGGACTGGAGCCGGGATAGTTGGAAGGCTGAATGTGTGGCGGTGCGCGAGATTGTGGCCTACGTGTGCGGCCTGGGCGAGATTCAAGCCTACGTGTTCGAAGATGCGCTGGAGGCTGCCTATGAGGAGCAGGTGAGCGACGGCCAGTTACAGGCGCTTCCGACGATGGGCCGAGTCTGGGAGCTTCTCCAGAAAAGCGCCAGCCAGCAACGCGACAAACGGGTCGTCTTCCGGACGAAGCAGCTCTTCGACTATGGGCTGTTCGCTGACGTTACACGCCCCGAGCAAGACGCATTCCGCCGTCTGCTAAAGGGCATTACGGTGCTGGACCTGTCTGGGCTGAAGCAGGACACCCTGCAGCACGCCGCTGCCGCGTTTACGCTCCGGAGGATCTACTGCGAGACGCGTCTGTGGCGCATGGCAGATCGTGTGAAATTGCTCGTTGTGCTGGACGAAGCTCACCGCCTTGCGCGCGACCGTACGCTGCCCAAGATCATGAAGGAACACCGCAAATTCGGGGTGGCCGCCATCGTCGCGAGCCAGAATCTTCGCGACTTCCACGAGGCCGTTATCGACAACGCCGGCACTCGGATCGTATTCCGCGTCAACCACCCAGACTCGGCGAAGATCGCTCGCTTTCTCGTCGTGCCCAAGGTCCGGGACGTCGCTCGACTGATTCAGCAGCTATCCGTCGGCCAAGCGATCGTCCAGCTCGCCGGCGAACGGACCGCGAGGGTCGTCCAGATGAAGCCCCCCGACGGGATGAGCTAGCCAAGGGGGCATGCCCGCATCGTGCCGTCAACTCAGCGCGGGCAGTGGCCGGCGCGGGGGAAGCTGTGAGAAAACACCGGTGTGATCGTGGTTCCGCAGGTACGGTGCCCCCCCAGGCGAGCGACGGTGGGACGGGCGCTACGTCTGTAGCAATTCTCCTCGACGCGGTGCAAGTGACACGCGGCCCGGCGCGCCCGCTGGCCGTGGCAGCCTGTGGGCGCATGCGGACCGGCGAGTCGCCACTGCACGAGAGCAGGTTTCCTGTGGGGGTGTGTACAGCCGCTGAAGACCCGTTTAGGCGGACTCGGCTGTGCCTGACAGTAAAGTGGGCTGCCCAGCCACTTCAGAGCAGGCTAGCAATCGCGGCGGCGAGACCGGCTGCCACGGGCAGCGTGACGAACCAGGCCGCGATCACCGATGCGATCACCTTACGGTTGGCTTCGGCTCCGGACGCTCCGATTCCGAACAGGGCACCGCAGGATACGTGAGTAGTCGAAACCGGCAGCCCCAGCACGCTCGCACCGAGGACCACCACACTTGTGACCAGATTGCCTACCGTGCCCTGTGTCGGCGTCATGCTCGTCACTCGCCAGCTCATCACGTGGGCTACCCGGCGG
>JALSID010000218.1 GCA_026981825.1 Planctomycetota bacterium
GCGTCTACAGTGGGGCCGACATTGCTGTGATTCAGCTCGCTGCCACCGCTCCGGCCGCTGCCCCCCGCTATGTGCTCAACGGCCGTCCCGACGACATCGGCCAGGAAGCGATCGTCGTCGGCTATGGCCGCGGCGGTCACGGCTCCACCGGCGCATCGCTAGCCGCGGGTACCAAGCGAGCCGGCCTGAACAAGCTGGAAGCCGACGGCAAAGCGGTCGGAGACGTACTCGGCGGCTCCTTCCCGTCCATTCCGGCAGGCAGTATGCTGGTGTACGATTTCGATTCCGGAACTGCCGCGAACAACGCCCTGGCAACACTTGGGTTCACGTCCGACCTCGGTTTCGGAGACGACGAAGTGGGCGCTGCGCCGGGGGACTCCGGTGGTCCTCTTTTCCGCCGAGACGACTTCTCGGTTACGGCAATCACCTCGTTCGGTGTCGGGTTCACCGGTCCGCCAGATGCGAACCCGGGTACCAACTCGAGTTGGGGCGAACTGGACTACGTCACGCGAGTCTACTACTGGCGCGGATTTATCTCTTCGGCGACTGCGAACACCGCTTCCTTCACCCCCGAACCTTCCACAATGACGTTGGCGCTGGTAGGAATCGTCGGTATCGCCTACCGGCGGCTTCGGTTTCGGCGGCAGCGGGGGACCGCAGCCGGCTCCTGACGCTCATTCCACGCCGCCTAACCGGCCCCAGCGGTGCCTTAGCTTACACGCGGGCTACACATGCGGCGGGCTAGCGACAAAACCCCGCAGAGAGGACACAGACCAGGGGGCAGATAGACCGGGGGCGACTGTTTACGGCGTTTCCCGTGTTGGCGGTGGTGCGATACCCCCTTTGCCAGGTTGGACCAGAGGATTTCCCGTGCCCGCGTTTTTGGCTTCCGAGAGGATGGGCCGAGCTTACCCGCGGCGTCCTTCGGACTGGCTCGACCCTGGTATCGGCCTGGCGCCTTTGCTGATCCGATCGGGGTTTTGCCAGATGATCCGATGCTCGCCAAGGGGGATGTTGTAGACGTGCTGCAACAGGTCGAGCACCTTATCGATGTCCTTCTTGCATTCCATGCCTTCGTAGTTGAGGAACTTGTAGTGAATCTCCCCTTTCGGAGTAACCCTTACTTCGGCCGACTGGCCGGCCGGTTTCCGCGCCGTGATCACCACCTCGTCGGTGTTGCCTTCTTTAATTCGGCGCGGCGCGTCCACCACGAACCCCTGCTGCTGCAGAGCTGCGTACATGGCTCGGACGACCTCACGGCGGCACTCCTCGTTGACCACGACCACCTCAGCGGCTTCCAGTTTTTCTTCTAACTGCTGGTTGAGTTGTTCCCCCGCAAGCTTTCCGGTTCGGATTGCATCGCGGAGGGCCTTGAGGTCGTCGAGTAGTTTCGTGGCGGCGGGATCAGCTGCGGGCAGGGACGACTCGAGATCTTTGATCTCGTCTTCAACGAGCATTAGCTCGATAGGCTGTTCGTAGCGGGCGCGCCATTCTTCTGCAGCCTGTTGCGCGCGATCCCGAATGGCAGCGAGCTGCGTCATTATCTCTTTCCGTCGCTGCTCTAACTCGCCTTCGCTCGCCAGCTCCAGTCGTGTCGTCTCGTCCCGCAGTGCGCGGAGCTCCTCGTATGCGAAGTCCAGCACGACCTGGTCGATGAAGTCGCGCTGGATAGCTGCATTCAGTTCGTCGAGGAGCTGGTCACGGAGGCGGTTGGCCTCGCGTTCTGGCGGCGAAGGAGGCGCCGAGTGACTACGCTCAGGGGGGACCTCCTGTCTCGCACCTTGCGGCTCGGCCGTTCGCGGCCGTTCTGCTGTCGCTCGCAAGCCGATCCGTCGGCGCCCCATTCCGCGATCGGCACGCTCCTGAGCACGACGCTGTCGGGCGATACGGGGTAACGGCCCGATAAGGGGGCCGATCTGCATATTGCGGGACCGTGCTTCGAAGGGATCGGTGGCGAGCAGGCTGCGTACCTCGTCCAGCCTTGCTTCGATTTCTGCGATCTCGCTGCTGACGTAGCGGTCAAGTCCCTGCGCGCGGAGGTCATCCACGATGGATTGGTACTTGTTGACGAAATCCTCCGTTTTTCTACGGACGCGCTCCTCGTGGATACGTCGCCGGAAACTGTAGTCCTTGCCTTCGCCGCCGCGCCCCTTACCTGCCCCGCTACCGCTGGCCCGGTCCGCAGCTTCTAAGGCGCCCATCGCACCGGCGCTAGCGGCAACAACCCAAAATAGCAGCGAAAATGTTCCAATCTCGCTCATGGTGCCCCTCCACACGTGGAGAGAACTGCCTCCTACCGGTGTCGGCCTGGCCGACCACCTCGAGCCTATTATCTTGGGTCCACAAGCCGACTGCAACCGGTAGGTTACGTTGCCCACCTCTTCCGCTGCGCATGGCGACAAGCTCCGGGTCGGCTTGGCCGGCGCAGGATGGCAGATAGGGGTTGGGAAGCCCGGTTACCCGGGCTCCCCCTCCGTCCGAACCGTACGTGCGGTTCTCCCGCATACGGCTCTCCGGTCGGTGGTTTTACCTCACAGAGGATGGACAGCAAGAACCATGGCCAAACACAGGCTGCCTGACCATCGTCCCCGGAGCTCCTCATGCCTGGCTAACAACCAGACCCTCGGATCCTCCTCGTCAGCCTCTCGGCTAACGGCCTCCA
>JALSID010000219.1 GCA_026981825.1 Planctomycetota bacterium
ACCTGATGGCATGAGCCGTTACCGAACGGTCGACAACGCTAGGTTGCTGTGAGGATTCGCGAAGGAGAGCTGCCCAATGGGGATTTGGTCTATCCTCCCGGTCCTGATTGTGGTGAGCACGCCGTCGGGGTCAGGAGCTGCACCACCGGCCGCTGTGGGGGTAAGAGAGCGTGTCCGGCAGCGGCTTGAACCCGAGCTGCAGGCCTGGCTGCGTGCCCGCACGGCCGAGCTGCTCCGCGACTGTCGCTTGCGCGCTTCTGACGGTACCTGGCTTTTCGCCCCAGACAGATCCGGTCATTACCGGGCCTGCTGGGTGCGTGACTTTGCCTATATGGTGCAGTACGCAGGCGACCTGCTGGAACAACAGGAGGTCCGCCAGTGTATCCAGTACCTGTTGCGCGGACAGCGCGACGATGGCTTGATCCCAGACCGGGTTACTGCCGAGGGGCAGGCCATCTACGGGCCAGGCCCCCTGCAGCGACCGCTGGCCGAGTACGCCCTCGATAACAACGCCTTTATGGTCCAACTCGTCGCAGCGTATGTCCGGCGCTGGGACGACATCGATCTATTCGTGCGTGTCTACCCGGCGCTGCACAAAGCACTCGTCCAAACCCCCCGCTCGCCCAGCGGCCTGGTCTGGAACGATCCCGCCGCGCCACGTTGCCCCTATGGGTTCACGGACACGGTGCGCAAGACGGGGGAACTCCTGTTCTGTTCGGCCCTCTATTACCAGGCTGCTCGCGACCTGGCCTGGCTCTGCCGCAAAGCAGGGATCCGCAACGCAGCGCCCTACGACGCCTGGGCTGAGCAGATCCGTCGTTCCCTTCGGCGGCTGGAGGACGCGAAAACAGGGATGTTTTTCGCCGCCACGAAGGACTGCCGGCAGCTCGACGTGTGGGGAACGGCGTACGCCGCATGGGTTGGGCTGCTGGACAACGAGCAGCGGCGCCGTGCGGCAAGCTACATGGTGCAGAACCGAGAGCGGATCTTCTGGTTGGGGCACGTCCGGCACCTGCCCGATCCCCAGGGCTGGCGCAGCCTGTTCGCGCGGGTACCCGTGGGGAGCTACCAGAACGGGGCATACTGGACCGTACCGCTCCCATGGGTAGCGACACTGATCCACGAGGAAGACCCCCAGCTTGCCGAGACGCTCGTCGTGCAGGCCGTAAGGACTTTCCGTGAGTGGGGGATTTACGAGTGCATCAACCGTGAAGGGGGCCGCGTGCCCGGTTACGTGGCCAGCGCTACCAATGTCTACTGGTTCATCGCGCCCTAGCTCATGCCCGGGCGAGGCCCAAGAGGGACCACGCTGCCATTCGAGACTACCTCCGCGCGGCAAAGGGGGGGCAAGCGGACGAATCCACAGGAGGCGACCGGTACATGGCGCCGCGGTGAGCGTTGACCGATGGTGATCACGCAATTATCAAAGCAGAGCTTCCGCCACCGAAGCGGACCGGTCGGCCGGAGCGGCGAAACCACGGAGACGAAGAGTTTCGTTGTTGTCTCTCTGTGGCCTCTGTGTCTCTGTGGTGAGCAGACCGAGTTTCCGTTTCCTGAGCTGCAGGTACGTCAAGAGCTACCGTTGCTGGATCGGGTGAATCCCTTCGACTGGGCTTTTCTACTCGCGCCCGCCCTGTCAGCGCTGTCCTTTCGGGCACGTTCTACGAGCTCGCCAGGGGGGCGGCCAGGAGAGGGGATCGGGTCGTTTTGCACGACGCCGCGCCGGCGGAAACGGCGGCGTTTCCGATGCGGCTGTAGAGCCGGAAGGCCAGGCACGTCCGATCCAACAGGCGGGCGAACGCGAGCCGCTCAGCGGCGCGCCCCATTCCGCACACCGTTGGACCGATAGCCCGAATTACCGTTGCGGTGGCCGTTGTGTCCGTTTCCGTTTGCCGCCGCTCGCACCACGGGTCGGACGGCCCCTTGGCCAAGAAGAGCCTCCAGATCTCGCTTGAGCTGCGGGGTGTAGCGGATTCGAAGGCCGTTTCCGGCTTGCAACTGACAGCGGTACTCACCATGGCGACGGACGTCGAAGTAGACGATGGCGTCGCCGGGGGATTGCTGGAGCAGATCGAGTAGATCGGAGAAGATCGTTGGGGGGTGTTGTTCCGGATTCAACATGAGCACGATTGCAGCCGTTGCTTCTTCCCGCAATTGATCCCAGGGGATGATTCTGCGCACGAGAATCTCGACCTCGTCGGAGCGATGTTGAACGGCCCCCTCAATACCGTACACTCCGTCTTCCTGAAGCTGAACGGTGCAGGCAGCCAGGTCATCCGGGAAGATGACGCAGGAGACGTGGCCGGTGAGATCCTCCAGGCGAAACTTCGCCATGCGCACGTTCCCGTCCCGAGTCGGGCGGCGGGTTGTACGGAATTGCAGGTCCGTCAACATTCCGGTCAATAGAACCGGGGTGCCTTCGGGCACCTGGGAGAGCGCGGCGCAGGAGTGAGTTGCGTAGCTTTCCAGTGCCGCTCGGTATGGTTCGAGAGGATGACCGCTGAGGTAGAAGCCGAGCGCTTCCCGTTCGTAAGCAAGCCGTTCGGAGACGGGCCAGTCGCTTACCTCGGGTAAAGTCAAGCTGTTCTCTTCGACCCGGTCCACCGGCTCCTCGCCGCCGTCGAACAGGCTCTTCTGGCCCCGACGGCGGTCGGCGTGAGCCGCCTGGCCGGCCTGGATCGCCCGGGGCAACACTTCGATCCAGCACCGTCTGTTCGGGTTGATCGAATCGAACGCCCCCGCCTTGATCAGAGCCTCGATCGTGGATCGGTTCACCTGTTTCAGATCAACGCGACAGCAGAAGTCCGCCAGGTCCGCAAAGGGCCCTCGCTCGGCACGCGCCGCGACAATGGCCTCGGCTGCAGGTCGTCCTACGCCTTTGATTGCTGCCAGGCCGTATGCGATCTTCCCATCCTGGACGGTGAATTCCACATCGCTGCGGTTCACATCTGGCCCAAGCACCTCAATGCCCATGCGGCGGCAATCGTCGACGTGTTCGGCAAGGCGATCCGTGTTGCCCATTTCCGAGGATAAAAGGGCTGCCATGAACTCCACGGAGTAGTGGGCCTTGAGGTAGGCGGTCTGGTACGAGATGAGCGCGTACGCGGTCGAGTGGCTCTTGTTGAAGCCATAACCGGCGAAGTGGCAGATGAGCTCGTAGATTTCGGCAGCCTCCTGTTCGGTCAGTCCTCTCTCCGTAGCCCCCCGGATGAACTGCTCCCGAAAGCTCTCGATCAGCTCCGCTTTCTTCTTGCTGATCGCCTTGATACAGGTGTACGCTTTGCTGAGCTCGATGCCGCCCAGGCGATTGAGGATCCGCATGACCTGTTCCTGGTACACCATCACCCCGTGCGTCTCTTTGAGGACTTCTTCCAGCACAGGGTGCATCCGCGGCGGTTCTTCAAGCCCATGCTTGCGGTTCACATAGGCGTCCACCATGCCTCCACCCAGGGGACCGGGGCGATAGAGCGCGTTCGTGGCGATGATGTCCCGGAAGTTGTCCGGTTTCATGCGGCGGAGCAGCTCGCGGATGCCCGAGCTCTCCAACTGGAACACGCCTTTCGTCTCGCCCCGCTGCAAGAGCTGATAGGTCTCCGGGTCATCGAGCGGGATGGTGGAGAGATCGAGGTCGATGCCGCGAGTCTGTTTGATCAGACGGAGCGTTTTGTCCAGAATCGTCAGGTTGCGCAGGCCAAGGAAGTCCATTTTCAGCAGGCCCACGCGTTCCACGTCCCCCATCGTCCACTGCGTCGTCACTGTTCGTTCGCCCTTCTGCACACCGGCGGCACCTCCTTTCGGCACCAGCACCTGGAGGGGGACGTACTCGGTCAGGGGGCGGTCAGCGATGACGACTCCGGCTGCGTGCGTGCCCGCATGTCGGGCGAGCCCTTCCAGTTTTTTGCCGATGTCGATGAGCCGTCGAATGTCCGGGTCGTTCTCGTACAGCTCGCGCAACTCCGGTATCTGCTCGACAGCTTCCGAAAGCGTCAGCCCCGTTGGCCCTCCAGGGATCATCCGTGCGATCCGGTCAACCCGACTCAGAGGGATGCCAAGAGCGCGTCCGACGTCGCGAACAACTGCGCGAGCCGCCATCGTCCCGAACGTGCCGATCTGGGCGACGCAATCTGCGCCGTACTTCTCCCGCACGTACTGCAGCACTTCCTCCCGTCGCTCCTGGCAGAAGTCGATGTCGATGTCAGGCGGTTCGTTGCGATTCGGATCGAGGAAGCGCTCGAAGAGAAGATCGTACTCGAGCGGGTCGACATGGCTCAGTTCGAGGACGTAAGCCACGACCGAGCCGCACACCGAACCTCGGGCGCTGCAACGGATGCCCCGACTGCGGGCAAACCGGACGAAGTCCCACACGATCAGGAAGTAGGAGGCAAAGCCCATGGAAATGATGACGTCCAGTTCTCGGTTCAAACGCTCGACCGCCGCCTCTGGCGGGGGATCGCCGTAGCGCCGCCTCAGTCCTGCTTCGCACAGCTCCCTGAGGTAGTCCTCGGCCGTTCGCCCCTCCGGCAGGGCGAAGACGGGAAAATGCCGCTTGCCGAACTCAAGGTGCAGATCGCATTTCTCCGCGATCTCCACGGTCCGTTCGACCGCTTCCGCAAGTGTGCCAAACCGCTCGTACATCTCCTCAGGCGCCCGGAGATAGAACTCGTTGCTCTCCATCCGCATCCGTGCCTGGTCGGTGACGCGGCGGCCCGTATTGATACAGAGCAGCACGTCATGGGCTTCGGCGTCTTCCCGGGTCAGATAGTGCACGTCACTGGTGGCTACGATCGGGATGCCAAGGCGGCGAGCAATGTCCACGGACGGATCGAGATAACGCCGCTGAATTTCCAGCCCGTTGTCCTGTAGCTCGATGTAAAAATTGCCCTCACCGAACACCCGCAGAAACCACCGGGCCAGCTCCTCGGCCTGGTCGTATTGCTCACGGAGCAGCAGATTCGCGAACTCGCCCGACGCACAGCCGCTTAAGCAGATGAGACCATCACTATACTCCTCAAGAAGCTCCTTATCGATGCGGGGCCGGTAGTAGAATCCCTCCAGAAATGCAAGTGATGCGAGCTTTTTCAAATTCTGGAAGCCCTGTTCATTCCTGGCGAGGAGGGTCAGATGGTAGCTGGCCTCGCTAATTCCGCGAGTGTCCCGCGAGGTCCGTTTGCCCGGGGCAACGTAGGCTTCGTAACCAATGATCGGTTTTATACCCGCGGCCGTCGCGCAACGATAGAACTCAATCGCGCCATACAGGTTGCCGTGGTCGGTAATGGCCAGAGCGGGCATGCCAAACTCGCGAGCCCGATGCACGAGCTCCGGGATGCGCGCCGCTCCGTCGAGGAGACTGTAGTGCGTGTGGCAATGCAGGTGTACAAAGGTGCGATCCGTACCGGCCATGATGCTCCCATGCTTCGCGAGGGCGCATACGACAAGCGCCCTGGTCCCCCAGACGTTTCCGCAGCCGAGGCACGCCCGAAACCTGCCCCGGCTCACGCCAATTCTAGCCGTGTGTCACGCAGCCGAAAAGCGAGCCCGAAGGCTGCACCGGGGCACCAAGCGACCTCGAGAGCGGGGGCTAGTCGCGCTTGCCGCGACGGCCTCGCTTGAGCGGACCGGGCCCCTTTGTCAGCCCGCGGACGCAGGCTTGCTTCCGAGGGGCTCGCTACACAGGCGCCTCCACGTCAGCAGGCTCTTCCACCGGGGCAGGGCCGGTGTCCCGGAAGAACAGAGCAAAGATGATTCCGCCTAAAACGGTGATGACAGCAGGAACGATGAAAACACCAAACCAGTTTGTGCGATCCCCTTCGGTAAAGAAGTCTTTTAGCCACCCGGAGAAAAGACTGCCCACAAGCAACCCTACGCCTAGGACAGCTACGTTGATCAGGGCTTGAGCGGACGCCCGGATGTCGGGCGGTGCAACCATGTCCGTGTAAATAAACGCCACAACGAAGAAAAAGACGTAACAAAAGCCGTGCAGCGCAAGCGAAGCAATCGATGCCCAGACCATCCCCGGCATAGCCTCGTGAAGAGGCCAGGTGGCTGCAAACACGAAGTAACGGATGGGCCAAGCGATGATGCCGATCAACATGCACGTCCTCACCCCCCACTTCGGTAAGGCATAAGGAAGGAGGAAGGCCATCACGAAGATCTCAGCAAATTGCGCGATCGTCATCCAGGCGGGAATGTTCTCGCTGGTGACGGTGGTCGTCACCTTCCCCACCTCTTGCAGGAAGGGAAACGTGAGCACGTAGTAGAGCTGCAGCTCCGTCGCAACGATGAAGGCCACGATGAAGAAGACCAGGTAACTGGGGTTCTTGAGCAGCACCAGCGCCCGTCGAAACGCGAGCGGATCGGGTGCTTCCTTGGCCGGAGGCGTGTGGGGCAGGCCAAAGGACAGAACCCCCATCAAAAGGGACATCGCTCCCGCCAGCAGGAAGGCATCGAAGCCGGCCCATCCTTCCGATCCAAAGCGGCGCAACAGCGAGAGCAGGAGCCCCGCGGCAATCCACCCCAGCGTTCCCCACACCCGAATCGCACCGAAGTCCCGCTGTGGATCATCCACGTGCTTCAGGGCTAAGGCGTTCGTCAAAGCGAGCGTTGGGGCGTAGAGAATCGAGTACACCAACAGGACAGGGAAAAGCACCGAGAATGGCTTGGTGAAGGCCAGAACAACCAGGAGAATCCCGCCACCTAGCTGAAACAAACCTAAAGCTACCTGGGCGGGCAACCACCGGTCCGCCACCTGACCGCCTGTGAACGGAGAAAGGATCACCGCCAGAGGGAGCGCGGCATACACCCAGCCCAGATAAGTGCCCGGATAGCCCAGAGCTTCGGTGAGGTAGCCGGACAAAGGGGGCTGCCAGGCGCCCCAGATGGCATATTCGAGGAACATCATCATGGCGAGGCCGGGATGCGAGAAGGCCACGATCAGGGCGCGCTGAATGACGTTCGGCTCGCGGCGATCCGCTAGCTCTGCCACAGGCACCTCCTCCTCTCGGTCTCAATGTTGCCCGGCGCGTATAAGCCGTTGATGGTCAACCGCGCCTCAAACCAGGGGCAGCGGTCCGAACGCGCCGTACCGTGAGCCGTATTCTACAACACGACGACCATCCTGCGCCGCTGGCCTGCGCGCATGCGTCCGCGGTCCGTACCGGTTATGCCGGCCTCGCCCCGGTCCGCTTGGCCAACGGCGGAACTAGGCGCCGAGGGAAAGCTAGACTCTGAGAGAGGTCTGTTTCGGCGACGTGAGCGACACGATGCGACTGAACCGTGCTGCGCTGCGGACCACCCTCGCGCTGGCCTTGGGAGTCGGACTGATCGCCTATCTCGTCTGGCGGAATTGGTCCGACATTCTTCGCCTGCGCGAACATCCGCCCGCTTTGGGCTGGATGGCGGTGGCGTTTGTGCTCACCTTCGTCGCCCTCTACGTCACGTTCGTCCGCTGGTATCTGCTCGTTCTCGCACAGGGACTACGCTTTCCGTTCGCCGACGCACAAAGGCTCGGTTTCGTCGGGCTTCTCTTCAATCAGGTGATACCAGGGGCGGTCAGCGGTGATCTGGTCAAACTGGGGTTGTTTGCACGGGAACAGGAAAAACTCGGCCTCGGTATGGCCACCATCGCGGTCGACCGGCTGGTGGGCATGTACGGCCTATTCCTCGTCGGTAGCATCGCCGTGGCGTTGAACTGGTCCAGGCTGTCCGACTCCCCGCAGTTGCGAAACGCCGCGTACGTCGTTCTGGCCGCCGCTTGCGCAAGCACGGTGCTACTGGCGGGGCTTGTGCTGGCCAGTGCTGTTCCTGCGGTTGAACGGATCGCGCAAGCCGTGCCTGTGCTCGGCCGGCCGCTGGGCGAAATGGTCGCCGCACTTGCCGTCTATCGGGGCAAGTACCGGGCCGTGGCCGTCGCCCTCGCTCTCGCCTGCTCCACGCACACCCTCTTTATCCTCGCTCTTTACTGCTGTGCTCTGGCATTGCCCGGGCCCAACTGGCCATTTCTGGCCCACTGCGTCGCCGCACCGATCGGTTTGACGATCAACGCCGTTCCCCTCACCTCGGGGGGGATCGGCGTGGGCGAAGCCGCCATGCAACAGATCTACACCATGCTCGGCTACGACGGCGCCAAGGCGTTTCTGATGATGCTCAGCTACCGCATCCTGTGTTGGATTGTCTCCCTGGGAGGTGTGCCCTACCTGGTGCGATCCGCGCGAGCTCGCCGTAGACTCGAGGGAGCCGCCGGCTAATCCCCTCAAGCCGCCGGGCCATGCCCTGCGGCGCCCGAACGTGTCGGCGCGAAGCTACCCGTCCCCCTCCTTTCGGTCCGGTTCCTGAGGAGCACGCGGTACGCGCAGCGCAAGGCCCTTTCGAAGGGGGTAGCTCGGCACCGGGCACGAGTCCGGATACGGCACGCGAACGCGGGCGACCATGATCTGACCTGTGTGCAAACGGCCCCCCATGGCCGCGCACCAACCGGCCGCAACCTACTTACGTTCCTCCCGTGCCGGTTGGCCCACTTCCAGAACCTCCCGCACAAGATAGGCGGGTTTGCCCTGGGCTTCGTAATAGGTGCGCATCACCATCTCGGCCAGCAAGCCCATCAGAATGCTCAGCACGCCCGTAAGCACGAACAGCACAACCAGCAGGGGCAGCGGCGTCTCGACGAAGTCCTTCCCGGCGCTCTCCGGAATGCCTAGCGCGGTTAACCAGCCGAGCCGCGCCAGCTTGAAGTACACCGCCACGGCGAACGCAACAAGCCCCAGGCCGATACTGATCAGGCCGAACCCACCGAAGAGGTGCATCGGACGCTGTCCATAGCGATCAAGGAACTTCAGAAGAACCAGATCCAGAACCACCCGGAACGTGCGGCCAAGACCGTACTTGCTCTTGCCGCGGGTCCGTGGTCTGTGATTCACGGGTAGTTCGACGACACGAGCACCCTGCCACGCCGCATAGATCGGCACGAATCGGTGCATTTCGCCGTAAAGCCGTACATCACGGAGTACATCGCGCCGATACGCCTTGAGCGTGCATCCGTAGTCGTGGAGGTACACGCCCGATAGACGAGAGATGATCCAGTTCGCGATCGCTGACGGCAGGCGGCGGCGCCAAAACGGATCCTTACGGTCACGCCGCCACCCGCTTACGACGTCATAGCCCTCGGCCAGCTTCTCGAGCAGCCGTGGGATGTCGGCCGGATCGTTCTGGCGGTCTCCGTCCATCGTGACGATCACGTCCCCCCGGGCATGGTCGATCCCGGCCGACAGGGCCGCTGTCTGGCCCATGTGCCGCCGCAGCGTGATCAGACGGAGCCGCGGGTAGCGACTCTGCAATCCGGTGAGAATCGACACCGTGCGGTCCGTGCTCCCGTCGTCCGCAATAACCACCTCATACGGCCGACCCAGCTCCTCCAGTACCCGAAACAACTCCTCACATAGCGGCTCGACGTTCTCTTCCTCGTTGTAGACCGGGATTACCACGGACAGGGTCGGCCGTCTTTCGCGAAGCTCTTGTTCTAGTTCTCGATCTGCCGCAGTAGCGTTCACCGCACTCACCACCCCTACAGTTCCATGAGTTCATTACGACACGGACTTGCCAATCGGTCGGTCATCCAACTCCGCACCCGTCCCCCGCCGTGCCGCAGGCGCTTTGGCCCGGATGGTACCAGGCATTCCCGCAAGGACACCCAGACTGCCACCGCTGTACTTCGCTCGGTTCAACTCGAAACCAGCCAGTGCGCGAGGGCCGAGGCGGTCCTGTCCGGGGTTCCCTGGGGGAGGCGCAGTCGTCAAGCGGTTGCCTGTCGGAGCGGACGACCGCCCACGGCAACGGGCCGGCTCGCTCGTGGCGCGTTCGCCGGATAAAGTACGCTGGGGGACCCCTGTGATCAGAACGATGGCGATCGGGCTCCTCTCTTGCCCAAGGGCAGAGAGGATGGGGATGCGGAACAGCCACCGGGTGAGAGCGATTCATGAACGAGCTTTTCGCATGGGATGTTGAGCGCGAGGTTCCGGCGATCCTGCGCCATTCTGCGGTCGGTGCTGCCTGGACCGTTGAGGAAGCCACCGCTCATCAGGAAAAGTCCCCCCTCCTCATGTCATCGGGCTGGATCGACATCCAGGTCAACGGGGCGCGGGGGATTGCATTCAACTCCGCCGACCTGACCGTAGACGGTGTGCATCAGGTCACGGAGTACCTGCGCTCGGCAGGCATCGCACAATACTGCCCAACTTTGATCACGGATTGCGCTCAGCGGCTCGTGCATGCGCTGGAGGTAATTCGGCGGGCGGCCGAGGAGCCCCCTTCATCGACAGCGATTCTTGCTGTCCACCTCGAGGGGCCGTACATCAGCCCTCAGGATGGACCGCGGGGGGCACATCCACGTGAGTGGGTTCGCGTGCCGGACCGGGAGGAATTTCGACGGTTTCAGGAAGCGGCCGGTGGGTTGATCGGCATCGTCACGCTCGCTCCCGAAACCGCAGGGGGGTTAGATTTCATCGAGTGGCTAAGGGAGCAGGAGGTCGTGCCCGCGATCGGGCACACAGGGGCTACTCCCGAGGACGTCTTTGCCGCTGCCGAGCGGGGTGCGCTGCTTGCCACCCACGTGGGCAATGCCGCGGGTGAGCTGCAACACCGGCACCGCAGCAACATCTACGCACAGCTTGCGGATGACCGCCTGATGGCCAGCTTCATCGCGGACGGCCATCATCTGCCGCCATGGGTGTTGAAGGTTTTCCTCCGCGCCAAA
This sequence comes from Planctomycetota bacterium, assembly GCA_026981825.1. Classification (GTDB taxonomy): domain Bacteria; phylum Planctomycetota; class Planctomycetia; order JALXBF01; family JALXBF01; genus JALSID01. The sequence goes on from JALSID010000219.1 coordinate 10,745, forward strand.
GGCTCCAGCCGGAGTATTCTTGTGAGCGATCTGATGCACTGGGCGGGGATGCCGCCGGGCCGCTACCGGTGGGAACATCTCACGGTGGAGATCACGCCAGAGGGGGCCGCGCGCGTCGCAGGCGAGCCTCGCCTGGCAGGTGCCACGGAACCGCTCCTGACCGGGGTGGCGAACACGCTCACCTGGACAGACCTGGATTTGAAGGCGGCCGTACGGCTGGTCACCGAAAACCCACGCCGGTTGCTCGCCCATAGCCGTGCGGCTCGCGAACGGCTCATCCCGACCCATACGCTGTTTGGAACGACCGATGGGCGGGTGAAACCATGCGGTATCCTCGTCGGAGGCGAGTTGGTCGCTCATGGCGAGCCGTAACAATCAACGCGACCGCCGGGGGCTTCCCGAGCTCATGCACCGAAGATGCTCGCCCCGCCGGTCTGCGTCCGTTGTGGCTGCGTTCGGGAACATCAGGGCTCGACGGGATCGGTACCGCCGGCCAGCCATCGGGCCAGGACGCGGATCTGGAGCGGGGTGAGCTTATCGGCAAAGGCTGGCATTTCTGCGCTGTCCCCATAGAGCGCATCATCGGCCGGGTTCTGGATCATTCGTGCGATCCACTCCTCCGATCCGTATCCGGTGAAGTCGGGCGCTTTCAGGTTGAAGCCGCCGTCCCCCTCGTAAGTGTGGCATTCGATACACCAGCCATCGAACGCCATGTAACCCTGCGCGAACTCGGACTGCTCGTCGTCCTCGGGTGGTACACCACGCGGATGAGTCGCCAACCACCGTACCGCCTGCCTGATCTCTGCCTTCTCGTCGTCGGACGCGGTAGCGAACGTTTCCTTCGACCACTGGATCATCTGTTTATGCTTGGTGCGGCCGAAGAACCGCGGGTCGGCGGGGTTCTGCACCAAGCCCCAGATCCACTCTTCGCTGCCGAAGCCTTTGAGGTCGGACGCCTTCGGCTCTTCGGCCCACTCTCCACCGTAGGAATGGCAACTGGTGCAGTGCTGCCGGAACAGGATCGGTCCCATCGTGACCGGATCGCGGTGCAGCAGCTCACCAGGACCGGCCGGTGGCACCCCCTGCGCCGCGAGCTCGATGGCGCGCGATCCGATTTTTCGGAGCTCGGCTACGACCGCCTGGTGCTGTTCATCCCGAGCATCTCGCACCACGGGAAGTACGGTAAGTACGGCGTGGGCGAGCACGAGCACGACGGCCGTCGCGTAGCTGATCAGCTTGCCCGCTCGGCCGCCGCGATCGATCCACGGTAGCAGCACGAGCCAAAGGCCAATGAGGCCGGGGATCAGAGCGGTGGCTACGAACTCGAGATTGCCCGTAAAGTAGCGACGCAGCTCGAACAGAGCGAGGAAGTACCACTCCGGACGCGGCGAGGAGGGCAGCACCGGGTCTGCAGGTGGTCCCAGGGGGGCACGGTATCGATAGCTGAGCACCAGCACGGCCCCAACCACGACCGCAACGGCAACGGCATTGCGGATCGACTGATGCGGGAAATAGGGCAGCTCTTCCGAGTCAGCCGAGCCGTTGCTGCGGCCGAGGCGGACAAGTTGAGAAAGGTGAAAGCCGACGAAGAGGACCAGCAGCAGCGGCAGCACCGCCACATGCAGTGTGTACAGGTGGTTGAGCGTGCGTTGGCCGAGCTCGGTGCCCCCCATCAGAAGACGCTGTGCGACGGGACCAACCAAGGGTATCGAGCCAATGATGTGCATCTCCACCTCGATCTGGCCGTACGCTTTCTGGCTCCAGGGAAGGGGGTTTCCCGTCACGCAGAACGCCACAAGCAGGCCTGCGAGCAGAAGACCGGAGATCCAAAGCAACTCCCGGGGGGCGCGGTACGCACGGGTGATGAGCAGACGCACGAGATGTAGACCGGCCACGACAAGCAGCGCCTGCGCAGCCCAGAAGTGGATGGCACGAACAACCGCTCCGGCGGCGATACGCTCTTCCAGGTAAACCAGACTTGCCCAGGCGTCCGTTGCCGATGGGGTATAGACCAGCATCAGCAGGATACCACTGACGAACTCGAGGACGACCAGCCAAAGCAGCAGGGCACCCGTCACCTTCCACCACGCAGGACCACCTGGGACAGGGCGGTTACGCCACCATCTCAGCGCTGAGCAGCACCCGGTTCGTGCGTTGAGCCAGTTCTTCAGACCGGAAGCGGAGGGAACGTTTTCGGCCACTGCTGGAATCTCCGCGGTGCTTTTCAGCAGGATTCGTTTCTGAGCAAATCGGGCGTGCTAAGCTATCGGCTTACGTTCGGGGGTGTTCAATTCGAACCGTTGGAACTCCACTTCGAGCCACACCTTACCCGTTTCGTCGCGAACCAGTTCGTAGGGCAGGGGATCCAGCCCGCGGGGCGCCGGGTTCTTGTAGCCCAGGGTTTCGTCTGGGATCCGGTCACCGGTGTTGGTGAACGCGCCGCCGTGGCACGGGCACAAGAAGCTGGATTTGTCCGTTCGGTAGTCCACTGTACATCCCAGGTGGGGGCAGGTGGCGCTGAACACGCGCAGATGCGGTTCCCCGCCGTTACCGCTTTCGGCTGCGCGGAAGACCCACACGTAGCCAAGGATTTGTTCTGGGAAAACCTTCCAGGCGTCGATGCGTTGACCCCGCACGGCAAACCGCACCGGCGTGCCGGGGGGGATTGCTTCCAAGGGGGCAACGCGGTACCGCTTGGCAGCCGAGCCCTTTTGCCGGAGGGGATCGAGCAGGAGCCGCAGGCCCGGAATAGCCGCCGCCACCGCAGTGCCGAGACCGATCAGTCTTGTCAGGAGGGCAAGAAAAAACCGCCGATTCATCCCCGGCTCCTCACGTCCCCGTTCCACATAACGAAAAAACGGGCTGCACGGCGTGTCCACCACACCATGCGCGCCCGTGCTCTTAGTCTATCGCGGAGCACGCTCACCGGGCAAACCGATCCGGCTCCGCCACGCTCAGCCGCGGCCGGCCGTTCGACTGATCCGTCCTCCAGCTCACTTGCCCGTCAGCGCGGCCACGAAAGGCCTGAGATACTCCATCGCCTGGGTGACCGCCGAGGTTGCGTCCGTTGCGTCCACGCGCCAGACGTCGGGGCGGGTGAGATCCCTGGCGATGGCGAAAAGCGTGTAGTGCCGGGCCACGATCTCAGGCCGCGCGTCGGAAATGTCAACGCCGCGGCTGCGGCGGTCAACGACACGGCGCATGGCCACCTCCGGGGGGACGTCGCAATAAAGGAAGGCGTACGGCATACCACACGCGGAGGCGCACCGCCTGAACAGCTCGCGCTGGCTACGGCTGGAGAAGGTCGCATCGAGCACCACGGTGGTGCGGTTCTCCCGCACCTGGTACTCTGCGTCCCGCACCAGAGCCTCATAGACACGCCTCGTCATAGCGGGGGCATAAATCCCTGTCTCCGGCGGCGCATCCGGCTCGCGTCTCCCCGCCAGCTTCTGCCGGACGGCGTCGCTGCGGACCACCATCGCCCCGATCCGCCCGGCCAGCTCACATGCCAGCGTCGTCTTCCCCGCACCCGACGGCCCAATCACGGCTATGGCCAACGGGACGTGGTATTCCGCGTCGTACGAGGCTGCCAGCCATGCGTAATCCCTCGCCCGTTCTAGCATCCGCGCCGCCGCTTCCGGTGGCTGCTGAGCCGCCCGCAAGAGAGAGACCTTCGCCCTTACCAGGGCACGGTACGCCTTGTAGAACTGCACCAGAGGACGTGGCACGAAATCGCCCGAGGCGCGCCTGTACTCCTCAAACAAAGCCTCCGCCAGGTCGGCCTCCCCGGCCAGATCCAGTTCCATGGCAAGGAAAGCCAGGTCGTTCACCACGTCGTTCACCCGGAGCGATTCCGAGAACTCGACGCAGTCGTAGATCGCAGGCGGATCGATCAGGCAGATGTGCTCCGGGCGGAGGTCCCCGTGACCCTCACACACATAGCCCGCGGCGATCCGATCCTCGAACAGGTGCTCCCACATCCACACGAACTGCAACTGCGCGGACTCCAGACGGCGCAGCAATTCGCAACCGAACACGTCTGGCCGCCGCATCAGCGTTTCCAGATTGTCGCGCACGTTTTCCTCGATCGCCTCCCTCGTCGCATACCGTGCGAACTCCGGGCTGCGCCGCGCCGTCCGGTAGAACTCCACCAACCGCCGAGCCAGCCGCCGTACGTCGCTCGCGGTGACCCTGCGGCGATCCAACAGCCAATCCATCATGCGCTCCGCCGGCAGACGTTTCATGGCCACAGCGTAGTCGATCGTCTCTCCCCCTTGCTCGCCCACGCAGATCCGACCGTCGGCCAGACGCTGCACCGGCAGGACCCCAAGGTAGACGTCGCCGGCCAACCTTCGGTTCAACACGACCTCCGCCTCGCACGCCCGCCGGCGGCGTTCCAGCGTACTGAAGTCCAGGAACGGAAAGCGCACGGGTTTCTTCACCTTGTACACGCGGTCATCGGTGAGAAAGACCCACGAGATATGGGTTTCTCGCAACTCGACGTCTGTCACGTGATGGCAATAGGCGGACGGTTTGAGCAGGGCCTCGACGAGCGGGGCAGGCTCCCGCAGGCCCGCGCCATTCCGGAGACGAGCTGTACCAACCATTGCTGCCCTCCCCCGCCGTGAGCGGGCACGTTCCACCGGTTCTGGAGATGCAACCTCCGTACCTTTTCGCAGATTCGGGGACAGGCCCGTTGCCTGGCAGGCCGCGGCGCCGTGCCCCTCTCGCGGGGCCGCTAAGGCTTTGGCCCGATTCTTGCTCAGGCCATTGGGGCGATCGGCCAGATTGTCGCGGTGGGGGCGACTGTTCCTGGTCGCTCTTTCCGGTTAGACTGAGGGCAAACACCAACTTGGTTTGTTCGTGGTTGCAACAGGAGATCGGCATGGCCAGTACGGGACCACGTTCGCGTGCGGAGCTGGAAGCTATTGCCCGAGCTGCCGAAGCACAGCTCAGGCGGGCGGAGTTCCTACGCCGATTGGCGCAGGCGCCGACTGCCGCGCCGGAAACTGCCGTCGCTCAGCAAGTCCAACCTTACATCGCCATTTCCCGGGAGGCGGGCGTCGGAGCGCGCGAAGTCGCACAGGTGCTCGCCCAGAAGACAGGCTTCAAGATCTACGACAAGGAACTCCTCGAATTCATGGCCAAAGAATACAAACTTCCGGTTTCGGTCCTGGGCACCGTGGACGAGACCACCTCGAACTGGTTCCAGGACACCGTCTACCGCTGGCTCGATCGGAAGGCGATCTCGCACGAAGAGTACGTGCACATCCTGACCGAGACGATTCTGCTGTTGGCGTGTGCAGAAAAGTGCGTTTTCATCGGGCGCGGGGCGCAGTTCATCCTTCCCAGGGAACGTGGCCTGGCCGTCCGGCTCGTTGCACCAAAGCGCTATCGCGTGCAGTTCGTCGCGGAGAGCTCCGGCTGGTCGGCGGCCGACGCAGAGCGTTGGGTCGACCGGACGGACTGGGCGCGCAACCAGTTCATACGCACGTACTTCCATGCCGATCCAAACGACCCCCACATCTACGACCTCGTTGTCGACGTTGGACGCTTCGGACCAGAAAAGACCGCTACGCTCTGTGAACAAGCGATGCGGAACCTGGACCTGCTGTAGAGACGCCTGGCGCACAGAGCAGCCCCCTGAGCACCGAGCGGGCGCCGCGTCGGTAACGGGGGGACGTTGCGGCCCGGCAGGTCGGCTTGTCGCAGGGGGGCCGGAGCTCGCGGACGGCGCCCCTGTTGCATGCGGCCGAGCACTCGCTTGTCCTGCGGAGCACCGGCCGCGTCCAACAGAGCCGGAGTCCTCCTCGTCCTCCGACCAGCCTGGCGAAAAGCGGGCTCCAGCAGGTTCCGGCGGCGCTCGGTCCGCTTCGAGAACGATTACCGCGCTTCGCTTCGCCGTTCTCCCCCCGGGGATAGGAACGCGAGCGGGGGGTTCAGGAAAACCGCGACCCGCCGGAAAGCAGAATCTACTTTTTCCTCATGTCTTCGACGAACCGGCGGTAGCGTTCTGCCACCCGACCCGCTGCCGTGTCCCCGCTGTGGAAGTAGACGCCGTAGCGTAACGTCAGCGACCGGCCTTTTGGCAGATGCACAGGCTTCGCCGGGTTTCTGCCCCGCGTGTAGGCATGCTCGCCGAAGGGGTTCACAGAGAACAGCCCATACGCTCGAACGTGCCATCTACTCGGCCGGAAATTGTCCGGATGGTCGAACATGGCAATCCCCACCGGCACCCCGTCAATCTTGCCGAAGTAGTCCACCCAGTCAGCAGTCTTGCCCCAGCACTGCCGTTCGGTCCGTTCGCCACGCGAGTTGACAATCGTGCCATTGCCCCCTCGCTCCCTAAGCTGAGGATGCACGCGAACGCCAAATAGCCCCTCCTTCGTGTCCTCGAAGACAACGGCACCGTAAGCGGCTTCGAAGGTCAGCAATACTGCGATCCTCCGATCTGGATAGATCCGAAACTCC
>JALSID010000220.1 GCA_026981825.1 Planctomycetota bacterium
GAAACGATTCGATCCATCAATCCGGCGGTTTCACGATTCGCCATAGCAGTGCCTAACCCCCTAGCCCATGGTGGTATGGTCCCACTACGCAATCGCAGCACGATCACACAATGTTAGCCGCCCGGAATCGCTGTGCAAGGCGAAACGGGTGGCGCAGCGATCTTCTCGCCAAGGGATCAGGAACTGGCCCCACCGCCTCTGCCGCCGAGGAACCGCCGAGTGGACGGTCAGTTCCATATGGCTCTGGAGCGACACCAACGGCTGGCCCAGACAGCAACCGACCTGAGTAACGGTGCCCGGCAGTCGTTGGTGCACTTTGCGGCGCCGTTGGGGACGGCGAAAAAACCGGCGCCACGCGAACGCGTGACGCCGGTGGGTTGGTCAGCGACAGCTTCGCTCAAACCAGTTCGCGGATCGGCTCTCGAATATCCACCAGATACTGAGGCCGTCCCGTCGGATCGATAAGGGTTGTGTTCTTAACGTCGATGCCTAGGTTGTGGTAGATCGTTGCGAAAACCTCGTGCACGTGCACGGGGCGTTCCTGGGGAACCTCACCCAACCGGTTTGTCTTGCCGATCGCCTGGCCCGTCCGCATGCCGCCTCCGGCAAGCAGGCAGCACGAGACGGCAGGCCAGTGATCACGCCCTGCGTTCTTGTTGATCCGCGGTGTCCGGCCGAACTCGCCCCAGACCACCACGGTCACGTCGTCGAGCATGCCGCGTGCATCGAGGTCCTCAACCAGAGCGGAAACCCCTTGATCGAGCATGGGCATGTCCTGTCGGGCACGGCCGAAGTTGTTACCGTGCCAATCCCACCGGCTAAACGCCAGCGTCACACACCGGACCCCCGCTTCCACCAACCGCCTGGCCACAAGAAACTGATCCAGCAACCTCGGCCCCCCATCGGCCATCTTTTTCGCCGAACCGCGGCCGTAACGGTCGCGAACACGGGGGTCTTCCTTTTCGACGTCCAGAGCATCAACGAGCTTACTTGAGGTGAGTACGTCGAACGCTTGCCGCGTGTACGCGTCCAACCCTTCCAGGCTGCCGTCGGCATCACACTCGCGCCGGAACCGATCCAGAGCCGCCAGCAACCGCTTTCGATCGGAGAGTCGCTCCAGGGTGATCCCGTTCAGCTTCATGTCGGCCATACCCGGCCCCTGTGGACGGAACGGAGCATAGGCCGGCCCAAGGAAACCGGGCTCACCAGGGTTCGCCCAGGGCATGTGCCCCATCGGTGGCGCCAGACCAACAAAAGGAGGAACAGACCGATCCACCGGGCCAAACAACTTGGCAAGAACCGAACCCACACAGGGCCGGCCCCCCGGCGGCTGATTCCCCCCGACCGACGGGTAACCACTCAGGCACATGTGTGACTCGTGTCGGTTTACGCAGCCCACGATCGTACGGATCACGACGAGCTTGTCCATGATGCGGGCCAGACGGGGGAACAACTCGCAGATCTGGATGCCGGGGACCTTCGTGGGAATCGGTTTGAACTCCCCCCGAATCTCGGCAGGAGCTTCCGTCTTGATCTCCCACATGTCCTGGTGCGGCGGCCCCCCCGGAAGGTAGATCATGATGACCGCCTTGTGATTGTTGCGGATACCGGACCGCTCTTCCGCCTGCAGGATCTGCGGTAGCGACAGGCCCCCCATCGCGAGACCGCCGATCCTCAGGAAATTGCGACGCGTCATGCCGTCGCAGAAACCACCATAGGGTCTACCGTCGATTCGCAACATCTTGGCCGCCTCCCGGCTTGTCGGGTATCCGGCACATCAACTACCGACGTCTCCATCATATCAAAGAGTCCGCATATGTCAACGCTTATCGGTCGCCTGACGCATCGTGGCCGCGGAGCTGAGCTGTCGGGGACGGTGCCGGCGGGTAGAATCTACAACCGAGGGCGGGCGCGGATCGAACCGTGGAAGGTGGAACCAGGTGGAGTAGCAACCCGTGGCGCAAGACGAGGCTCGGCTGCAGGAGATTCGCGAGAAGGTCGTCAACGGCGAACGCCTCTCCTTCGACGACGGGCTCTTCCTCTTCCAGTGCCGCGACGTGCACACGATCGGAGAGCTGGCCAACCAGGTACGGGAACGTTGGAACGGGAACTACACCTACTACAACGTTAATGTCCACCTCAACCCCACCAACATCTGCGTGTACCGGTGCGTGTTTTGCGCGTTCCGGGCCGACTTGAGGTCGCCCAAGGGGTACGTCATGTCGTTCCAGGAGATTCGGGAACGCGCGGCGGAGGCACATGAGCGCGGCGCCACCGAGATCCACATCGTAGGTGGCCTGCATCATCTGAAAAAGTTCGACTGGTACGTGGACGTGATCCGCCACGTGCACGAGGCAGCCCCCGAATTGCACATCAAGGCGTACACCGCGGTTGAGATCCACTGGTTCCGGGAGCTGACCGGCCTGCCGTACGAGAGGATTCTCGCGATTCTGCGCGAGGCCGGGCTGGGCAGCCTGCCAGGCGGCGGGGCGGAGATCTTCCATCCGGAAGTTCGGGAGAAAATCTGCGAACACAAAGCTGACGCGGACGAATGGCTCGAAATCCACCGGACCGCCCATGCTCTGGGCATCCGCTCCAACGCCACCATGCTCTACGGACACATCGAACGCCCCGAGCACAGG
>JALSID010000221.1 GCA_026981825.1 Planctomycetota bacterium
GTGTGGAGGGTGACATTGAAGGTGGTGACAGAGCCGAGTGTACAGAAGCGAGCAGCGAGGTCCCGTTCCACGGGGGCCCCGGTGGTGCACCGCAGAGACGGTCTGATTTTGGTGGCCGTCCTGGTCCTGGTGGCCATGCTTGCGCTGGGTGCATACAGCTTTTCCTACCTGCTCAGTACTGAAGCGGCGGCGGTGCAGAACCGGGGCCGAATGGTTCAGGCTCGCCTGGCTGCCGAGTCGGCCGTCGTGTACGTGGAGGCGTTCTTGCTGGATTTGAAGCTGAAAGGGGAGCTGGGCGTTGCCCCCCTGGACGATCCGTCCGTCTTCGAACCGATGCCACTGTCCATCACGGGTACCGTGGACAACGAGACCCCCTACTTCATTTGCGTTGCACCTGACGAGTCGGGCAACTCCGTAACGCAGGTCCGCTTCGGTATCACGGACGAGACCGCACGACCGAATCTGAACGTGCTGGCCACCGAATGGTACCGCGAACCGAACCCGACGGGGGAAGGCCAGGAAAGCGGCTCGGATGGCCAAGGTGATACGGCGAGGAGCGACGGGGAGCAGAGCGAAGAAGGCTCGGGCGATCGCACCTACGAGAACCCGTTGCTCTACTTGCCGTCCATCACGCCGGAAGTGGCGGATGCCGTATTCGATTGGATCGATCCGGACGATGATCCGCGCAGCGAAGGTGCGGAATCCGAGACGTACCAGGGGCTATCGCCGCCCTACGAGCCTCGTAACGGCAAGATTGTTGCAATGGAAGAGTTGCTGCTGGTGCGCGGCGTCACACCCCGCATCCTCTACGGGGAGGACGCCGACTTCGACGGCGTGCTTGACTGGAACGAGAACGACGGAGCAGACACGTACCCCTACGACGATGCCGACGGCACTCTGGATCGGGGGATCGCCCGGAACTACACGTTGTACAGCGTCGAACCGAACCTGGACAGCACCGGGCAACCCCGCATCGACCTGAACAGCAACGACCTCGAGGCGTTGTATGACCAGCTTGCGGCCGAATTTGGCGAGGAACTCGCTCGGTTCGTGGTGGCCTACCGGTTGTTCGGTCCACAGCAAGAAAGTGGGGGCGAGGGAGATGAAGGGGACGGTGGCGGCGAAGGGGGACAAGAGCAAGCCGGGCAGGGAGATGGGACGAGCCAAAGAGAGGAGGTCGAGGCGGCTGTGGAGCCGTCGGGTGGGCAGCCAGGCGCGCCATCGGACGAACAGCAGGGGGAAGGGTCGAGCGTGCAGGAGCTTGTTGGGCTGGATGCTTCGGAAGGTCCGCAACGGGAGATCGCATCGGTTGCGGAGCTGATCAACGCCAGGGTATTGGCGCGGCTGGCGGAGCGGGACGAGAACGGGCAGCCGAGGACCGAAGAGCTAGAAAGCCCGTTGACCGACAGCACGCTCGATTCTCTTTTGCCTGATCTGCTCGATCGTACGACGACCCAAGCGGACCAGGAGCTGTTCTATGGTCGGATCAATGTCAATACGGCCAGCCGGGAAGCGCTTCTGGCCGTGCCGGGCATGACCGAGGACTATGCGGATCTGATTCTGACCGCGCGGCCCCTTGGGGCCGAACTCGGCGGGTCGGCGGCCAGCACCGGCATGGCCTGGTTGCTGACGGACGGTGTGTTGACACCGGAAGAGTACATGCGGTTTGAGCGGTACCTTACCGGTCGCAGCTTTGTTTACCGGGTGCAAGCCATAGGCTGCTTCCCCGGCTTACCTGTGCAGGCGCGCGTGGAAGCGGTGGTGGACGTAAGCGGGACGCTCCCGCGGGTCCGCGCCTGGCAGGACCTGAGCCGTTTTGGCAGAGGGATCGACGGCCGAACCCTGCTCACGACCGCCGGGATAACGACAGCTCCCTAGCCGTGGGTGCCCAGGCCGAGGCTAGGGTCCCGGGTTCCGTCTGCTCTTGTGCGTCTCTTCCTCTGCCATCGAGGGCCGTTGGCGCCGGGGGAAGTTCGCCTTCCCGTGCGACACCAATCTTGGGTAGCGCTGTTTATTTATGGGGAGGTTTAATCGCGTGCGAATCTGGAGCCGCTAGGTGGCCAGGATAGCGTTTGTGGAATGGGATGGTGTATCTCTGCGCGTTGCGGTCGCGACCTTGGGGCGTCGCAACGTTGCGCTCGAGTATTGCGCCGAAGAGGCTAGCCTGGCGAGCGGGGCGGACTGGGTGGCCGAAACCGTGCGGCGGCTCCATGCGGCGGGCGTCGAGCGGCTCTCGGGTCTGGTCGTGACTCTGGGGCGGTCGCTCGTTACCTTTCGCGAGCTCTGGGTGCCGAATGCGCCGGATAACGAATTGGCGGGCATTGTTCGGTTCCAGGCGAGCCGCGAGCTGGGGGTTCCGCCCGAGAAGGCGCACCTGGATTACGTGATCCTCACGCGTGGGGGGGAACCATCGGCCCAGCTACTCGCTCTCGTGGCCTCCGTCACCGACGAGGTTTTTACCGCCTGCCGGCGGTTGGCGGAGAATCTGGAGTGCGAATTGACCGCCGTTGTGCCACGTCCTTTCCTGGTCGCCCAGAGTGCACGGAGTGTGGCGGGGCAGGAGTTGCGGGGCGCGGTAGCGGTTCTCTACTCGAACGGCGTTTTCCTCGAGGTTCCCGTACTCGTCGAGGGTAGGCTAACCCTTGTCCGGACGCTCCGCTCCGGGAGCTCCGGCGAAGAGGATCTGCGTGAGGAGCTGACTCGGACCGCGCTCTTGGTTCAGCACCACCCCGCGGGTGCTGCTCTGGAAGCGGCGCTGGTTCCCGGGCCATCGGGCGAGGGGGATTCGCTGGTGCGTGCGGTTCAGGGAGCGGGGCTGAGGCCGGTGCTTTATGACCCGTTTGCCGAGCTACGGGTGCGGAAGCTGGACGAGGTCATTGACCACGACCGTCGCGTGGCGTGGGCGGCTCTTGCCGGCGCTCTGATCGCCTATCCAGACCGCTGGCCGCTGAATATTGCGCGGCCGAAGATGCCCGAGCCCGAGTCTCGCTTGCCGTCCAGGCGCGTGCTCGCGCTGGCAGCCGCAGGAGTTTGTCTGGCCCTGATCCTGGGCGCCTGGACGCTCTGGACGGTACGGAGCTTGGATCGGGAGATCGAGGTCCGTCGAAGCCAGCAGCAACGACTTGACCGGTTTTTGCAAGCAGCGGCGCCGTTGCTCAAGAAGCATCAGACGATCGAGGCATGGCTCGGCAACGGCAGCACTCGCGTCACCTGGCTGCATGTGCTTGGCGACCTGTCCCGTGTCTTCCCGAGCACGGAGCGGGTGTATCTGGACACGGTGAGCCTGCGGCGGGGGGACAACGGACAGCTTCGGGTCGTGATCGAGGGATACGCCCGCTCGCTGGATGACGTCGCGGAGTTTCACACGGCGTTGAATTCTGGGACGCGCTTTCGGGCGCGACCGCGTGGTGGAGTGCAGAGGGTCCCCCGGAGGCGGGACTACCAGTGGCGGTTCGAGAGTGAGGTGTCGGTGTTGGTAGAGAAGCCCAAGGCAGCCGGCGCTGCCAGCGCGGCACGTGCCGGCGGGCGTGAGACTGTGGCGCGCCGGCGAGCGGCGTCGCCGGGCTAGCCCAGGAGGTGGTGCAGCGCGAGTCGTGACCGCGCATTCCGCAGGGCCAGGCGCGGTAGGATACAAAGGGCGGACGATGCTGCCGGTACCGCCGCTGTGGCGTGAGCCGATGCCAGGCGGCTCCGTACGGTCCGTAGGGATGGTCGTTGTCAAAACTTCCTATGGGAAAGGAGGTTATGGCAGGCACGGATCACGTGGTCCGCGGAAAACCTGGACGGGACGACAGAACGCGACATGCTGAACCCTCGCGAGCGAAGGCTTCTTACGATTGTGCTGGTTGTGGTGGGCGGTTACATCGCCTACGGTCTGCTGCAGTGGTTCGTGCTTGAACCGCTTCGCTCGCGCCAGGCCCAACTGGCTACCCTTCAGACCGAGATCAGCCGAAAGCGACTGCAACAGCGTCAGGTGTTGCGGGCCCAGGAGCAGTACGAAGCCTGGCTGAAGAAGAGCCTGCCTTCGGATATCCCCCGTGCGCAGAGCATGTACCAGGAGTTTTTGCTGACGGCCGTTTCCGCAGCGGGACTGTCCGATGCGTCAGTGACCACGATGCCGCCGTCTCCGCAAGGGGATGTGATGACGCGGTTGCCGTACACCGTACGTGGTCGCGGCTCGCTTCGCCAACTGGTCGAACTGCTCCGCTACTTTTACGGGGTGGACGTGCTGCACGAGATTCGGCAGCTCATCGTTCGCCGCCGCAACGGGGGGGATGAGCTGGACATCGAGATGCGTGTGGAGGCAGTCGCGCTGAAGGATGCTCCAACCGAGTTTGAAGGGACGTTGAAGCCGACGCCCGAATCGCTGGCCGCCCTTGGTATCGAGGTCAGTCTGACAAGATTGATCACGGAGAAAAACATTCTTTCACCCTATCGCCCCCCACCGCCGATTGTCGGAGAGGCGGCGGCGCGGTCCGCGCCGCCCATCGATGAACGGGAATTCATCTATGCGGTCGGATGCGTGGTGGCGGGAGGACAGGAAGAGATCTGGTTCTACGACCGCCTGAACAACAAGCTCTATCGCTTGCGGGAGGGGGAATCTTTCGAGTTCGGTGGTGTGCACGGCCGGGTGGTTCGGATCGATGGCCGCGGTGTTGTCCTGGAAGTGACCGAATCGCCACCGCGGGAGGTTACGGTTCTCCTGGGCCAGAATCTCAAACAGGCTCTGCAGACGGGCCGAGCTGAGTCTGCAGGGGAAGGTGATGGCGGAGAGTCGGCGGGAGTTGCCCTGAGCGATTCGCCGCCGTGAAGCGAAGATCACCCTTTGCCGGCTGAGTAGAAATGGGCTGGCGTGCCTTGTAGCGAACGAGACCAGGTCGAGTGCCGATGGGGAGTTAGACATGAGAGCAGTGTGTCGGGCAGTTCTCCGAAATTGCTGGACCTTCGGTCTCCTCTTGGCCCTGTCGAGCAGCGGCGCAGCGTTCGCTCAAGTGGAACGGAATCGTCCCCAGGTTACCGGAGAGCCACGGCAGGAGCTGCGCTCGAACACATCGGATGCGGCGCAAGCGGCGGTCCAGGCGGCCGAAGAGGGCCGTTCGGATGCACGCGCCCAGAAGGAGGACGAGGCGAAAGGGGGAAGCGTCAGGAAGCCCGAAAGCGGCGACCAGGCTACGGCGGCTGCTCAGCGCACCGAGGGCGGACAGCGGGTCGTCCGGCGGATGACGCCTATTCCGCCCGATGAGCGGTCTATTCAATTTGCGTTTGCGAGTGCCCCCTGGGAGCAGGTCCTGAACTGGCTAGCTGAGGTTTCGGGCCTGGCGCTCCAGATCGAAGCGACACCGCCCGGCACTTTCAACTACGTCCACGATCCGAACAAGTACACGCTTCCCGAGGTGATCGATGTGCTCAACGAGGCTCTTATCCCCGAGGGCTTCTACATCGTGCGCAAGGGGAACTTCCTCAAGGTTATCTCCATCGAGCAGGGCGTCCCGGCTGAACTGATTCCCCGTGTCTCACCCGAGGAGCTTGACAAGCGGGGCAGGACGGAGTTCGTTACGGTGGTTCTGCCCGTTGAGGGGGTGGATGCGAGCGAGATCGCTTCGGAGGTGGAACAACTGAAGAGCGAGTACGGCAAGGTGGTGGCGCTGAAGAGCATCAACTCCCTGATGGTTACCGACACCGCCGAGAGCGCCCGCCTCATCCGGGATTACCTGGAGAAGCTTTCCAGCGGCGAGCATGCGGTGCAGGTGAAGTTCCGTGCTTTCCGGCTGAAGTACGCGTCGGCTCGCTCGGTGGAGGTGGTTGTTCGCGACATCCTTGGCTTACCTCCCCGGCAGAACCAGGCAAGCTCGTCGAGGTCGAGCCGTGATCCCCGCGAGGCGTTTCGGGAGCGGATGAGGGCGTTCTTCGCCCAAAGATTTGGGCGTGGCGAGTCGAGAAGCTTTGGCGGGTTTCCTTTCGGCGGCGGTCGCGGGCCCGAAGCCGAGCGGCGCCCCCCGACTCAACCCCAACAGCAGCAGACGACTCCGTCCATGACAACCAGCGTGGACGAATACACGAACACGCTCTTCGTCGCTGCTCCGCCGGACCGCCTGGCGCAGGTCGAAGAGATGATCAAAATGATCGATGTGCCGCGTGACACGTTGGGGGAAGAGGTACAGACCCCCGTGCTGCGGGTGTACCGGCTGGCGGATGGCGACGCCGAGAGCCTGGTCGAGGCTTTGCGGGTTATCTACCAGGAGAACCCGTCGGTTCGCTTCTCGGCCGATCAATCGAACAACGCGGTGGTGGCGATCGCACCGGAAAGCGAGCATGCAACGATCGAGCGGCTGGTTCGGGATTTCGAAGAGGGCGGACGGGAAACCGTGGTCATTCAGCTCACCACCCTGGATGCCGTCGCCGCGGAAGACCTGCTCAACGAGCTCTTCGGCTCAGGCCAGACCGATTTTCGCGGGCGACCGATTATCCGTCCCGGCCAGCCGCGCATCCAGGCGGATACCTCACGGAACCGGTTGGTGATCCGCGCTTCGAAGTCGCAGATCGAGGAGATCCGTCGGGTGCTCGCGTCGCTGGGAGAGTACCACGCGCTGACCTCCGGGCAGGGGAGCGATCGGGTGCGGGTGGTACCGCTGACGGGCGTCGATGTTCAGGAGCTGGCCAACCGGCTCCGCCAGATTTGGCCTCGTCCCAACCCGATCAAGGTGATCATGCCCGAGTCGCGGAGTAGGACGCCTCGGCCCCGTCTGGGACCACCTCAGCCTACCGGCCCCCAGGGCTCGCCTCAGCCGCCTCGGGAGGACCAGCCCGATCGTTTGCCCAGAAGGGGGGCACCCGACGCCGGCGTGCATAGCCGGCCCCATGTGCGGTTCGTAAGCATCCTCCTACCGGATGGAACGCAAGTGCAGGCGGACGAAGCTGTACAGACGCCAGCTGCCGATGCGAAGGGGGCTGAAAGCGGTGCCGAAACGCCGAAGCAGGAGGGGCCCACCGAGCAGACGCAGGGGCAGGGGCGTGGGGAGACACAGCAGCCGCCCAGCGTCATCATTTATCCCGGCCCGAACGGATTGGTCATTGCATCCGATGATCCGCAAGCCCTGGACGAAGCGTACCGCATCATTCAAGCACTGACGCAGCAGGCGGCGGGGCCGCAGTTCGTGGTAATCCCCCTTCGCTATGCAGATGCGACCCAGGTGGCAAGCGTACTGGAGCAGTTGCTTACCGAAACCGACAACCGACCGATTTTTCCGTTCTTCTTCTTTGGTGGCCGACAGCAGCAGGAGGAAACGCTTCGCATCGTACCCGAGCCCAGGACGAACTCGATCATACTCAGCGGTAGTCCAAACGAGATCGAGCGCGCCCGCCAGCTCATCGAGCAGGTGCTTGATCGCGAGGATCTCCCCATCGATAGTGCGCTGCCACGACCCCGCATCATCCCGGTTGCTTACGGCGACGCGGAGCAGATTGCCCAGGTCATCCGCGACGTGTACGCCGGCTACATCAGCGGTGGCGGTCAGCAGCCCGCGCCGCCGCCGGGAAGAGGGTTCGGTTTCTTCGGCAGACGCGGGCCTCAGCCTCCGGCTTCGTCCAACAACAATCGGCTAACGGTAGGCGTGGACACGACGTCCAATTCGATCATCGTCTCGTGCAGCGAGCCCCTCTATCGGGAGATCGAACAACTCGTTCGAACGCTTGACCAGGCGGCGTTGGCGTCGCAGCAGCAGGAGACCGTCCGCATCATCGCGGTGCGTAACGCAACGCCCAGCCAGATCAAGGAAGCGCTGCTTGGCTTGCAGGGGATCAGCACGGAAAGCAGGAAAGGTTCCGAGGAGCGCCGACGAGGACGGCGTGAGGAGGAACGGGAAGAGGGGCGCGAAGGCGGCCCGCGCGGCATTCGGCCCCCGTTCGGCGGGTTCCGCCCCCCCTTCGGCGGCCCGTTCGGCCGGGGCTTCTTCTTCCGCGGACGCTAGAGCTGAACGCGCAAGCTACCGAGCCCCTTGCCTACTTCGCGGTGGATGCTTGCGGCGCCGCCAGATGCTGCGGCTGCCTTGCCTTGCCGGAGAGAGCACGCGCGGCGTGCTTACGGACGTAGCGGATGGCGGAACGGAGCGGACGGGGACACAGGTCTCGCAGCGTTGTCCGCGTCGCTCGCCAACCTGCCACCAATGCATGCTCGCACGCTGCTCGCAATCCGGGGCCGCGCAAACGGATGTTGACAAGCGGTCGTTGCCGGTGCGCCCACCGCCTCTTGTACTCTTCGTCGCCGCTTAAGTGATCCAGGTACTTCAGCCCCCTCTGGACGCAGTACACCCAGGTGTGGTACAGAGCCAGCACACCAACTGCTCGCCGACGGTACTCCGGCAGCATTCCGGCAGCGTAGCCGTAGGCTGTATCGAGATCGACAAAGACGTACTCAGCGGCAACCGGACGGTTGCCATCGCTGAGAACAATCAGCACGGCGCGGCCTTCCGGACACCAGTGCGACGCAAGGAGCTTGTGGAAATCGTGGAACCGCCTGGAAGCAAAGACGCCGGGCTCTCCGACAGCGTTCCAGCGTGCCTGGTGGGTCGTCACCAGTGCCTGCCACGCCACATCCAAGTCGAGACCATCCGTTGTGGTCCGCACGGTGACGTCCGGGTTCAGCTTAAGCACGCGCCGGACCGAACGGCGGAGGGATTTCTTGAGCGTGCTGAGCTGCGGCTCGCCCGACGCCGGAAGCTCGGTCAGCCAGCACCGGCCTCCTGGCTGGACGAAGGGCGCCAGGTCGGTGTGCTCGGCAGCTGCGGCTGCGAAGCGACCGCCGGCATCGGCGTGCACGACCTGAAGAAACCGCCAGCGCAATCCGTCGCCCCGTCGGAGGTAATCAAAGAAAGCGTGGAGCACGTCGTCGGCAATTTCGGGCTCGTACAGGAAGCTCACGTACTCGGCCAGGACCTTAGGCGCACCCAGCATGAACAATCGTCCCGACCCGTAGTCGGCCAGCGGGGCAATTCCTACCGTTTCTTCGCCGTCTTTGGCGACGAGTAGGACGGGGCGTGCCACGTCGCCGAAAGCGATCGACCAGTAGTACGACCAGTCCCAGGACGTGAAAGGGGTGCGTTCCGGTAGCTTCGTCCAGAGTCGCTCCCAATCGGAGCGCACAGCTTCCAGACCGTCCAGCCCCGAAATCAGCTCCACGCGTATCATCGCTTGCTCCACCGTTGACCGTGCAATTTGGCCTTGGATTCCAGTGCGCGTTGCCAAGCAGAGAACCGCAGGGTTTGACGGCGCCTGCGCCACACCCTTGCCAGGTCGGCACGAACGATTCGCAGAGCCAGTGTGGCAGCAGTCTCATCGCCGGCCGGCACGCGCGGCAGGAAGGCGGGATCGTCGGTTCGGTCCGCTATCCCAGGGTGCGTCGTTACGGCGCAGCAGAATCCGGCGTCAAGAACGGCCTTCCGGGCCGCCTCCGACCAGGAACCGTGGGGGTAGGCGAACGAGACCGGCCAGATGCCCACCTCACGGCTCAGGAACCTCTTGCTCTCCTCGATTTCCCGATGCAGTCGCTCCTGGCTGACCCGGCCCAGAAACGGGTGGCGGGCGGAGTGGCCGCCGATCTCGACCCCCCTCCTTGCGAGTTCTCGAAGTTCCGACACGTTCAGATACAGCGAGCTACCGGGACTGCTCGCCTCAACGTGCAGCGCGTTGTCGCTTTGGGAAACTCCCCTTTCCCCCTCTGCCCGGTTTGTAAGACGGCGGACGATATCGGAGAGCCGGTCCCACCAGAGGAGTTCGCCGTGCTTCGATGCGGATACCACCGCATAGACGGTGCACGTGTGACCGCTCCGCACCAGGTATTCCACGGCAGGCAGGATGTCGCGGTACGCGTCGTCGAAGGTAATGGCGACCGAGGATCGGCGCCGACCCGCGCGCAGGTCATCCCAGGCGCCGCACACCGTGCGCAGGGGACCAACGGCGCGCAACGCCCGAACGTGTTCCCGGAACCGGCAGAAATCCACGCCTTCCTCGAGCTTGGTGAGTGCCGCCGGACGGGGACCGCACCGAATGCGGTGGTACATGACGATCACGATGCAGGGGGCCAGCCAGGAGTCTCGGAAACGAGCGTACAGGTGGTACAGCCCGGTATAGTACAGAGCTACGGCACCGAGCCATCTTGCGATGGATCGAAACGAGCGGTGCCTGGATGCCCGAGCTGCTCGAGCGCCGGTTTGTGGTGGTCGTGATACCGGGTGACGCATCGTGCTTTAGCGCCTGACATGTGCAACGCCGAAAGGGCAACGGTTCTGCCCGTTTCCGTTCGGTTAGCCCGTACTGGCGGTACGCCGGTCCAGCAGATCCTCAAATAGCCGTTCGAACCGCTTCGTCATTCGCTCGACGGTGAAGCGCGATTCGATCCGCTTCCGTGCTTGGCGCCCCATCCTTTGCCGGAGCGATTCATCCTGGATGAGTTGCGCCAGTCGGCTCGAAAAGGCGTCCACATCGTTCGGGGGCGTGAGGAAGCCGGTTTTGCCATCCTCGACAAGGTCCGCTACTGCCCCAACGTTGGTCGCTACAACCGGCAGACCGCTCGCCATCGCTTCCATCAGGCTGCACGGTAGTACTTCGAAGCGGGACGTGAGCACGACGATATCGAGCGTTCGGTAGAGCTCAGCAACGTCCGCGCGAAAGCCCAGGAATTGCACGCACTCTTCCAGGGCGGCCTCTTTCGCAAGCCGGTGTAGCCGCGTTCGTTCGGGTCCGTCTCCGACGATCACGAACTGGGCGGGAACTCCAGTTTCCCGCAATCGCTTGGCCACACGCAGCAGCATCGCCACGTTCTTCTCCGGCCGCAGGGCTGCCACGAGCCCGACGCGGACCGGTCCCGCAGGCTCACTCCCACTTGTTCGAACACCGGGCGAAAACCGCTCGATGTCTACCCCGTTCTCGATCACGACAACTTTCGAGGCCGGTAGGTGCGCCTCGCGAATCAGGTATTGCCTGTGCCGTTCGCTGATCGCGACGAAGCAGTCGGTGAGGCTGCTTAACAGCCGGTTGTACGGTTCCCACGGTTCGTAGTTTCCCATTGAATGGGGACAGCACACACGGACCGGAACGCCAACCCAGGCCGCAGCAAGTCGCCCCCAGAACGAGCGGTCCCCACCGGAGCCGAACATGCAGAGCACGTGTGGGCGGAGAGAGCGGAGGGCTTCTGCGAGCCGCTGACCCGCGAACGGATCGTACCGGGACCGTTTCAGGCCGGCGGTAACGTGGACGGCACCACTGGCTGCGAGCTCCGTTCCAAACGGGCCCAGGTGCTTCAAGCAAACCACAGAGGGTTGAAACTTCTTACGATCCAGGCGGCGGACAAGCTCGCAGCCGACTCGCTCCGCACCACCCACCTCAAGCGTGGTGAACAAGAACGTGACTCGAATGGGACCATTACCTCTCACGCCAAACCCCCGCCTTTCTCGACGTGATCTGTGCGCTAGCTGACCGGTGAGACCGCCGTCGGATCGTAACGGGCGTCTTCCGTCCGACGTGGCTTTCGTCCACCAAAACCTAGCTCGGCCAGCTCGGCCAGAAGGAGATCTCGCTCTGCACTGCTCCACAGCAGATTGGTCACAAAGCAAATGATTACGATAGTCCCCGTAACGACGACGAGCAAAACGCCGGGCAGGATCGCCAGGCACGGAAGCCAGACCGCTGCCAGAGTGCGAAAGGCACCGGGGCGCTTCAGGCCTCCGGCGAGCACGTGCAGCACAGCTCCTGAGACCATCGCCCAGAGAACGGTGGCGATTGCGGGGCCGACCGGCCCCAGCCTGCGGACCAGCAGGACGCTCGTGACAGCGTTGCCCGCGAGTGTCGCCCCCCATAGAGCCGCAAGACGCCAGGGGTGGCCTCGGCAGGCGAACCATGCCTTGTAGATGTGTTGAACGCCACTCATGCCCGCTGCCGCCACGGTCCAGGGCAGAAGGGCGCACCAGAGCCCCTCGTCGCGGCCCAGCACCAGAGCAGCGAACGGACGGCCGAACAGGCAGAGCGGGAGACTTGCCACGAGGAAGCCCACCGACGCCATCCGGATGGAGGCGTCGATTCGCCGCCGACCTTCCTCCGGTCCAAGCGTGTCGTAGGCCGACGCGGCGTACGGGAGCAGGACCGTGCCGAAGAGGCCGAGGAGCAGTGCCAGCGGTGAGGCAAGCGTGAACGCGATGTGGTACTGCCCGACAATGGCCTGGCGTCCCGCCGCCGATGCCTCGTACGCGTGCACAATGGCGAAGCGATCCACCAGGGACCAGGCATCCTCGACGACCCCCGCGACGCAGAGTCCGATGCTGAACGCAAGGAACGAACGAACAGGAAGGCGCTCCTTTCCAATTGCGGTCGGAGTCGCTTTCGCGCGGTCCGCCTGTGCAAGCCCTGCTCGGACGATCCAGCATCCCCACGCGATGGCCAGGATGCCGGCCAGGATGTGAGCGGCGAGCGCCCAGGCGGCGGTTGCACCGGCCAGCTCGACAAGAAGCACTGCCAGTACAGCGAACGCGAGCGTGTGGATCATCTGGAGGACGCTCGCGTGGCGAAACCTCAATAGTCCATGCAGGCATCCCTGGAGCCAGTGACTGAGGAGGAGTATCCCGGTGGCAAAGGCCGCGAGGGTACCGAGGGACGAGAGGCGCGGATCTCCGAAGAGCACCAGCGCAAGCTGCCGGGGGAACAGGTGGATCAGTAAGCACAGGATCGGGATTGGCAAGAGGCAGACGAAAAAGGCCAGCCTGACCAGTCTGCGCCGCTCGGCACTATCCTGAGTTCCAGGGAGATACCGAGCGAGGCCCGCGGGGACGCCCAGGGTCAAAAGCCAGGCCGCGACAGGCAGAACAGAGTAGACGATTGCCCATCTGCCCAGCTCTGCATCGGGCAGCCGGGCGACAAGCCACAGGGATCGTGCGAACCCGACCAGGCGCGCGGCAAAGACCCCTGCGACCGTCCAGAGGACCGCGCTGCGTAAAGAATCGCTGCCTGATTTTCCAGACACCAGGTGAGTTTCCCCCGTTTTGCTGGAGCTGATCCCCGCCCCCCCGGGCTCCGGCGCATCGAAACGTTGGGATTTGCCCACTCAAGCTTACCACTTCAACTTCTCGCCGGCGCGCCTGCGAAACACAGGGCCGGTGGCATTTTCGGTGCGTTCGCCAGAGTCGAGCCATCCTCTTCCACCGGTGTACCGCCCACCGTTCGAAGCGACCGCTGGTGAGCGGCTGCGACTTCTGCCGCAGGAATCCTGCGAACTGGACGATCCGTCAAATTCGGCGCCACCCGGCGCGGCGTAACGAAGGCAAGCTCTACGCTCGATGAGCTAGCTTCTCGTAGAGGCCAGATCAATCACAGATTCAAGATGTGCTGTTGGGGGGGACATGTCTCGCACGATCGAAATAAGCGTACCGTTCGAAGGGCAGCTTAATGCGTCCGTCCCGGGGGGCCAGCAGTGGCCCGCCTTGCTGAAACGCTTGTCGCAGCCCAGTATCGCGGAAGCGGCCATTGAGGAGCGCCCCCGGCGGTTTGAGTTCGCCAAGCGCGCTTGTGATGTTCTAGGTGCAACTGCTCTTCTGTTGATTTTTTCGCCGCTCATGGCGTTTATTTACGCTCTCTTGTTCATCACCACCCGTGGCAAGCCCATCTTTGCCCAGGTGAGGGTTGGACGCAATGGCAAGCGCTTCGTGCTCTACAAGTTCCGAACCATGGTGGACAACGCGGAGAGGCTGCAGACCGAGGTGAAGAATGAGCTTGACGGCCCCGTCTTCAAGAACCGCCGTGACCCACGGGTTACCAGAATCGGTCGTGTGCTCCGCAAGTTGTCGCTGGACGAGCTGCCGCAGCTTTTCAACGTTCTCAAAGGGGATATGAGCCTGGTAGGACCACGTCCCCCTGTGCCCCGGGAAGTCGCCCAGTATACCCCCTACCAGATGCAGCGTCTGAGTGTCAAACCGGGGTTGACCGGACTCTGGCAAATCAGTGGTCGCGCGGATTTGCCCTTTGAACGGTGGGTTGAGCTCGACCTGGAGTACGTGCGGAAGCGGTCGCTACTGCTGGACCTCTACATCCTGCTCCGCACGCCGTGGGCAGTTCTGAGCGGTAAAGGGGCCTATTGACGCGGCTATACGTGGGTCGGCCTCACACCTCCGGGCCGACAGGGGCCTCGTGCCGGTCCGCCTCTTGGCCCTCTGAAACCTGGCGGACCGCAGAGTGGGGTAGCCGAGTTTCGGACCGCGCCGTGTGATCATCGGCGGTGGAAAGGGGCTCGATCTCCATCCACACCTGGTGCCCGGGGCGTACGCGGACAGGAATGGGGCGGGCGTTTCTTCCTTTGGTTGGGGATCGTTTTTGCCAGCGCCTCCTGCGTCCCCGGGGGCCCCCAAAGGGGGGTCGCGCAAGACCAGCGCCGGATGGCCACGGCAGGCCGCGCGAGGAACGAGGACAGAGCGCGCCGGGCTAGCCCAGTAGCCGGGGCCTGCATGCAACCGCCGGGGCCGAGGGGCGGACCGCCGTCCCGCCGGCGACGGCGGTCCGCCGCTTCCCGGTGTCCCGCCAGGCGGCGGGCTCGGGGGCGCTTCGGCCAGCGACCGAAGCGGCGAGGGAGAGCGCGCCCAATGGCCGATTCCGTGACGGGCGGGCGCTCTTGCTTTCGTGGGGGATGATTTTTGCCAGCGACTCCTGCGTCCCCGGTGTCCTGGCAAAGGGGGGACGCGCAAGACCAGCGCCGGATCGCCAAAGCAGGCCGCGCCAGAAAGGAGGACAGGGCGCGCCGGGCTAGCCCAGTAGCCGGGGCCTGAATGCAACCGCCGGGGCGGAGGGGCCGGACCGCCGTCGCACCGGCGACGGCGCAGTGGTACCCCCGCCGCGCCGCGGCGGGGAGGACGGCTCGGGGGCGTGCGCCCGGACCCAGCCGCGTGCGGAGGCGCGCGTTCTTCGTCAGCCGGGGCTACTCGGCGCGGCGAGCCGCAGGCTCGCCGAGGCCGCGGCGCTTCCCGCAGCCGCGGCCGCTCGCAAAGACAAGCATGCGGCTCCCACCCGGGCGCTCGGGGCCGCTTCGATCCGGGCGGGCCGAAGCGGCGAGAGAGGGCGCGAGCCCTTGCCAGTCGCGCGACGGGCGGGTTGCTTTTCGCTCGGCGCGGGTCATTTCTGCCGCCACTTGCTTGGCGCGCGCGCCTCGGGGCCGACCCGGGCCGGGTCGCGCTACCACTGCCCCGCCGTCGCCGCGGCGGAGGTCCGGTCCCGCCGGGCGGCGGGCGGCCTTGCGGGCTTTTCCGGGCGATTGCGGCTAGGAGATGCGCGGGGGCTGCCCCCGTCGCAGGCGCGGCGGTCATCGGGTCGGTGGCGAGCCTGCGGCTCGCCGGTGGGAGAAGGCGCGGCTGGTCGCGAAAGCGCCTGCGCGTAGGCGGCTGGGGGCGGCCGGAGGCTGGCGGGCAGGCCCTGCCCGCCCGGGCCGGGCGGGCGTACCAATGCGCCGTCGCCGGCGCGACGGCGGTCCGCCGCTCCCTTCGTCCCGCCGGGCGGCGGGCTCGGGGCCGCTTCGGCCCGGGTGGGCCAAAGCGGCGAGAAAGAGGGCGCCGCATTGCCCTTCCCGGCGACGGGGGGCTTTTCTTTCGCTCGGCGGAGGTCATTTCTGCCGGCGCTTCCTTGGCCCCCATGGCTTTGAGGCGGACCCGGGGCCGGGTCGCGCTACCACTGCGCTGGACTTTGGCCTTTTGGCGGGTGATTGGGTTGGCTGGGGAGGCTTGCCAACCGCCCGATTTGGCTATGGAATGAAAACAGATCCAACGCTGGGGGACCACACAGGGTATGGGCACACCCGTGGTAGCGGGTGGTGAGGACCTGGGTAACAGGATCACGGTCTTCGCGAAGCACTGGAGGTGTAGGTATGCCAAGGGAGTTGTCCCCCTACCGTTGGATCGAGGACTACAGGGAGCAACTGGAAAGGATCTGGGTGGAGACGAGGAAGCTGTTCCGGCAGCGACGTACGGCAGATCGGGCGTTGAAGTACCTGCGGGGCGTCTTCTGCCTGGGCTGGACGAGCCGGGTGTCGAACGTGCTGAGGGCGTTGGGGGAGGTGGATCGGGACTGGACGGCGTACTACCGGTTGTTTAGCCGAGAGCGGTTCGACGTGGACGGGGCGCGGCGGCACATCGTTGGGGAGGCGTTGAGCCTGTGGGAAGGGCGGAAGGGCCCGATCGTGTGCGCAGCGGATGACGTGCCGAGGTACCGGACGGGGCGGAAGTCTCCTGGGGTGCATTGGGCAAAGGCGGCGGACACGGCGCCGTTCCGGCACGGTTTGAAGCTTGCGCAGCGTTTCTTGACGTTTTCGATTCTTGCACCGCCGAACGGGGAGGGTTACACGCGGGCGATTCCTTTGCCGTGGGTGCCGGCGTTCACCCGGGGCTCGAAGCGGTGGCCGGCGCGGAAGCGGGCGCAGCCGTTGTACGAGGTGCTGAAGCAAGTGAGCGAGGAGCCCGGTTCGCGGCCGATGGTGCTGTTGCTGGACGGGGTGTACCATGTGGCGGCGTTCTGGAAGAAGGTGCCCGCTGGCGTTTATCCGATGATTTGGACGGCGCGGAACCCAGCGTTGTACTATCTGCCGGAGCAGCCGGAGGGGAAACGTCGGCGGGGAAGGCCGCGGACTTACGGGGAGCGGGCGCCGGCGCCGTGGAAGTGGGCCCAGCTTCGACAGGGATGGCGACACGTCGAGCTGAAGGTGAGGGGCTGGCGCGGTACTCTCAGGGCGCGGGTTAAGGGCCCGTTTCTTCGGAGTGGTGCACCGAACGTGGTGGTGTTTTTAATCATCGTGGGAGGGTCTTCGAAGCGTGGTCGGAAACGGCGACGGCCGGCGTACTTTTTGGTGCGGGCGGTCTGGCGGGGGAACCGGTACGTGCTGCCGCTTCCGCTGGACGTACTGCTGTTTTGGTATTGCCAGCGGTGGGAAGTGGAGGTGATGCATCGAGAGGTGAAGACGGGGCTGGGGCTGAAGCATGCGCGGAACTGCAGCGAGCTGGGTTCGGTGAACATCGTGCGGTGGATCAGCTACGGGTACGCCACGGCGGTGTTGGCGGCGTACCGAGCCTGGGG
>JALSID010000222.1 GCA_026981825.1 Planctomycetota bacterium
ATGATGTCCTGAAGGTGCACGTTCCAGTCGCCCACCATCCCGGCGGCGTAGTCGAAGAACCAACGCCAGGTGTAGTGGAATCGGTTCTTGTTGAACGGTCGCTTCGGTGCCGGGCCGAGCCAGAGGTCGTAGTCCACGTATGGGGGAGGATCGCTGTCGGGTGGATTGCCGATGCCATCGGGATGTTCGTTGGAGAGGTTCCAGGTGCGGGTCATGTAGACGTCGCCGATGGCGCCGTTTTGCACCAGTTCGATGGCTTTCTGGAAGTGGGCACCGGAGCGTTGCTGAGTTCCGATCTGGCAGACCCGCTTGTACCGCTTGACCGCGTTGACCATCATGCGGCCTTCGACGATGTTGTGCGAGATCGGCTTTTCGCAGTACACGTCCTTGCCCGCTTGACAGGCGTAAATCACCGGCAGAGCGTGCCAGTGGTCTGGGGTGGCGACGATGACGCAGTCGACATCTTTGCGGTCCAGCAGTTCGCGGAAATCCTTGTGCGTGGTGTACTTTTCGACGGGTTCGTTGTTCCGTTTCCGGACCTCGGCAATACGGCGTTCGACGTTCTCGATGTGGGTCTTGTCCGGGTCGCACAGAGCTGCCACGCGCACGCCGGCACGCATGAAGTCGCGCAGATTTGCCCAGCCCATACCGCCGCAACCGATGAGGCCAACGGTCAGCTCATCGAGCGCGCTGCGATAGCGTTCTGCTCGCACCATGGTGTGTACGCCGTGCAGCACGGCGGCTCCGCCCACAGCGGTGGCGGTGTCGCGCAAGAAACCACGTCTGCTCTTCTGCTCACGCATCGGTACACCTCGTCAACGAAAGGCCCATTGTCGGCAGGAACCGAACACACTAAGGGTGGCCACTGCACAATAGGTTACCAACTTCTCGGGCACCTACAACCCCCCAAGGGCGAACCGAGTGTCGCCGCCTCCGTCACCCCGGGTCGGTGCTCTGCTTGCTCCCGAAGTGGTCCGAGGGGTATGAAAGCAACTCAACACCCCGCTTCTTCCGGAAGCGGACCGACCGGTTCGAAACGAGCTCAGTACCCCGCTTCCTCCGGAAGCGGGATGCTCAGTACCCCGCTTGCTCCGCAAGCGGGATGATTGGCGTTCGGCCCGCTCTCCGAGCGGGCCGACGGAGAGCGCGCGTCAGCCCAGCCCTTGCAAGAGCCTTGCGCCGTCGTTTCGGCCGGGACGCCGGACACGCGTCGCGGCGGCGACGCATCAGCGGTAACCGCCGCCCTCCGGGCGGCACGTCCTGGACTGGGGCGAAGTGCCCGGAGGCGAATACACCGCTTGCTCCGGAAACGGCCCGAACGGTGTGAAAGAGACTCAGTACCCCGCTTCCTCCGGAAGCGGGATCCTCAGTACCCCGCTTGCTCCGCAAGCGGGACGATTGGCGTTCGGCCCGCTCTCCGAGCGGGCCGACGGAGAGCGCGCGTCAGCCCAGCCCTTGCAAGAGCCTTGCGCCGTCGTTTCGGCCGGGATGCCGGACACGCGTCGCGGCGGCGACGCATCAGCGGTAACCGCCGCCCTCCGGGCGGCGCGTCCTGGACTGGGGCGAAGTGCCCGGAGGCGAATACACCGCTTGCTCCGGAAACGGCCCGAACGGTGTGAAAGAGACTTAGTACCCCGCTTGCTCCGCAAGCGGGACGATTGGCGTTCGGCCCGCTCTCCGAGCGGGCCGACCGACGGCCCACGTCAGCCGAGCCCTTGCAAAAGTCTCGAATCGTCCTTTCGGGAAGGACGCCGGACACGGGTCGCGGCGGTGACCACGTACCTTTGAGCAAACCGTCCTCGGGTCGTTCCCGAACGGTCAGACGCGGCTTGTCGTGGCTCGTGGTGATGGTTCCGCGGTGCAGTCGGTCGCTGACTCGGAAGCTGAAGGTCTGTGGCGCTTGTGTGTTGGCGTGCCGACCGTGTGCAAGCGTTACTGGGGGCTGAGGTGTGCCCAGGCGCATGGGAAGCTCGTAAGGCAAGCCGAAGCATCTGTTACGTGGTGCTGCCGCGGTGGGATTGGCTGCGAACGTTCTAAGGCTGGGAGGGGCCTGCCGTGCGTCAGGCGGTCGCGGGCCTGCCCAGGCCCGGCCTTGACCGTGCCGGTTGTCGACAGTTGACGGCGCGATGCCCGGTGACAGGGCCTGGGATCCACCGAGGCGCTGCACGACCATGTCGGGGAACCGCGTTACGCGTCGGTCCAGGGACATTGCTCATGGTGCGCTCCGAGGGCGCACTTCCGCATGGGTTTGCCCGGGCTGCGGCGGAGTGTCAGATTTTGGAGCCCAGGGGCCTAAATCGAATGGAGGAACGGTAGTGGGGCCGTACTGAGTGTAGCGAGGGCAGCGATGCGGTATGCGGTGTTCCTGCATCCGGAGCTGCGGTGCCGATGTGAGAGCAACCAGGCGTGGCAGGAAATCCAGAAGCTATGTGAACGCTTGGCCGGTTCCGTTCCGGCGAGCACATGGCACGTTCCTGGTTTCGATTGGCTCGCGCCTCCGTGGCTAGCTCGTCGTCTCAAGACCGGAGAGACCCTAATCGCGCGCAGACGTCCGTACGACGATGGGGCGAACGGAGCGACCCTGGGCGTGTACGTGGTCGCCGTCGTGCCCGACCCGCCCAGCGAATTGGCCG
>JALSID010000223.1 GCA_026981825.1 Planctomycetota bacterium
GCACCCTCCAGGCCGGCGACACGTTCACGGTGGACGTTTATGTGTCCGAGTTGCAGTCCCCCCAGAATGCTCGTCTGTCCATTGGTAGCGGCCCCGGCGCATTGATTGTGGAAAGCCCCAGCAATACGTTCGACTCCGTACTGCCCGGCCTCACCATCAATCTGCTCAAGGCGGACCCGAACCGAGAACTGACGGTTTCCGTCAGCCCCGATAAGGAAGCGATAACATCGGCTATCGAAGAGTTCGTTGCGTCGTTCAATGAGCTTATGGACTTCATCGACGAACAGTTGTTCTACGACCCCGAGACCGGCGAAGAGGGACCGCTCGTGGGCGAATTCGCCGCGATCGATATCCAGGAACGGATCCGCTCCCTTGTGGTCGAACCGGTGACCGGGCTGTCCTCCGGCCTTCGTGTCCTTTCCTCCGTGGGCCTCCGACTCGAGGACACCGGCAAACTGTCCTTCGACAGCTCTGTCCTCGATGACATCATCGAAGGCAGGAATTCCACCTACACGCTGGAGGACGTTCAGCGGCTGTTTGGACTATACGGTGAGTCCTCCAATCCGGGCATCCGGTTCATCACCGGGAGCAGCAGGACCGTCCCATCCGACACCCCTTACGAGGTCGACATCATTCAGGTCGCCGAGCAGGCAACGATTACGGCGACCAACGCGGTCACCGGGACGGTGACGATCAGCGCCACCAATAACACGTTCCAGATCCGCGTCGACGGTCGCGACTCGAATGTGCTCACAATCCCCGACGGTACATACACGCTTGCCCAGCTCGCCCCTATCCTCGAAGATCTCATCAACAAGGACGACAACATCGCGCCGGCGCGCGTGTCGGTTAGCGTGGTAGGCGACCAGTTGCAGATCACCTCCGAACGCTATGGCCTCGACAGTGAGGTCACCATTCTAGGGGGCACATCCCTCAGCAGTTTGGGGTTCGACGGCACCGAAACGGACACCGGGAAAGACGTGGCGGGTAGCTTCATCGTCAACGGCGTGACCGAACCCGCGGTAGGCAAAGGACAAATCCTCACGGCCGAAGACTCGAACCAGTACACGGCCGGTATACAACTTCGTGTCACGCTCACTCCCTCCCAGGTGCAGCCTGGGGTCGATGCGACGCTGCACGTGACAAGCGGCGTGGCCAACAACCTGGTCAACCTCCTCAGTGACCTGCTCGACCCCGTCGACGGCAGGCTCAAGCGCATCAACGACCGCTACAACGACGAGATCGAAGACATCGAGGAGACCATCGCCGAGCAAGAAAAGCGTCGAGACGCTGAACGTGAGGCACTGATCCGGAAGTTCGCCACCCTTGAAACGATTCTCTCCGATCTTCAGAACGTCAACGCCATGCTCACCGCCCAGTTGGCCGGGCTCGTTGGCTCCTAATCCGCATGGCCCGCGACACACCCAACGGAGCGAAAGATGGCATCACGACACGCCTACAAGAACACTCAGAGCACCCCGTTGACCCGCGTCGAGATGCTCCTCGCCCTTTACGACGGAGCACTTCAGAAGCTGTCCGAAGTGCGCACCGCTCTCGCCAAGCAAGACCGGCTTGCCGCGGAGGCTGCTCTGCTCCGCGCCCAACGCATCGTCCTCGAACTCTACGCGGGACTCAACAAGGACGGCAGCGAACTCACCCGCAACCTCGCCGAACTCTACCTGTTCGTCCTGGATCGCCTCACTCAATCCCCCACACCAGACATCGACTCCGCCGAACAGATTCTGACCAAGCTCCGCGCGAGCTGGCAACAGATCGCTCCCGTGGCACAGGAAATGGAACAGCGCGGAGAAATCCCTCCTGTCACCGATACCCACGCTTTCGAGGCCTCTGCCTAACACCTATCCATCTCGCCCATGAGGACAGCGAAGCCACCGTAGCGAACGGGCCTCGCTAAGAAAGCGACGGGATTGCTGTCTTTCAGCGACCCGGTATCCCCAATGCGGCGGCCACGATAGCCCCGGGGCGACGCGCAGCGTGGTGTCTCTCACGGGCGGCCGAGTGCCGACCCCCGTGCGCACGTTCTCGGCACAGGCGCGCACGGTCGGTGAGAACGGGTTTGCAGAAGGTGTGGGGAAGCCGAAGAAGCGCACCACGGCGGACCCGGTCCGCCTAAAGGCGAAGGGGTGCAGAGGAGAGCTAACGGAGGAAATCGAGCAGGCTGATATTGAGCAGGCGGGCCGAAGCGGCCAGCGTAAGCTGTAACGTGGACTCCTCGGCGCGAAGCCGCAAAACGATCTCAGAGATGTCCGCATCCTGAGCTTCCTGGCGGAGGCGTTCCAACTCCACCTTCGTGCTCTCCGACCGCGCGATCGCTCTCTCCACAAGCTGTTGCAACGCCCCCTCCTGGCCCACGGTTTCCAAGATCTTGTTGTAATGGCGATCCAGTTCGCGGACGAACGTATCGATTCTGCTGGCCAACTCGTCACTGGTGAGGTTAGGAGCATTGCGAAGGTCGTCCGCCATCGTACGCAACAGCGAAAAAACGTCGAACCTGCCCTCCACGTCCACGACCTCGACACCTGTCCGCGACACGCCGCTCGTGTCCACGTACAACCGTTCCCCTGTGCCGCCGTGCACCACAACCTGGTTTGACGTGAAGTCGATCGGAACCACGGTAGCGCCCCCATCGATCGTCATCTCACCGTCGGCCGTGATTGGAATCGTCCCGCTAAAGCCGGGAGTAATGTTGCTCATGTCCACGTAGACCACTTCCCCGTTCGGTCCTTCCACCCGCAGGTCCGTGTCCCCGTTTGTGAAGGGAACGGGCGGCCCACCGTTTAGCGAGACCGTGCCCGAGGTCCCCGTACCGCTGGTATCTTCCACCGTGAGTGTGTGTACGCCGGGGGCACCGATGATCGTGTCACCGGCCGGCGAGCTGGCGCCCGGTTGCACTCCAGCCCCACCACCGTACGTGGTCACCGTGTGCCGCACCTCCAGTTGGACCCGTGACCGCACCGTGCTCGTGCCCTCACCGGGCGCGGCGCCGGTGTCCCCCCGAAAAATCGGGGTGCCACCGGTTCTCGACATGAAAATTGCCTCGCCCGGCGGATGGCCCACCACCGTGCGCGACAAACCGATCACGAACTCGACGGGACGGCTCGAACCGACATACACCACCTCCTCCACCCGACCGTCTGGCCCATAGGTCACCTCGAAGGGGGCCACGTCCAAAGCGGTTCCGGAGAAGAGATACCGACCGCGGACAGAGGTGTTCGCTACATCGATGAGCCGGCCGAGGATCGTTTCGACCTTCTTCGCAAGCACGGTGTACTGCGCTTCGTCGAGAGTGGAACTGTTGGCCTGAAGCGCAACCTGCCGCGCCTCGCGAACCAGGTTGGAAGCCTCGCGCAACGTATCCACGCTAAGCTGCAGCGTCGTCTTCGCTTCCTGCAAATTGGCGAGATGGGCCTCGATTCGACCAATATCGCCGGAAAGGAATCGAGCCAGGGCAAGCTGCGCAGGCCCATCAGACGGGCGCCTGACCTTCCGCCCCGTAGCGGCCTGCTCCTGTAGTTCGGCGATCCGGCCAAAATGGGTCTGCACCGTACGGATGGTCTGGTTAAGAAAGAAGGTTGGGGTTATGCGAATCATCCCTGCCCTCGCTCCGCAATTACCAGAGGCGATCGTCTCCGCAGGCGCCTAACCATTGGACGCCGGCCACGACTAGATTGCTGCCATCAGATCCTCGAGGGCATCGTTGATGACCTGTATAACCCGTGCTGCCGCCTCAAACCCGCGTTGATACTGGCTCATCTTGACCACCTCCTCCTCGATGTCCACCCCCGAAATGCTTTGCCGCTCGAAGTTGAGCTGTTCAAGGAGCAGATCGACATGCTCAGCCTGTCCCTCGAGTTCTTGAATTTCTGCACCGATCTCGCTCAACTTGTACACGAAATAGCCCGAGAGGCTAACCGAACCATCCAGCAGCAAGCGCTGCTCGCGAAGGCCCCCTAGTTTTCGGGCCACGATTCCGTCGCCCGGGTCCCCAGTGCGGCCGGCTGCAAGCCGTCCCGGACCGTCCAGGAACTCCTGTCGGACCTGAATGCTTGCTGCCCCCTCGCCACGGAAGAGGCTGCCCAGGCCCAAAGCAGCCAGCAGTCCGGTGGTATCCGGTCGACCAATGGCGTCCACGGTGATCGAGTCCCCGTCGTTCAGGGTGCCCGCACCGACCTGTAGCTTCAGCCCATCGCCAAGGCTGATCGGGTCACCGGCAACGTAACCGGCCCCTACATTGAATTCGCCCACGAGTTCTCCGGCACTGTTCGTCACACGAATGGATAGGCCGTCGGTGACGCCGACTTCGCCGCTGCCGACCACCTGCACGGTGAACACCTCGTTCGAATCTCCCGTGTACACGCCCGAGGTGGTGAACGTTGCCGTCCCGGTAACCCCGGAGTGATCCAGTTGCGAAGGTGGACGCCCGGTGAAATCGAAGCGATATCCCGCGGTTGCACCGATGGTGATCTGGTTGGTTGCGGAGTTGACCACGCTGGTGATGTTCGGAAGCGCCGCCAGCGCCGCCGCAAGGTCGTTCAGGCTCATCGTACGGGGATCCACGTGTACGCGTTCCAGCGTCCGCTCACCGGTTGACTCGTTCACAATATTGATGTAAATGTCCCCGTCCTGCACTTCGAACCCGCGGATTGCCTCCGCCAGGGGCAAACTCGGGTCCGCGACCGGGCGCGCGCTGGTGAGGCTCT
The DNA here is from genome assembly GCA_026981825.1 of Planctomycetota bacterium. Taxonomy (GTDB): domain Bacteria; phylum Planctomycetota; class Planctomycetia; order JALXBF01; family JALXBF01; genus JALSID01. The sequence goes on from JALSID010000223.1 coordinate 4,722, forward strand.
TGAATGAGCCCCCGAGCCCTAGACCGGTCGCATGCAAGCCATCGACCGCCTGCATGAGCGCATTGGCAAGGACGTCCAGGTCGGCTTGTGTCTCCGCCAGCATGGTGTCGTGCACATAGCGAAGGCCGGCGATCTGCCCCCCAGAAACGGGAATCTGTTCCGGGATACCACCCATCCTAAACCGGGTTTGTGTCCCGTCGAACTCAACGTAAAACTCGTTGTACGTCCCCTCGGCAACGAGCGCATACCCCCCGATCATGACGAGAACCTGGCCCTTGTCCTGCTCGATGACCCTCGTGTCCACGATTTCGCTCAGTTCTTCGAGCAACTGGTCACGCCGGTCGCGCAGGTTGTTGGCCGGGCGCCCACTCAGTTCCGCGGCGCCAATCCGCACGTTTAGCTCGGCCAATTCACGGCCGTATCTGGTGATCTGTTCGGCGAGCCCCTGGAGCTGAACCTCGGTGATCTCACGGAACCGACGAAGCTGATCGGAAATCGAACGGAACGCGTCACTGAGCATGACGGCCTTATCAACGACCGTCCGTCGCAAGGTCATGTCGTCCGGGCGGCCGCTGAGCTGATCGAAGGCGAGGAAGAAATCGTCGATAAGCTGATCGACGCTACCTTCGGCCGGCGCCAGCAATGTTTCGATCCGGCGACTGAACGACAAAAGAGTCTGCAAGTAGCCGCGGTCTTGAACGTTCGTTCGAATGGCCTCCTCAACGATCTCGTCTCGTATCCGACGGATCCGTTGCAACTCCACGCCCTGGCCGACGAGAAGCCCTGCCAGGTCGACATCGGCCCGCGGCGCCATCATCAGCTCCTGACGATGGTAGCCCGGGGTGTTGGCATTCGCGATGTTCTGCGCGATGACCTCGAGCGCAATCCGATTGGCGCGGATGCCGCTCAGAGCGGTGCTCAACCCGAGCATAGCGTCATCCCTGGGTACGAACCACGAGTCCTTTCTCCGCGCGGGCTTCCCTACCCGCGGGACTGTACGTATCGGCTGGGGGGAGATCCCCGACCAACAGCGCAAGCACTTGCCGAAGTAACTCCTGATGATGCCGCAGCAAGGCGGTGTTGCCCGCCGTCAGCTCTTCAATCTGGCGGACGGTGCTCAGCAAAGACTCGGCGCGTTCCAGTAGCGCCTCGCTCCAGGGGCTCGGGAGCTGCTCGGCGATGTCGCGCAGGCGGATCGACCGCTCCGGCGCAAAACGAAGCCAGACTGCGGCATCACTGATGAGTTCCTCTCGCTCCCGAGCCAACTCGTTGCGCACGCGCCAGAGATCGCCCGACGAACGAACCATCGCCTGCAAGCGGCCCAAATCTCCCTGCACCAGACACTGCCGCATCGTCTGGGCAAACTCGAGAAGTTGCGCTTGCAAAGCCTCTTCTCGTTCCAGATAGCCCAGGCAACGGAGGTAGAGCTGTTCGTGAGTGGAGGCAGACACCGTTGTGGCTCCGTATCTCGGTGTTCGTGGCAGGCTGTCGTCGGGATCTTCTGGTTGAGGGAGGAATGCAACCGGCACGGTCTGTTCAAGTAATCGTCATCGCGCGGAGATGGCTTGCCGTGCTCTCACCGTCCGCAGCCCACACTCCAAACAGCTCCGGCGTAACCGGAATAACCGCCATCGCTGTGGCATCCGCGCCGGGAATCGAGAGCGGCCACGCAAGTCAGTGGACAGCCCCCTCCAGATCCGGTCCACCATTGCCGGAATATGTGTACGTGGACCGAGGCATCCGCGCACGGCCATGCATCCGAAGAGGTCCGACGTCTTCAGCGGAAACGCAAGTTGCGCGGGTAGCAGCAGCGAAATCGTCAGGGGAACCTGTTTCGTTCGGTTCGTTAAGCCCCGGCCGGTACAGGCAACCAAAGGCAACGACGGGTGCGGATCGGGACGAAGCCGGTAGGCGAACGTAGGGTGGTTGGCCGACTTCGCGACAACGGCGTAGCTGCACCTGGTCAGCCAGAAGCCCGGCTAAACGGCGTCCCCCGGCCGGAGGGATGGATGCATGAGCGAACGGAGATGGTCTTTCGGCTTACACTTGCACCGATAGTCGTTGCGGTTGACTGTCCCCCTCCTGGCCGGTCTTAGCAGTCCGTTCGAGGTAACGTTCGACGAGGGGTGCGACACCGAGCGACCGGCTTCTGGCCAGAAAATCACCGAGAAACATGTCGAACATCGCCCCGTAGCTTCCCGTTAGATCGCCCGGAAACAAGCCATCCTCGGAAAAGACCTCGCGGAGGCGGCCGAGTACAAGGCGCCAGAAGATCGCCTCGAACTGCACCGCTACCTGGCGCGGATCGAGATTCTCTCCTGTCTGGCCGAGACCGGCCAGATTGGCCAACCTTGTCGCCTCATTTGAGATCAGACTGTCTGCGGTCTGCGCGGGACTGATCGGCAGCGTCTCCATATTGGCCCCCTTGAGGATCACATGATGATCAATTCGGCGTGCAACGCGCCCGCTTCCTTGAGCGCCTGGAAGATCGCGATGATATCACGGGGGGTCACGCCGAGAGCATTCAGGGCGCGAGCGAGGTCGCCCACAGTCACGGCCGGTCCTAAAGCGCGCAACACTCCCCCCTCCTCCGTTACATCGACCTGGGTCCTGGGCACCACGACGGTGTCGCCCTGGCCAAACGGCGCGGGCTGAGAGACCTCCGGCGTTTCGGAAGTGACGATGGCCAGGTTGGCATGAGCGACCGCCACGGCTGAGATCGCCACGTTCTGGCCGGCCACGATCGTCCCAGTCCGCTCGTTGATCACCACTCGCGCCGGCACGTCCGGATTGACCCGGAGCTCTCCAATTGCGCTGAGAAACCCCACCGGGTCGTCCAGCGCATCGTTTGGCACCGTCACCTGCACGGTGGCAGGGTCCAGGGCCACGGCGGTCTTAGGGAACTTCTGGTTGATCGCCCTGGCCATGGCGTGTGCGGTCGCTGGGTCTGGGGTGCGGAGAAGTAAACGGATGAAGCCCCGGTGCACGAAGCTCGCCGGAACGGTTCGCTCTACGATCGCCCCGTTCGGAATGCGGCCTACGGTAGGGTGGTTCTTTTGCGCAGTCGCTGCCTGACCGGAGATGACGAACCCCCCCACGGACAGGGGGCCTTGAGCGACAGCATAGACCTCCCCATCGGCACCGCGCAACGGTGTCAGCAAAAGAATGCCCCCCTGCAGACTTTTTGTGTCGTCGATTGCGGAGACGGTCACATCAATTCTGGTCCCTTCCGTGGCGAATGGGGGCAGATCGGCTGTGACCATTACCGCGGCTACGGTTTTTGAGTCGAACGCGGAGATGTCGGTAACGAAGTTGAGCCGGCGGAGCATCTCCACGGCAAGCTGCCGGGTGAAGTCGCTCTGCCCCCCCGTGCCGTCCAGGCCAACAACGAGCCCCAGGCCGAAAAGCTGGTTGGCGCGCACGCCCTCGACATCCACGATGTCCTTGATCCTCACCTGGGCGCGGGCGGACGGAGCAACGGCCAGCCCAAGTAGCAGAGCTACGGTGATCGAGTACAGTTCTCCACGTCGCACAGCTCGACCCTCAGAATGGCCAGATCGCGTTCAGAATTCGGCCAACGATGCCGGGATTCACATAGTGCGACTCGACCCCCCGGCCCTCGTACCAGATGTTGAACTCGGCCACGTACTGGGAACTCACCACGTTCCCAGGACCGATGTCAATCGGCCGCACGACTCCGGATACGTGAATGACGCGCTCTTCTCCGGCAATCACCCGTCGCCGCGTGCCCTCGACCACAAGATTCCCATTGGGCAAAACATCCACCACCTGTACAGACATCCGATCGACGAATTCACGCTCGGCTCGGTAACGGGCAATCCCGTCCAGCGTGCGCGCGGAATCCCAGCCTAGGGCAGACTTCAGGGAGGCCGTGCGCGATGTCGTAGCCCCCTTCGTTTCCCCCTCAAAATTGGAGTTGAACACGGATTCCGTCTCCTTTTCTAGCTGTCGTTTTTCCTGGTTTTCGATCGCGGTATTCTCTGAGATGATGATCGTAAGCACATCACCAACTCGCCGAGCTCTCGTATCTTCGAACAGATAGGCCCACTTCGGGTTTCGTCGCTTCCAGATCGAATCGCCGCAGCAGTCCGCAGCCGGGTAGGACCAGATGACGATTAGGCTGAGCGCCCACACGAGCCAAGTTTTCCTCGCCATATCCACTCCCTGGTTGGCAAAATCTGGGCAGGTTAACGGTTCTGGTGTGCCACTGGCTGTCGGTTATCTAGGGGTTTAAAACGGGATCTCCACCGTTTCCCCATCCACGACACGGGCGGTCAACACCCGTCCTGAGCGGGTGTTGCGCACCCGGATAAACTCCCCCACCCGGCCCGGCTCCAGTGCTAGTCCGCGAGCGATGACAGATAATGCGCCCAACCGGACCCGGATCTTTACCGGTTGCCGGCGTTCGATGACCGGAGCAGCCGGAGCAGGAACTGCTGCGGTTTCGGCCGCCACCTGTCGGATGCCCTTCTGAGCCGGCCGATCAGAGACCGCTCCACCGCCCGGCTCGAAATAGACCGGAATCCGGCTGACGAGTCGCCCGCCCGCGCTCACGAGCACGTCCACCCGCAACCGGCCGGTCCTGGTGGCCACCGTACGCGGTTGCACGGTTAGTTCGACAGCGCCGGCGTAGCGGGGAACGTAGATCGGACGGTGCAGGAGCACGTGCGCGCGCAGACCAAGTTTTGCGGTTGGAACCGGTGTCCGCTCCGCCAGCCACGCTTCGGCTGCCGCTGCAACATCGCTCGGCCGAACCACCTCCGCATCAACCGTCACGTAGACGGCCTCTGCGCCGGAAACTACCACTTCCTGGTCCAGCAAGCCACTCAAACGCCGCGCCAGGTCGTCGCGGAACCAGGTGACGACCGTACCGGCCGGAGGAGCCGGTGCTATTGGCGTCTCCAGCAACCGCCGGTCGGTCTGGTCAGATCCGGCAGGTAACTCGCACACGTCGGCCAGCTTCACCCGACTGGCCCGCACCAGGGCAACCGGTTTCAGCACCAGCTCGAGCCGTTTCTCCTCCCCGAGCGCCGAGGAAAGGAGAAGGAGCCCTACCATTATGCCCCCTAAGCTGGCAAGTCGCCAGTTGAACCCACGGTACTCCCCCCTGCGACGCTGTCTGCGTGTCCAGTCCGCTCCGACGAGACTTTCTCGTTCCGTTGTCGCCATCGCTCTCCCGCTTCTGGTTCCGGTCATTCTCGCACCAGCTCGATCTCGTCGGAGAACACCGTCATCGAACCCCGCTCCATCTCCGCGCGTCCGGCGGAACCGCATCATTCGCACCTACCCGATCCTCATGAGGCGGGGGTTGAGTTCTAACGGCCGAGCTGGTTGGCCGTTTCCAGCATGGCGTCACCGGCGCGGATCGCGCGCGAGTTGATCTCGTAGGCTCGCTGCGCCAGGATCAGGTTCACGAGCTCCGTAACGACCTCGACGTTCGAGTCCTCGATGAACTCCGATAACAAGGCCCCTGCCCCGTTCTGGCTCGGGATGGTCAGGATCGGCGCCCCCGACGCCGTCGTCTCCGAATACAGATTGTGGCCTTCCGAACGGAGTCCGGCCGGATTGGGGAACAGAGCAAGCTGGATCTGCCCGACAACCTGAACCGTTGAGGGCGATGTGGCCGAAATAACGGACACCGTGCCGTCCCGTTCCACGCTGATCTGAATGGCGTCCTGCGGAATGGTAATCGCAGGCTCGAGCGGATAGCCCTCCGGCGTAACAATCCGCCGGTTTTCATCCAACCGAAAGTGGCCAGCCCGGGTGTAGCGGATCTCGCCGTTGGGCATCAGGATCTGGAAGAAACCGTCCCCCTCGATGGCCAGGTCCAAGGAATTCCCCGTGTGACGAAGCGGGCCCATCCGAAACTGCTTCATGGTCGATTCCACCCGAACCCCGCTGCCCACTTCCAGGCCCGTGGGCGTCGTGTTGCCCTGGGCGTCCTGAACGCCGGCCGGCTCCATGTTCACGTAGACCAGATCCTGGAACGTAACCAGCGATTTCTTGAACCCTGCGGTGTTGACGTTCGCTAGGTTGTTGGCGGTCACGTCGATGACGATTTCTTCCGCCCGCATTCCCGTTGCGCTGGTGTAGAGTGCTCGTAGCATGATTCCGTGGACCCCTCTAGCCTTTTCCCGGTTCTAACGGGTGAGATCGCTAGATTCGATAGGCTTCGCCCGTTTGACAATATCGGCACAGACCGACGCTGCGCTAGAGCCAACCGGTGCCGACCACGTCCGCCAGAGTCAGCAGCAGACGTCCAGAGAAGCGGTGTGTTTACATCGCCGAGCTGGCCGTTTCTACAAAATCGGCCATGGTCTTCAGACTGCGGAAGCTTGCCTCGTAGAACCTGCTCGCAATGATCAGGTTCAGCAGCTCCAGCACCGGGTTCACGTTCGACCCTTCGATCGCCCCCGGAATAAGCTCCGGGTTGGGCACGTCGTTCGGCGTAACGCCCGCAGGAGCCTCGAACAGGTTGGCCGTGACCGGTTTCAACCGGTGCGGGTCGTCGAAACGGACGACACGAATTCTTCCGACGGGAGCCCCCCCCGACGTAACCTGACCGTCTGGGCCGATGCGAATCGGTCCACCTCCGGGAGGCACCACGATTGGCCCGCCCGCCCCGACAACCCGGTAACCGTCGGCCAGTTCTAACTCCCCCCTTGCGTTCAGTCGAAAAGCGCCGCTTCTGGTATAGAGCTCCCCAGTCGGTCCTTCGATCACGAAGAAACCGTCCCCCTTGATGGCCACGTGGGTCGGCTCACCGGTTCGCTCGATTGGACCGGGCTCAAAGCTAACACGCACGCTCGCTTGAGACTCCGCACTCTGGCTTCCAGTCCCAGGCGAACTGGCCGACACGGTGAACTTGCGTGCACGGTGGCCCGAAACCCGCAAGTTGGCCAGATTGTGCGCCGTCACTTCGTACAGTCGTTCGGCGTAGGTGAGTCCGGTAGCACCCTCGTAGATTCCCCGGTACACGGCATGCCTCCATGCGCGCCCGCGTAATCCCTCCTACCGCTACTATCGTCACGTGCGGTATTCGGACTTGCCGTTGTTGTTAGCAGGCAGCGTCGGTTGCACCGGATCAAGCCTGCTTTGCCAGCCCTCGGATTCGGTCCAGTCTCAGTTCCCCCTTGGCCCCCCATCCACGAACGCCTTCCGGAACTTCCGGTCGGAACTGCTCGTACAGGGAGAACGCCACCTCGGCGAGCTCTTCGGGCTCGAACGCCTCAGCCAGCTCGCGCATGGCCGCCAGCACCGTCTCGTAGTGGTCGCTGAACTTACTGCGCAGGTAGCGTTCGACCGACTCCGGTGTGATCGGTCTTTCTTTGGCGAGAGCACGCAGTCCGTCGGGCGTATGGGTGACCGGAATCAGCCGGCCCATCAGCGCGACGGTGAGCCGCTTCTTGCGTTCTGTTTCAGCCCGCGCCCGCTCAACGTCCGATGGCGCCCGAGGGGCAAAGATACCGAGGCGCTGTCCCTTCGCCTGGGCGTTCAACCCGGCGAGTGCTTTGCCGAGACTGAGCGCCTCGTCCCAGTCAAATCCGAGGCGCTCCGCAACCACTGCAGCCCACAGGGTCAGGACGGGCGCACGGTTGACAAGAATCTTTTCGTTCGCACGTCGAGACATGGTACTTTTCCTGGTTTCGCTCCCAAACCATTGTAAGCCGCCCCTCCGGACCGCCCTCGCCAGGCCGACCCGCAAAGCACCACACCCGGCGGCTCGGAGAGCCAGGCCCTGCTATCCGGTGTCAGCGCACCGTCATCAAGTTGGTTCCCTTCCCCCTGGGCTCCTTTGACAACTCCGTCGGAATCGGGTAGAGCAAGGCGCGGTGAACCCGGGGCACGCCCCCACAGGTCGGAACGAAACCGCGGAGACCCCCGATGAGCCGCTATCGCAAATTTGACCGTTCCAGACTGGTTCTTCGTCCGCTGGCGGAACGCGCCAACCTGGTCACCGTGGCCGATCTGATCTTCCCCGGTCAGCAGGTTCCACCGGGTAGCTGCCCGACGGAGCTCCCCCAGGTTGCCACCGCAATCTGCCGGGCACGCGAAAAGGGCCGACCGGTGATCTTGTTCTTCGGCGGTCACCTCATCAAGGAAGGCCTCGCGCCCTTAATCTGCTCCCTCCTCCGCCAGGGCATCGTGACCCATATCGCGACCAACGGCTCCGGGCTGATCCACGATTTCGAGTTCGCTTTGCAGGGGGCAACCAGCGAATCCGTGCCGCAAAACATCCGCGATGGCCGGTTCGGGATGTGGCAGGAGACGGGGGCGCTGAATGACATCGCGCGCTCCGCCGCCCAAGCGGGCGAAGGTCTGGGCGAGGCGGCGGGTCGTTACATCTTCGAGCACTCCTTGCCCTACCAGCACCTGTCCGTGTTCGCCACTGCCTGGCAGGTTGGCACGCCTGCTACCGTCCATGTGAGCATCGGGCAGGATATCGTCCATGAGCACCCGAACTGCGACGGCGCCGCCTGGGGAGCCGCCTCCTACACAGACTTCCTCATCTTCGCCGCCGGCCTGGAACGCGTTGAAGGGGGCGTCTTCCTGAACGTGGGGTCCGCCGTATGCGGTCCGGAGGTCTACTTGAAGGCGCTCAGTATGGTGCGAAATGTGGCAGCCACCCGCGGCGCGCAGGTCCGTTCGTTTACGACCGCCGTCTTCGACATCGTCCCCCTCCCCTGCGACTGGCGGTCAGGGACGCCGGATAAGACCCAGCCGGGCTACTACTTCCGCCCCTGGAAAACGATCCTGATCCGCACCGTCGCCGACGGCGGAACCAGCTACTACATCTGTGCGCCCCATCGGCAGTCCATCCCGTGGCTCTTCCACCTGCTCACGCAGCGTGCCGGTAAGGTTGTACGCGAAGCAAGCGATTCGGCAAAAGCTGCCTGAGCAAGGCGTGCAGCAAGCGGCCACCAGAGACGAACCGCACCGCTATCCGTACGGCGCGCAACGGGATGCCGTCAAACCAATCCGCCGACAGCTTGACCAGATCCTTGTCGGTGGTGAGCAACAACGAAGCACCGCGGCGACGGGCCGTCTCTGCAAGCACCCGACACTCCGCTTCCGTGTAAGCGTGATGATCGGGAAACCCCACCTCCCAGACCGGTTCCAGGCCGAGCGTGCGGAGGGAGCGGAAGAAAGCGGACGAGTTGCCGATCCCGCAGAAAGCGGCAACGCGATGGTGGGCGCACTCGTTGAGCGGCCGACGGCGGCCGTCCACGTCCACCAGCGAGCGGGGTTCGAAGACGGCGTCGATCACCGGCCGCCCGCCGCTCACCTCGCGCAACCGCGTGTGCAGAGCGAATCGCTGTCGGGAGGAAACAAGATCTCCGCGGGTGAGGATCACCGCATCGGCTCGCTTCAAACTGGACGGTGGCTCCCGCAGCAGCCCCCTTGGCAGGGTCGCCCCGTAGCCGAACGGATTGGTCGCGTCGATAAGGACCAGGTCCAGGTCCCGAGCAAGCCGCCGGTGCTGGAAGCCATCATCGAGGATGAGGACATCCGCCCCAAGTTCTTGCTCGGCGCGGCGCGCCAGCTCGCACCGGTCCTTGCCCTGAAGTTGCTCGGCTGCCGGCGCCAGGCGGCGAAGCAATTCCCCCTCATCGTTCAACCCCGACGCCAGTCTCCGCCCGTATCCTCGGCTCAACACAGCCACCCGATAGCCATGCGCCAGGAACCAGTTGGCGAAGTAAGCGACCAGCGGTGTCTTGCCCGTGCCACCGGCGGTGATGTTCCCCACGCTCAACACGGGGACGGCCGGCCGGTACGTCGCTCGAAGTGCCGAATCGAACGCCCAATTCCGCACGCGAACCCCCGCCTGGTACGCCAGGCTGAGTGCGCCCAGGACCCGCCGCGCAATCCGCTTCGAAACCGGCGGCGCGGGGTCAGAGATGAGGCGCAGGTACCGCTGTTTCAACGGCATCCTTACCGTCGACGCAGTCATGGACACTCCGTTGTCACCTTCCCAACGATCACCGCTATCACCGCCCGTTGCCCGCAAGACTCCTTTTTACCGATAATCGTCCCTGACCGGGGCGGTCTCGCGTGCCCGTTTGGTACCAGAGCCCTTCACCGCGGTAAAGACCGGTTCAGACGCCTAGGCTGGCCAACCAACGGTAATGCCTTACGCGGTTTCCCACCGACATCGGCCGCATCGCCGGGCCGCGCCCACGCCCGGCAGGTGCCGCTGGTACCGGCAAAGAGAGACCTCACCCAGGCGCTGGGGTCTTGCGCCCATGCCCGGCCGGCCGTGAACCGTGGCAAACTAACCCATTGTCCCCCGGGAGCTACCTTGCCCAGCGGCCTGGCCCGTGCGCCGTTGTCGAGCGCGCCAACCTCGGTACCGACGGCGTCCGCCGGCTCGGCTTCCCCCCACGCGCCCGGCACTTACCGCGTCTCGAGGAGCTCACGAATGAGCGCGGAGAGAGCCTCGTGGGTCTGGTCCGCCTCCGGTGCTCCACGTAACCGACCGTCGGGATCGATGAGCACGACCGACGGTACACTCCTCGGGTTTCCAAACGCTTGCATAACCCGATCGTCGGCCCACACGCATGGAAAGCTCAGGCGAGTCCGGGCAAAACGGACCGCCTCATCGGCCGTTCCGTGGTCCCATGCCGGCAGCCGATCGACACAGATGCCGATGACGGCCAGGCCCCGCTGGCGCAGTGCCTGGTACAGCAGATCGAGGTAGGGAAGCTTGCCGGTGCAGTTCTTGCACCACGCAACCCAGAATACGACGACCACGTGTTGGCCACGATAACCGCGCAGCCGCACGATCTGGCCGTCGAACGTGGTGAACTCGAGCTCAGGCACCGGCTCCCGTGCTGCCACTCGGCGGCGGAATTGCTCGGTGGCCAGCCGGTGAAGAAGATACGCTTCGTTCTGTTTCGCTTGTCTCTCGTCCAAAACCGGTTTCGCTCGATCCAACCGCTCGCGGGCAAGGGCGTACAAGCGCGCCGCTTCCGCGTGTTTTCCCGCGGATCGACGGTCGTCCCCCGCTTGTACCAGGACGAGGTAGCTCTGGCTCAGGCAGTACCTGTGATTCTGCTCGAAATGAGCCGAGGGAAACCGCTCTGCCAGTTTTCGGTACCGCGCAGCCAGCTTAACGAACAGGTCCGATGCGTCGCCGGCCTTGCCTGCACCGGCGAGCTGATAAGCGCGGCGCACACCGTCTTCGAGCGGCTGAGAGAGGGCAAAGATCAGATTGGCGCGACAGTGCCGGACGCGATCTGTAACGTTCGCCCCGCTTGCAGCCAGCTCCCGCCACATGTTCAGCGCTTGTTCGTAGAGTCGAGCGGCGCGCTGGTACTGGCGCGCTTTCAGAGCCACGTCCGCGTCGCGCGTTTTTTGCTCGGCGGCTTCGGCATCCACCGCGTACGCCTGCACGCCGGTGGAGAGCACCGACAAGAACGTTGCGACAACCGCGAAAGCGATCGGCAGAAGAGGTCGTTTAGGACGTTGCATCTTCGGGATGCCCCCCTGATATGCCGTGTTGGATCCTGAAATGGGTCGTCCCCGGCACGGTGGGAAAGCTACCACCGTGGCCTGGCCGGCTATGACGGCCCATACTGGCATATAGCTCGCGCCGAACTGCATTGCAAGGACTTCCGCGCCGGTCTGTCGGGTGGACCACAAGCGGCATCGGACGACGTCCGGGCAGAATGTGCCCCCCTGGAGCCCCGGCGCGTTCGGGTCAGTCTAGCAACAACGGGGTAGCCGCTTCTGGAACCTGTCCACCGTTGACGGGAGCCGTCCAAGCCTGTACTAAGAGCGGGTCGAACGGACAGGAAGGCGAAAAGACGGATGAGTGCACTGCGACTGCTTACGGAACTCCAGCACCTTGGACACCCGAAGGTTCTTGTCCTTGGCGATGCGATCTTGGACCGCTACGTTTGGGGGATCGCCGACCGGGTCTCCCAGGAAGCGCCCGTGGTGCTTCTTCGGGAAGAGACTCGGGAGGAACGCCCCGGGGGAGCGGCCAACGTGGCTCAAATGGTCCAGGCGCTGGAAGCTGCCTGCACGACGCTGGTGGCGGTCGTCGGAGCCGATCGCGACGCGGAGATTCTGACCGGTCTGCTCGAAGCACGTGGCATAACCCCCCGCGTGATTCAGGATACCACTCGCCCGACGACCGTGAAAGAGCGGTTCATCGGCAAGGCGCACGCGAAGCACCCTCACCAGATCCTTCGTGTAGATCGCGAGTCGACGGAACCTGTGCAGGGCGACGTTGAGGAAGCGATCGTCCGGGCCGTTTCCGAAGAGGTCGCGAAGCACGACGTGGT
>JALSID010000224.1 GCA_026981825.1 Planctomycetota bacterium
AGACATACCTCGTTGCCGTCCCGACAATCGTTATCCTGACCTTCGCAAGCCCCGTCTCGTCTGTGAGAAGCCTGTACGCCGCGTTGGCCGTGTATTCCGAGAGTTGCGTCCCGGTCAAGACCAGGACTGTGTTCCCTGTCGCGTCAGGAGCACCATCCACTACCGTCGTGATCCAGAGATCGATCGGCCACCGGCCCACAACATTACGACCGAGACGGTCCTGGAGTTGTATCGAGACCTCTCGTGCGTTTGTGGCCTCGACCGTCGCCGTGAAGTGCGGCTCGACGATCGCCTTTTGGAGGAGCTGCGCGAGCTGCCGCGCCCACGACTTGAGCGTAGGGAAACTCGCAAGGTCTGCGCGCGTAAGTGGCTTCATTCTGGTCTTCATGCCTTGAGCCTCCTCTCGGTTGGCTCGTGCATGTGCGCGATCATCCAGTTCTCCCAACCCCTCATGTAGTGTTCCAGCAGGACAGACAGATCGGCGTCACCGCTTGCTACAAGTGCCGCGCCATTGGGTTCAATCCCCACCTTGTACGAGGTGCCCTCCATGCGGAAGAAGAGTCGCGGAGACCCCTTGGGGCACAGGCCGTGCCAGGTCTCCAGCACCGGCATGGACGGGTACCCAGCCGACCACGCGACGATGAGTTCCGCCGATGCACGCTGATAGATGTCCTCGGTGATCGTGCTCATGCTACACCTCGCTTTGCGAGAATGCCGTACTTCTTCCTGTGCCGGACAATGTCGTAGTAATAAGCGTCGGTTTTGTGATCTGGCACTCTCACCATGCGCGGCCGTTTCCAGCCGAGCACCGGGTCTACCGAGCCATCCGATTCACCCATCGCCACGATCTGCTCTACCGTGTATCCAAAGCCCCTCAGGTACGCAACAACCCCATCACAAAAACAACACCACAGTCTGAGGCGGTTGTTCTTCTCGTCACCACACCGGCAGCACCGGGAGGGAGTTCCGTTGATTGGCAGAGTGTTCATGCTGCGCTCCCTTCCACGAACGGCGTGGGCGGCACGCGCTTCCGCCTGCTGTACCAGGTGCCTGCGTAATGATGGTTCCCGTAGCTCACGCTCGGCCAGTGCTCGACCTGGTCGGGCTCAAACCATGCCCAGAGCGGGTTGAACAGGGGCCACGGGAAGAGTACGACCTCGCCGTGCTTTCGGAGCTGGTGATTCAGGTACGCCGGTCCGGTGGCGGCGACCGGGCTCACACGCAGGCCATCCTTGGCCCGCTTGGCCGCAAGCTCGACCAGGTGCAACTGCAACTCTCGCACACAGGTCCACAGTGCCGGGTGGTTCTTGCGAGCCCCGAAGAGGTAGTTCCCGCAGCACGGGCCGCACTCATCGGCACAGAACAGGTCCACGCCGTCGAGCAGCTCGTCGATCGGCTGGAAGCATTCGACATCCAGATCGGCATAGACCCCACCCTCGCGGGCGATGACCTCCATGCGGATGACATCCGAGAGCGCCGCCAGGTAGGCGCTGTTGGTTTTCTTCAAGCATCCGGTGTCGATCAGCGTGCGCAGGGTGGCGAGTGAGTGGCTGTTGACCAGCGCTGGCACGCGGGCAACCTCGTGCCATGGGCCGCTGTGCATCTCCGGGCTGTCGGTCCAGAGGCAGAGCGTCCAGTCCGGGTGATACTCCCGCCACGACCACGACCAGCGCACGAGATCATCGGGAATCTCGTTGGTGCCAACCCAAACCTGATGGAGCGTCTTGGGGATCATGCGACGGTGTATTCCAGATAATGCCGGAACCCAGTCGCAAGGGCAGCAGGGTCCGGCGCGCAGCCGTTGTCAAGGTCGAAGTCGCCAAACAGACCAATATCGCAGGTTGACGCTCCGAAATCAGAGCATACCGGGTCGGCTAGTGTTCCGTTGTCTCGGAGCAAGTCGTTATCTGCTGTTCCACCAGAGTAAATCGTGCCGTTAACAAAATCACACCACCCGTCGTAGCTCGCGCAGCTCCCGCAGTAGTAATACGCCTCGTGGGCCGAGTGGATGAGATATGTCCATGTCCCGTCGGTATTGAACTGCACCCAGCTTGTGCCCGCCCCATCAGTGAATGTCCACCTACACGCCCCGGCGTTGTCCACCGGGTTCGAGAACGCAAACGCATTGCTCACCGTGGCACTCCATCCCCTGTTGATCGTGCCGTCGCCGGTCGAGTCGCCCCCGTCCCTGCACCTGCCATACAGCACGCCGGTGACAACCGAGTCCTCGCCGAAGTCGTATGGCGTCCCTGAGACCGTCACGGTGATGGTCCCACATGATGAGTCCGGCGTGTCCGAACCACCATAGCCAGGTCCGGAGCCAAAGCTCCCGCCGCCAGAACCAGAGCCGCCAGGCGTCGGAGGTGGGCAGAGGGTTTCGGGCGTAAAGACCGAGCGGGGTTTCTTCGTCGAGAGTCGTCCGAGCCTCGTATGCGCTTCAAGCACTTCGATCGCCACACTTGTCCCAACACCCGTGCCCGAAATCTCGGCGACCAGCGCCGGGGCGCGCAACCCGCGATCGATCGTCCGCATCCGTCCCGAGCTGACGGTCGTGTTCAGGAGCGTCCACTGCTCGGTCGTGTCGTAGGCCCGCTCGGCATCGATTCCTGCGAACATCTTGATCGTCGCGTCGTCCGAGTTCTTCCCAAGTACGAGCTTGAGCTTGTTTATGATCGTGTCGTGCTGGCTTGAGCCCTCAGAGAACAGTACGGGAATCTTGAGCGTGATCTCCACACCATCGTCGTCCTTGGCGGTGTCGTCGAACACGCGCAGATACCCGTCCCGACCGCCGAGCACGATCTTGCCATCCACCATCCCCGCCGCCGTCGGGCCGACATTGTTTGGAAACTGCTGTGGGAGGAGCCCGCCCTGCCCAGCGACAAACCCGCCAACCCGCTCGGAATAGGCGAAGTGTGTGCTCAGCCCGGTTGCCCTCGAAGTAAGGAATATCCATGTGATGTACCGCGATGGGTCACGCACCACGCTCACGATGTAGTTCCCGATCGAGGCACTTGGTATCTGGATGCCCTCGGTCAGCACCGACTCGCTCAACGGGCTGCTCCTGCCCGGTGTGATGAGCAGGAGCCCGGTCGGCGAGTGTGCCAGCACGACGCCCTCTGCGACCTTCTGCAGCGCGTTGGCATGGCTCACGCCGCTGTCGGTGTCGATCTCCACCACTTCGGGGATGCCGATCGACGGGTCGCCCGACATCTGCCAGATCGAGTTGGCATTTCCGATGACCAGCAGGCCCGTGGCGGACTGCTCGAGCGCAATGACAGGCTCACCCACGCGCGACCGGTCGGTCGATGACCCATACGCCCGGTCAAAGGTGTCCGCACCCGTGTCCCAGTCGAGCGGGTCACCGACCTTCGAGGCAAAGAGGTTCTGTGGGTCGTGCGGGGCACCGGCGAGCACAGGCCGATCGAAATACACCGCGGCGCATGTCGCCGTACACACCCCCGCGTCTCGCTCCGCTGTAGTGGTCTGTCCAGGCAGATACCCGGCGGTGGGGGTCCAGGGAACGATCGGATCAGCGTCGTCGTTGGGATCGATGACCTTGGCAAACCTCCCATCACCGGCGTACACCTTCTGGCGGTAGACGAACGCCCAGACATCGCCCACGGGGTCGAACACCCCGGACTCCAGTGTGCGGAGTGCCCCGTCCTTGTAGAGCGCGACATTCCCGCCCGCGATGAAGACGCTGACATCCTTGCGACTCGAACTCTCGGGCTTGAGCCCGCACTTTCGGGCCTGGGCAACGACGGCCCCCGTGCTGGAACTGACAAAGCCCCACGAGTCCTGCCACTCGAAGATTTCCTCATCGGGGTCCACCGTCCCGCTGGTGTAGGTCACAGTCTTCTCGGTGCCGTCGGCGAGGGTGATCGTGCCGTCGATGACCTTGCCCCGGCGCTGGACTTCGAGGGTGTAGGTGTCGCCGCTGGAGAGGGTGTGGGCGACGGTATCGAGGTCCGCCCCGACGACACCGTGGATGACCTTGCGGATGACGAGGTTCACCCCGTTTATCCCGACCTCGTAGCAGGTCCGTCCGTCCTGGCTCGCCATGACGAGCACGAGCACTGGCTTGGCCGAGTCGATGAGCTGGAGCGTGACCGCAGCGGAGGCCCCGAGGTCATCGACGGCAATGAGTGCCTCTCGGAACGCACCGGTCTTCGTCCAGTTCTGCGTTGTGCTGTCAAAGGTCCACGCCACTGACTACCCACCTTCTTGTCGGTGCCGGTCCACACGATCGAGCACGACCGCCATCTTTGTCATCGCATCGGCGTTGTCTTTGAGCGCCGCCGTAGAAGATTCGGACAGGTCGGCATATCGAATCTCAGATTCGTTCTTCGCATCGCGCATTGTTTTGAGAAAGAGATACACCACGATTGTCAGAACGAACATCCCTGGAGCCTGCGCTGCGGCTGTGATGAGCGCGTTCCCGACGCTACCGCCTTGTATGGCGGAAGCCACCGGCGCGACAGAGGCGAAGGGAGAGACGAGAAGTATGGCTTTTAGAAACAACATAGCACGACCTTTTTATGGTTCGACCTTTTCGATGATCCGCTTGGCGTGGGTTGTGAACGCCCCGTCGAGCACGCCACGGTGCTGTTTCATCGCGGTCTTGACCTCTGGGCTTCTGCTACGAAGGGCCTTCATGCCGCTGGCGATCGAGTTGAGGCCGTTCCTCGCTTGCGCCCACTTCCAAAGGGCGATGCCGAGCCCAGAACCGAGGATGCCATAAGGGCCAAGCGTATAGCCGATTTCGCGAATAACGGCTGACCCATCCACATTGCCTTGCTCGTCAACAAACACTTCAAGCCTTGCAGCTTGCTTCTCAAGCTCCGACGAAAGAGACTCGTTCAACTGGATCGCAGTCCCGATGTCCTCAGCACGCTCTGTGTTTCCAGTCTCGATGGCTGCGTCCCGTTGTGTCTCCAGGTCTGAAAGCTCGGCGTCGTATGCCGCCCGCATCGACTCGATCTCGGCCCGCAATGCGGCCGCCTCCGCCTCTCCACCAGCACACCCGACGACGAGAGACACAAAGGAGATAAGTGCGAGGACGATGACGACTTCTGCGGCGAACCTTAAGTGTTTCATGGTCAGCTCCTAAATATAATTGCTCCCGAGGACAGCCTCGTCCTCGTCGTTGAACTTAATCGCACTCGCGCCTCCGATGACCGCGCCGAGGTCGTAATGCCGCACGACAGAGAGATCGCCCGGCGAGAGGTACCAGAGCAGCGCGTCCCGCGTCCCTGCGTTGGGCCAATCGCTGTGCCGCACTCCGGCGACGGCGACGAGCCCTCCCTTGGGCATGATGTCGATCGCAGCCTGGCGAATAGTGTTCCCTGGCGTAACCGCCCCAAGGTCGATCTGCGCGACGATCGCCCCGGTAAATGAGTCCAAGCGGAAAACATTGGCCGCTGCCCGGGGGTGTGAGTCGCCCGCGACATACACATCCCCGTTGTCGCCGACCGCGACCGCGATGATCGACGGGTCCGTACTCCAGCGGTCTGAGTAGTAGGTGTCGCTGCCGATGGTGTGTGAATCACGCTTGGAGTTGGTATCGACCGACCACATGACATAGCCGTTTTCATCGAGCTTGAAGACGGTGATGAACGGCACCTCGGGGTCGGGCGAGTAGGCCCAGTTTGGGCCGAATGCCTTGTTGCGACGGGCGATGACGACTCCGTTATCCGGCGTCACAGCCAGGGCCTCGACGGTCGAACCGCGTGGGGCACCTGGCAGGTGCTCGCTCATCCTGAAATACCCGTGCGGGTTGGTCGCCCCGCCTGTCGTCTCGAACCACGGGTCGGTCGTGCTGAGCTGTGGCCCAAACGATGTCCAGGTGAGCGGGTCCACCATGTCGGTCTTGTCCACATCGAACAGGCAGACGCCCGCGCGGAAGTCGGAGCCGAAGTTTGGGAGGATCGCCTGGCCGTTGTAAAGCGTGCCAGCAACACTGGAGCCACGGAACGCGACGAGCAACTTGCCATCAGTTCGGATACGGGCCTCGACCGCTTCGTTTGCCCAGCCGTTTATGTCATATATCTTGATTCCTGCCCCGTCAGATGCGAGGAGAACAAAGACCCGTGGCCCTTCCGCGATATAAACAAAGATGCCGTCGGTCTCGACAGTATTGCCCGCGCCGGATGAGATTATTGGGTTGCCGAACGCCAGGCCGAGCTGGGTCTCCCAAACAGTCGCCCCCGTGTCTTTTCTGACCTTGAATATGGCTGTTTCATTTCGAGGGAAGCCAGCAGATGATGTATAGTTCATCAGCAAGTAGGCGTGCTCGTTGTCAGGATCCCAACAAACAGCGTTGATCGACTTCGAGCCGGAGGCGAAGTCGCTGGGCAGCATGTCAAAGTCACGAAACATCGACGGGTCATCGTCGAGCATCCACGCATTGCCCGAGAGAACACCACTATTGCGGCTTGATCCAGTCTCGATGTCCTCGCAAGTATCTTCGTCCGGAACATATCCCGTGACCTGACTGGAGAGTGCGAGCGACTGAATCGCCTGCACCTGACCAGATGCCACCCTCGCGGCGAGCAGCTTGGAAAGACCTGGTCGCTGTCCACCGCGAAGGCGGTCGGTGTCGGTGTCATTGGGGAGGAAGTTGAGCAGGCTGCCGAAGGGCGCAAAGTCCGCAGGCTGACCACGGAAACTCGTGGAGTTGGTCACGCCTCGGAATGGCAGCGTCCTCGGGATCACCTGCAAACCCCCTCATCAGGCCCAGTTGCGGAGAGAACGGTCGTTGTGACTCACGCCGCCCCGGTAGTCGATCCGCGCCGAGATCATGTCGAGCGTCATGTCGGTCGAGCCAACGGTCTCGTTCGGGTAGACGCTCAGTTCGAGCACCGCACCGGGCTTGAGACCGTGCCCGTCGAGGTTGAAGATCACTTCCTCGAAGTCGTCCCAGTCGGTGCCAGTGGTTGATGCCGCGAGTGCATCACTCGTCAAGACAGCGGCGAGCGCTTCGCCCGCAATGCTTGCGCTGTCGAACCACTTGGCGTTACAGACGAGGGCGAGGTTGGCGTTCTCGTCGATGGCGTCGGTCTTGCGGACGCGGACCACGAGCCGGAGCTTGTCCTCGACCGGGTCGTAGTCCATCGGCACCTGGCCGTGCCAGTAGGCAATATCTGTGGTCGTTGCCCCGACCGACCATTGAATGCCCTTGAGGTCTGTTGCACCGAGATTGATGGTGGCCTTGCCGACCGTGCCAATGGAAACAGCGGCCATGTCTGTGCCGTTTGCATTCCGCCATTCCCAGAACGGGATCACAAGGTCTTTGGCGTGTCCGCCGCTGTTGGGATACGAACTCTGGAGAAACTCGTCGATGTTGGTGCGATCGGGATGGTGTGCCGTGGGCATGGCTGATGCCTCCTATGGGGTGATTTTCGTACTGTTGTCGCCGACGGTCCATGTCGACCGCTCGACATATCGCTTCGGTCGTTTGTCAAACGCTGGGAGTCGCTTGGCTGCATCGAGTCGGATCGATGAGCCGAGCGATTCGAGCCACCGCGTCTTGGCCTCTTCGCGTCGTGTGCGGTCGTCAGAGTCGCGGGCGAGGTACAGGTACTCGGCGGCGAAGACGATCGCCTGGTCGTGCTCAGGCCCGCAGATTGTCCGGTCGTTGTGGTCAATGAGCTTCGTCCACCGCACGGGGAATGTAGCACCAACCTTGTATGGTCGGCTCGGCCTGGGGTAGAAAAGCACCTCCCAGTCGTCCGCCCCGCCCTTCCCGAGGCCGTGCGCCCCGCTGCGGTCTGAAATGGGGATTGCCCTGCACGCGAAATACACGGGCGTGCTTATTGACCGGGTGCCATCGAGCGCGATGTTGCGGTCGATCCACTCGGCTTCTCGAATACAGAGCACGGCGGTGGTGATGTCGTTCTGCCGTACGCTGAATACGGCGGGCGAGGGGAAGCCGCGCACGAACGAGGGCAACCTGATCCGCCATGTTTCGCCGTTGACATTCTCTGGCCCCACGATGTTCGAGAGTGTGAGTTCGACCTGCCGCTTGAGGAACGACCACCGGGGGTCACTCCGCATGAAGAGGGAGTACCCCTCATTGATCCAGCGACGGAGGATGCGCTGCTCGCCTTCATCTGCGGGCAGAGCATCCCCATCGCTGGTCTGGTCTGCCTTGTCGATGTAGACCGCGAGCTGGAGCATCAGCTCTTCGAGGTTTGAGCCGACCGGTGCATCGATCATAGCGGTGCTCCAGCAGAAAAGGCAGGTAGGGGGACGGACATGTGTCCGGTGTTGGTGACACGGAGGACGGTTTGATGCCCGCCCCCTACCTACCGAAAGGATCAGATGAAGATGACGGGTGCGCGGGCGTTGACAGTGTCAGTGTCCACAATATCCATCGAGATACAGCGAGCCAGGGGTTCGTCAGCCGGTGCCGTGCCGTCCATCGTGGCCAGGACGAGGGCAAAGCTCCCCGATGCGGTCTTGAGATAGGTTGGCGTGATCGGCGTCTGTGTCGCGTCGGTCAACGGATCGCCCGGCGTGCCAGGGGTGAACGGCACGACATTGACATACTGGGCGGTCGTGATCGTGCCACGGAGCCCAACGACATAGCCGGCGATCATGCCACGGTTGTCACCGTCGGCACCATCCTCGGGTTGCGTCACATCGACGCCCTGCCCCTTGTCCCACCCAAACGGGTCGAAGCAGAGCACGCCGCCATTGGCGAGCGTGTCGGAGATCGCAGATCGACCGCTTGCCGCGTCCTTGTCGAGCGTCTTGGCTGTGTAATAAACCTTCCGAGTCAGTGCGGCAACGAGCCCGCCACCCTCGGTCAAAAAGCGTGAGGTGTTCATGTCGATACTCCTGTGGTCGTGAACACGGGGTTCTTTCTGTCACGGAAACCGCCACCGGTCGCTGTGACCGGGGGCATGGGTCGTCAATCAGGTTCGGGGCATGTGGTACTTGGCCCCTGCAAAGCGGGGGTTATCACAGAGCATCTGCCACGAGCACTTGTACCGCTTGATGAACATCTCATCGAGGTCCGAGTCCTCCTTGGTCGGGAGGGCCTTGTGCCAGCGGTCGCGGAGCACGATCGGATAGATGAACGAGAAGTTGATGTCGTAGACACTCTTGAGCGGGTCGTCGTTGAGCGTGCCGCACGGAATGATCGGCGTGTTGTAGAGACTGAAGCCCCCGATGCCCTGCGGCGCAACATCCTTGTTCTCACCGTCGCTGTAGCGGGTCGCCACGAGGTCTTCGTACTCGGCCTGCATGTATTGGCTCATCACGAGTGTGTTCTTCTCGGGCCGGTCGCTGACAGCGCTTCGGAGCATCGAGGGGATCTTCTGCCCACGCATGATCCGACCCTTGCGGATCGCGCTGATGAGCTGCGAATCCCACGAGCCGTTGTGGTTCGCCGCCCAGTTGCGGAACCTGGACTCGGTATCCCGGGCGAGGTTGCCAGCACCATTGGAGAAGGCCGTCCCGTCCTCGTAGTATGCGTTCTGTCCGATAAACCCACCTTCGTAGTTCTCGACGCCTTTCGTCACACCAAGAATCCAGGCCGGGAATGTCTGGGGGAACTTGGTGTCTTCTGCGTCTGCGGGTGCCTGCATGAAGCTTGGCTCCATACCCTCCACCGCCGACTTCTTGCCGGTGAACATCTGCTCTTCAAGATAGCTGATGATCTCAGCCTCGTCGCGGCAGCGGTCAAAGGTGGGCTGGTGGATGTAGCACTCATAATCACAGTTGGCCCACTCGACATAGCCCTTGAGGATCGACTGCGAGTAGTCTCGCTGTCCCCTGGGCTCGAAGAGTGATGTCCATCGAAAAGAGCCGTTGCCGTCCAGAACGAAGCGGAACTCGCACTTCTGGCCGGACTGCTTGCGCATCCGGTGTGCCGGGAAGATTCGTTCGAGGAACGGGTACCCGTCCGCGAGGTCCATCACGGTCTGAAACTTTGGTCGCTTGTGGAAATGCGCGAGCGTGTGATCCACGACGAGCGAGAAATCTGATGCGGTTGCGGAGCCAAAGGTGCTCATAGCAATCTCCTTGCACTAAATCGGGCGTCATGCCCTGGGGTGAGCGCGTCAGGCGTTGAGCAGCTTTCGGATGCTCTTGCCTTCTCTGTACGCGCTGAGGACTTCACTCATAGAAACATCACCCCCGGCTCTTGGAGATGTCGTCTGTGCCTGTGTTGCGTCGATCAATCCCTTTCTGCGCTTCAGAGCGCCGGTGACTTTGTCCTGTCCCTGCTTCTTGAAATGTTCCTGCACGCCCTGGGGGTCCACGGCGTAGTAGGCCATGTTGAGTGCTTTCTCGAAGTCCCGTTCGGTCTTCGCGCCCATTGCGGTGGCCACCGTGTCGGCGGTCTGCAAGATTTGATCGCCCATGCCAGGCGTCATGCGGATGCGGTCGAGCGTGCCCATCCCTTCGAGGTTCTTGAGGAACGACGAAAGCGCAGTCTTCGAGGCGGCGGCGACGGCGGGACTCACAGCCGGTTGCGCCGGCTGGGCGGGTTGTCCTGGAACCTGGGGCTGTCCCGCGATCTGTGCGGCGGCAGCAGGGTTGCCCTTGGCGAGCTTTGTGAACGCGGCTGCTGCCTTGTCACCCATCGCCAGGTCTTCGGTGATTGCCTTGATCTCTTCGTCAGAAAGTGTCGGCGTTGCCTGCGGCTTCTGGTCTGCCTGCACCGCGAACTGGTTGGCGTTCAGAGCGGCGACGACGCTGTCCGCCTGGGTCTTGTCCATACCAAGGAAGCCGTCGAGGTCGGCGTCCGTGCCTTCCTCTCCAGCCTTGGACGCTGTGCCGTCTGCCGGGGTCTCCGTGGCGGTGGTCTCGGCACCCTTTTCTGGCTGGTCCGTGCTGTCGTCGTTCTTCGGGGGGATGGCCTCTGGGTTCACGAACCCGTTGACCACGGGCGCTTCCTTGGCGGGGGTTGCCGAGGTTTCGGTTGTCGGAGTTGGCGCAGCGGCAGCCTCTTTGGTCTCTGGCTCGAAACCGAGTGCTCCACTAAATGCGTTTGAGTTGTTGGCGTCGGCGTCTGAGAGTGTCACGGGCGATCTCCTTGAGTGACTTGAGTCGTTCTGCTTTCTCGGCGTCCTCGGCTCGCTTCTTCGCCTCGCGTGCCGGGGCGTCCTTCTGCACGAGCCGCTTCTGGTAGGCCGAGAGTTCCTTCATCTGGTTGCGGTGGTGGCCTCGGTTGTGGCTGATGAGCTGGCCCGCCTTGTTGACCTCGACGGAGGGGCACTCACGGAGCACCTCGTCGCGTTCCTCGTCGGTGATGAGGAGCCCGATCGAGCGTGCCTTCGAGCCGTGCCAGTCCTTCTCGACGGCGGGTGCCCGCTGGCTGCTCCAGTCGTTCTCGACCTTGTCCCCGCACCGTGGACACCGAAGCGTGAACCGCAGCGCCATGGGCGCGAAGTCCTCGTAACGGTGGTCACAGGCTGGGCAATGGAGGTCATAGCAGGGCATGGGTTCAGCCTGGGCGTTTCAGACAGCGGGCATTCACGATGTCCTTGAGCCCGTTGGTGAACTGGATTTGGGTACGACCGCTCTTGTCGGTTGCGGTGATGACCTTGGCGTTGACTGGCCCGGACTTGCCATCCGGGTCTTGAAAGACGCACGGATCGCCGGCCAGGAAGGATGCGGGCGGTTCTGGGTGGTCGTCGGGGTGTGGTGCATCCGAGACGATCATGCCGTCTGGCACTTCGACGCCTGCTTTGGCGAACTCGGCTCGCATCCCCGCCTCGGAAGTTGGAATGGTCCCAACCTCCAACTCGACACCCTCGTAGGGGTCGTCGATGATGACGGGGCGTGCAAACAGATCGGCGTGTTTGGCCATCTCGTCGAGGATGCCCCGCGTATTGCGAGAAATGCTCGCACGCTGGCCCCGCGTCAGCTTGCTCCACGGCATGTTGTGCGGCGAGTAGCTGCGGTCCGCGCTTTGCCGCCAGCCCTCGTGTGCTTCCTTGGCGAGCGTTTCTACAAACAGGACGATCGGGCTCGCGTTGTCGTCGGGCTCGGATGTTTGCGCGACGGAACCGGGAACTGCGGTTCGCCTGTTCAGATCGTCACCCAGTGCGTTGATCCTGTTCGCAAGGACCGAACACGCCTTGGCCATGTTCTTATCGACCGCTGAAATCAGCTCTCTGACGGCGATGTCATTCTTGTCGATGCAGCCGCGAACGCCGTTGAACTGAGCCGTAACACTTTCCCTGTGAGCACCTTGGCTTTCAACAGCACTTCTGTGTTGATCTGCCAACGACTCGCCAAACACCCACATCTTGACATCGCCGAGATTTTCGAGCAGATACTCAACCTTCTCGTCAATCGTCATGGTGGAGGGGTCTGGTTGGTTGTCATCGATTTTCGTTTCCATGCTGCGGCTCCTATGCGGCTGGGCTCGGGATTGCGCCACCAATTGCTCCGGTGGTCACACCGGCGGTGGTCGTGTGCCTGTTGCTTGTGGCGGTCCGCATATGGGTAAGTGCCTCGGGCCTGAGCCCACGCATAGGGCTGGGCTGTCCCATCGACGGACCCGGAACTTGGCTGTAGATCGCCTTTTGCATCGCGGCGTATCCGGGGTCGCCGATGATCTCGTCGACCTCTTCGATGCCGAACTCGCGGGCAAAGACGCGCACGCTGCCCGAAAAGTCGATCATCCCCTCGGTCAGGGCACTCACCTGGGCGATCTGGGCGAACGAGCCGATCAGCTCGATGAGCCGACGCTGGCGGATGATCGGGTCTTGCGTCTCGGCACGCATCGAGAGCGTACGAATCTTGTAGGTGAACTCGCCGTGGTCGTCCTCGACCATATCAGGGGTGTAGTTGACCTGGATCAGCTCGCCACCACGCATCCGGTGGACGAGGGGGAGCTTGATGAACGGGTCGGTGCGGAGGTAGAAGGCCAACCGCTTTGTGACTTCAGTCTCGAACCGCTCATGCTCGCGGGCCAGGTCGCCGATCATTAGGCCCGCGGCCGAACTCTGACCAGCGTATTCAGTCGCGGTCTTGTCCTTGCTCCCCCCGGTGCCTCCGAGTATCTGGATGCCGCTCGTCTGTTCGTTCCATAAGTTGAGCATCATCGTGGCGAAACCGTCAAGGCCGGGCGTCACGGTGTTGATCGGGATGACATTGACATCGGTCCTGGGGTCTTCGACCTTCACCTTGCCGAAATCAGGAGCGTCGTCCATCGCCTTGGCGGTGTCGTCAAAGCCCGGCTTGTATGCCATGATCGTCTTGAGGTTGTCGATTTGGTCGGAGAGCTTATTGAGCGTGCTGTTGACCAGCTCGGCCTGCTCTCGGGCTTGGGCGACGGGTGGGACACCGAAGGGCGAGTCGATCCCGGGCGTGAACTCTCGTTTGACGAACGGGCCTCGCTCGGGTCCATCCCAGAGGTCGAAATGGAAATACTCGTCCGGCTCGTCCTCCCCCCAGGGGATCGTCGCCATGTAGACCATGTCGTCGTCGTAGATTGCAACATCGGCCAGCTCGATGATGTCACCACCGGCGTAGGCGAGTGGGTCACCACGATCCGGGGTGGTTTCGGCTGCCAACGGCTCGCCCATGCTGTCGCTGACGGCACGGAGCTTCTTGATTTGATCCTCGTATCCCTTAAATACCCCGCTCTCGAGCGCCCGATCCCGGTTGATCCGGTACTTGTGGCCCATGAAGAGGGCCTCGTCGTCACACCTGGCGACGGGGTCGTAGATCATGTCGTCGAGACAGATCGGCATGTAGTACGGCTGCCCACGGTCGTAGCTCTCGCCGTCCACCGTGACCAACTCGACACCAGCACGCATCCCGACACGGGCGAACATGCAGGGGGAGACGAAAGACTCCATGAGCATCCGGCGTGAAATACGGGCACGGTCTATTTGCTGATCGAGGTGCCCGAGTGCCAACTTGAGCAGGAGGGCTTGGGCACGGAACTCCAGTCGGTCGGTTCGGACATCGTTGATCGGGTTGCCCGCAGTGAGGTGGGCGGCCATGACGGTCATGTGGCGGTAGATCAGGTTGATCGGCTGGGCTTCGGCATCGCCGTTGTCGCCGTAGAAGCGGCCACGGTATTCTTTGACGAACCTCTTGCGCTGATCCCGGAACGGTTTGATCCGAGTCTCGCTGCGGATGCAGGCACGCTTGAGAGCTTTGGGTGTGATAAACCCTGCCAAGGAACGCTCCAGCGGTCCACCGTGTCACCAGGGTCTCATACCCACCCTCGAAATCCAGGGCAAGTGGTGTATTTGAAAAAAGTAACCCCATTCAACCCCCATCTTGGGGCCTAGGTACGCGCCAACCCCCATAGTCGTGAGCTTGTGGTGAGCTAGTTCACCACCGACGACCGCCCTTGGAGCCCCTCCAGGTGATCGAAGCACCCCCGTGTTTGGCCCGAGTATTTGATTTCCCCCCTCTGGCCTTTTCTTCGAGTCTTTGCAGGATCAACTCGTCCGCTGCTGCGCTGCCTTCGGGGGGTGGGATGTCTTCGGCGTGCGATTGAGCGCCGAGGCTCTGAGCAGCCATCCAGGCGAGACCATCGGCGATAACGCGGTCTCCGTGTGTCGCCCTGGCGTCTGCGCTCTCGTGTTCGAGCCTGCCGGGGCCGATCGAGCCATTTGCGTAGCGGACATATTTAGACGCTTCAACAAGTGCCGGTCGGCTCGGGTTGATGAAACTGTCCGTGCTGAGTGCTGCTCTGTATGCCTGGAGGAGGTCCTGTTTTGTGGCGACCGAGGAAAACCAGCCAAGTTTCTCCCCCTGCTTGGCATTTGACGGGCCTTTGGTGAGTCTCCGCATGATCCGTGGGTAGTAGAGTCTCTGGAGCTGCCTGATGACGGTGAGCCCCGGGCCGTTTGCCTCGATGTTGAGCAGCGGTATTCGGGTTGCTCCACCAAACCAGAGACCCAGGAGGGCGAGTGTGCGGGAAAACTCGTGGGGGTTGATACTCGCGTCTACCAGCTCGCCGACCTTCCGGCCCATTTCGATGGCGAAGATGCTGGCGACCGAGTGAGAGGCGTTCTGGCCCTGGCCGACATCCGCGCCAATCGCGTAGGTCATCCGCTGCGGTGGTCTCATGCCCTTTCTGGAGTCTTCGAGGTCGATCCAGAGTGAGAGGTTGCCGTTTGTGGTCAGATCGATGTCTTTGAGGGTCGCTGTGAGCGGGTCTGGTTTGGCATGGCCCGCGATATACCGCAGCCAGTCGTCTTCGTGGAGGTCGGTGCTGATCCCGAGCTGGCACACGCTGAGCGGGTCTGTGGCGTGTTGTGCCTTCTGCCTGAGCACATGCACCTGGTCAAAGAAGCTGGAGCCTGCCATCTGGTGCTTCATGTCGAGTTCTTGGGCGATCTCGGCGGTTAGCCGTCCTCCAGCTCGCTTGACGCGGTGCTCGTAGAAGGGGCTCGTGACATAGACCTCTCCGATCGCCTCATCGTATGCGAGCTCTCGGCCACGGCCCTTCTCGGGGTGGTTCCACCACGGCATTTGCAGCACTGGCCAGGAGCCGTCGTACACCATATCAGAGTAGACGCCGGGGCCTTTGGGTGTGGAGTTGGCGATGCGGCAGCTCGTGGCGTCGGCGAGTGCTGTCTTGATCGCTTCGAGCTCTGCGATGCTGGCGGCTTCGTCTATGAGCGCCGCGAGCAAGGCCCCACCTCGCCCGGTATCTGCCGTGGTCGCTCGTCCGAGGATCGTGCTGCCATTACTCTTGTTGGTCAGAAGCAGCCTCTTGGGGTGTCGGATGTCGGGCTTGGCCCACCAGGCCAGCCGGTCGTTGATGTAGTCGAGTTTCCAGAAGATGCTGTAGGGGTCGTCTGGGTTATCGACCAGGGCCTCTTTCTCGCTCATCACGAGGAAGACACTCGCGGGTTGATACAGGAACCACCAGTTGAAGATGCCGCTGATGAGGACGGTGACGCCCATCTGGCGTGATTTGTCCACGACGAGATCGTGCCCGTCGTGGATCGCCTCGAAGACCTGGCCGATCGCGTCGTCCTGGCACGGCCAGAGGTTCGCCGGCACATTGGTGGCCTTGCCTTTGACCGACACCTGGTGTCCCGCCGCGTTGACCCGTTGCTGCTTGAAGAGCCATCCAAAGGCGTTGAACCAGAGGATCGCGGCCTCGGGGCACAGCTCGTGGACCATCGACATCATGGTTCGGCGGAACCTGGAAGATGATTCACCCCTGCGGAGTATGTCTCTCCGCCAGCCCATGAAATCCGCAGGCTCTTTGGGGATGCGGATCGTCCGGTTGCCTGGGAATCTCAGCTCGCAGATGCCACCCGCGTATTCGAGCGGTTGAACATTTGGTATTTCAAGCGTGGAGAGGTCAACACTCACGGTTTCCCATTGAGGCGGCCTGGTTTGTTTGCTTCGTTCAGCTCGTCGAGTTCGGCCTGCTGCTCGGCGGCGTTGAGGTCGTCGATCAGTGTGTCGGTGTTGGAGACGCGGAGGTCCATCGTGGCCTTGGGGAGCCCGAATGCACGGTTGAAGATGTCACGGGCTGCCATGAGTGCGGCGTAGCTGGTGTTCCCGTCCTTGTCCGTGGAAGAGAGGGCGTTGTCGATCGTGATCCTGGCCTTCTCGACCAGGCTGACGGCCTGGCCGATGGGCTTGCCGTCCTCGTCGTGGATATAGACCTCTGGCGCGTGGAGAAGCTCGTCGATCACTCGCCTGGCAGCGTTGGTGGGCCTGCCGCCCTTGTTGCCGACGGCACATCTGTTTCCTGCCGCGAAGGTACCATCTGGCTTCCGCCCATTCTCGCCCATAGGGATCACCACCTGTTTGCTCTCATGCCTCGGATTGACCTTATTGATCTCGTCCTTATTAATCTCGTGAGGAGTTGCCGTGACTCCCCTGCAACCTGCACAGCCCCGATCGAACCCGTGCCATCGTTGGCGATTATGTACCCGAAAATGTCGCCTGGAATATACCTTTGGACGGCAGAAACTCTTGATTGAAGCTTGCTTGACGCCGGAGAGTAATCGCGTTTGGCAATGTCGTCGCCCTGGTCGGCCCGCACGCCGTTTGCCCATGGGTTTGTAGCCGCAGCATCGCC
>JALSID010000225.1 GCA_026981825.1 Planctomycetota bacterium
TACCGGCCTCTCCGGCAGCGGTCCCGCCTATGTGTTCCAGTTCATCGAGGCGCTCGCGGACGGCGGTGTGCGGATGGGGCTTCCGCGCGCGATAGCCCTCACGCTGGCAGCTCAGACTGTCTTGGGGGCCGCACGCATGGTGCAGGAGACGGGGCGCCATCCCGCGGAGCTCAAAGACCAGGTGGCCAGCCCAGGGGGGACAACCATTGCGGGGCTGCACGAGCTGGAGAGAGGGGCGCTGCGCGGGACGGTCATGAACGCCGTGGAAGCCGCGACGCGACGATCCACCGAGCTGGGAAAAGGGTAGCGTACGCCCGCGGACGCCTCGGTTGAGGTGTAAACACCAAAGGGGGCCCAGGAGCCACTCCGGGGGGTATTGCACCAGGCTGTACCGGTATCCGGGCTCCTGACGAGTTGTTCCGCGCGGTACAGGGGATGATCCCCGCCGGTCTAGCGAAACCTCGCGATTCGTTGCATGTAGGCGACAAGTTCGGCGTCGATTTGATCCAGGGGGCCGAAAAAGTGCTCGAACTCGGATAGACGCTCCTCCGCTGACGCGCGGTGCAGGTACGGCTTCTTGCCCAGGTGTTGCACATACGCGAAAAAGGCTTTGGGCCGGGTACGTACCAGGAAGTAGGTCAGCGCCCACGCTTCCGCGTAGGCGTCTACCGCTTGCTGGAACGTCTGGAGCCGGTCATCGGACGTGATCAGGCTCTGCAGGGAATCAGGTGGTCGGCCTCGCCGCACGAACTTGAGGAACTGGTTCAGCCGGGCTCGGTTCAGTTGCCCGACGCCGCTCCAGCGGCCGCTACTACCCGCGGGGACTTCGAACAGCGTGGCGACTCCTTCAAGGACCCAGAGCGGTGGGTCGGAGAACCGGCGGACGAAACCCAGGTTGAACGTAAGTTGGTGAGCACCTTCGTGGGCGACTGTGGAGACGTTCTCTGGACTGACCGGGCTGCGGGTGAATCGCCCCCTTGGGGGAACGTAGTAGAGAGCCAGTCGATTGGTCTCCAGGGAGTAGAACCCGTTGATGCGTGGGTCGACGCTGTTCAATTCGCGCCTGGCGTACGCTTCAAACTCGGCCCGGGACCGAAACAGAACGGCGACCAGGGGGAATTCGGCACGCTGAACCTGGAAACCGCGCAGGGTGAAGTAGCGCGTAAACCCGCTGAAGAGCCGTTCCAGCAGGTTGGCGACCGCGTTGGCGAACCTCGGGTCGGTATCGTAGACGATGACGTAGTGGTTCGTGATGATCGTGGCGAAGTTAGGGCCGAATTCCCGGAGCAGGTGTTGGCTCAGTTCGGCCGGCGAGAGCGGCTTGGGGGGAACTTCTTCGACCTGGATAGATTGCACCTGCTCGGACGGCAGCAGCAGCATCTGGCCGTCGGGGAGAAGGACAAGCACTTCTTCGGCAGTTTGGGCGAGGACTTTGCCCTCGCACGAATGCCGACCGCTTTCGTCCAGCCACTCGATCCGATCACCAGGCACTGAGGTGCTCAGCAGAACGACTGGGGCCAGACCGAGACTGAGCAGCGCAACCTGGCGAGCCAGTCGCTTTACGTGGCCGGTCAGCATCTGCACGCGAGTAGTCTCCTCGTTTGGCGCGCCATAGAACAGCCGGTCTTCAGCAGCCGTGGACGATACCCGGTTGAACGGGCGAGCGTCCGGTCGTGCTCCGGAACCCTGGGAGCCAAAAGAAGCGGGCTGCTACTCATCGAGGCAGCCTCGGGCTGGGCGATAACCTCGCCGGTTACAGGGGCATTCGATTGGGGCGAAACGTTCGTTCCGGTTCCATTTTAGCGGTCCTTTTTGCGCAACCGCTTTGCCGTGGAAGTACTCGGGCTGCCGGCCAGTCCGCCGCATCGTCGCTGTCCTCCGGCAGGGGGGCCCGCCGTGGAAGCCGAGGAGAGCTGCGCATGCGCGGGGGGCTTCTCCATCGGTGCCTGATCGCCGATGCGGTGGGGGGGCTTGCAGCGGAGAGACACGGCGGCGCACCACGGGTACCCCGGTATCATTACCGTCACAACCAGGCCGGATGTGTGGAGGACATCACATGGCGTCGCCAATCGCAGAGGTTCGAGCTCGGGAAATCCTCGACTCGCGGGGGAACCCGACGGTCGAAGTCGACGTGGTACTTGAGAACGGAGTCATCGGGCGTGCCGCGGTGCCTTCCGGGGCGTCCACAGGGACGCGCGAGGCCGTCGAACTGCGAGACGGCGACGCAGCTCGCTACGGCGGCAAAGGCGTCCTCCAGGCCGTACGAAACGTGGAGACCGTCATCGCTCCCGCAGTCCGAGGCATGGATCCCGCCCGACAAGTCCAACTCGACCGCTTGCTCATCAGCCTTGACGGCACCGAGAACAAGGGGCGACTCGGAGCCAACGCGATCCTCGGCGTGAGCCTCGCCGCTGCCAAAGCCGCAGCCGCCTGCTACGGCCTGCCGCTCTACCGGTACCTCGGCGGCGTCGGAGCTCGCATCCTCCCTGTGCCGCTGATGAACGTGCTCAACGGGGGCAAACATGCCGACAATAACGTCGATTTCCAGGAGTTCATGATCGTGCCTGTGGGGGCTGACAGCTTTTCTGAAGCGTTGCGTATCGGTTCCGAAGTGTTCCACGCCCTGAAAAAGATCCTCCACCAGCGCGGCTACAGCACGGCGGTCGGCGACGAAGGCGGGTTCGCTCCGGACCTGAAGGCGAACGAAGAAGCCGTTGAACTCATCCTCGAAGCCGTCCAAAAAGCCGGCTACCGGCCCGGTCAGGACGTGGTGCTCGCCCTCGACCCCGCCACCAGCGAACTCTACCAGGACGGCAAATACGTCTTCTACAAGTCCGACAAACAAGCGCGATCAACCGATGAAATGATCGCCCTATGGGATGAATGGATCGGCAAGTACCCGATCGTCTCGATCGAAGACGGGCTCGCCGAGCAGGACTGGGACGGCTGGCAGCGGATGACCGAGGCATTGGGCCAGCGCGTCCAACTGGTCGGCGACGATCTTTTCGTGACAAACCCCGCTATCCTGCGCGAGGGCATCGAGCGGGGGGTCGCGAACTCCATCCTGATCAAAGTGAACCAGATCGGCACGCTGACCGAAACGCTCGAGGCGATCCGGATCGCTCGCGACGCCGGCTACACCGCCATCGTGAGCCACCGCTCCGGCGAGACGGAGGACACGACGATTGCCGATCTCGCCGTCGCCACCAACGCCGGGCAGATCAAGACCGGCTCGGCTTCTCGGACCGACCGGCTCGCGAAGTACAACCAGTTGCTCCGTATCGAGGAGGATCTCGCCAACGCCGCTCAGTTCGCCGGCATGAACGCCTTCCGGGTCCGCCCATCGTGGTACTCCGCAGGCGACTAGCGGGGCTTGCCCCGGAGGGGTTGTTCGTCCGGTGGCGAGTGCTCCCCCTGAGCGCCTGCCGCAGCGAGTCTACAAAGCAGCAGCAGAAGCCCAGAAGGCACGGGGCGCTTGCGCTCCGCATCTGCCTCAAGAGCGGCTTGGCGGCTTGACCTCCGCTCTCGCTCGAACGTTCACTCGGTGACGCGGGTTAGACCTCTTCAGGTACGACGAACGGGCGGCGATAAGAACGTTTCAGGAGAGCATTCGCTTCGGGGTCGTCGGTCGTTTCGGTGCGTGGATCAAAATTCAGCTTTCGCCCGCCCAAGCGCATCGAGATGGCGGCAAGGTGCACCATGACCGCGCTACGATGACCCTCTTCGATGTCCGCATTGGGCAGCCGGTTCTCGCGGATCGCCGCCAGAAAGTCCTCCTTGTGTTCCACCTCGGGATGACGGCCGTACGCCTGGGCCACAACTTCGCCGGGACCGGATTGCTCTTTTGCCTTGTGGAACACCTGCCACCCGCCTCCGTGACGTCCGACGATCATGAGGCCCTTGGTGCCATAGAGTTCGATTCGTGTGGCGCACTGCGGCCAGTACGGGAAGCTATCGCTGTATCGGACTCGGGTCGCGATCTTGTCCATGTATCGGGCGTATTGGGTGAGCTCGAAGGTGACCAGTAAGCGATCGAATTCGAAGACAGCGGCCAGCGTATCGGGTACTTCAGCATCGCTGTCCGGATATGCGAACTTGCCACCAGTGGCGTACACGCTTTTCGGGTAATCGCGCCCGATGAGCCAGCGGGCCAGATCGATCTGGTGCACGCCGTCGTTGCCGATATCGCCGTTGCAGTAAGCCCAGTAGTAGTACCAGCCGCCGTGGAAGTGGTTTGGATTGAAGGGGCGTTCCGGGGCGGGGCCGAGCCACAGGTTGTAGTCCACGTAGGGGGGAGGTGCCTGGTCCGGTCGGTGGGGGATGGAGCGGCCGTTCTTCAGGTTATAGATCTTGCAGAGGTGGATGTCGCCTAATTTGCCGCTGCGGATGTATTCCACCGCTTGCATGTTGTACGGCGCACTTCGGTTCTGCGTGCCGACCTGGACGACTCGTTTATACTTCCGTGCGGCTCGAACCATCTGGCGCCCCTCCCAGACATTGTGACTGGCAGGCTTTTCCACATACACGTGTTTTCCGGCCTGACAGGCCCAGATGGTGCCCAGAGCGTGCCAGTGGTCGGGGGTCGCGATTACCACGGCGTCCACCGAAGGGTCATCCAGCAGGCGGCGCACATCCCGCTCCACGCGGGGGCGTATTCCGTACCGCCGTTCACAGTAGTCGGCCGCCGAACCGGCACGCCGGTCGTCCGGATCACAGAGCCAGGCGACGTTGACGTCATTCCGCTCCGCAAACCCCCTCAACAATGCCTGGCCCCGTCCACCCAGGCCCATGAAGCCCAGGGTGATGCGTTCCGAGGGGGCAGCATAGCCGGACGCTGCACGGATGACCGCAGGCGCGCCGACCAGTCCGACGGTACCACAGAGAAAGTTCCTGCGACCGATCTTTGCCATGACTCGCCTCCGCCTTGAGCGTGGGGCTGTTCTCATCTCGACTATAACCCGGCGGTTGTCGCGACACAATCTGCCCTCGCCGCTGCGGCGCGTAACCGTCCTCGTTAAACGCGGCCGGCGTTGTTCGGCGACGGGTCGTAGCCGTGTGGGCCGTAGAATGGGAAGGCAGCAGGACGGCAGCGGATCAGTGGCTGAAGGGGGATGACATGAGCGAGTCGCCCGTACAGCCGGGAAGTGAACCGAGCAATCCGGCGGAGAACGAGACGGCGAACTGGCACGAGATCGGTGCGGCAATCGGACGGATTCCCAGCGGTCTCTTCATCCTGACCACTCGCGACGGCGACCGCGACGTGCCGATCCTGGTGAGCTGGGTGCAGCAGGCGGGCTTCAGCCCCCCGTCGCTCACGGTGGCCATCCGAGCGGACCGTCCAATCGCGCAAGCGATCCGCAGCCATGGGGCGTTCGCGCTGAGCGTACTGGGCGAAGATCAACCCGACCTCGTAAGCCGGTTCGCCAAGCGGCCCGCTGAAGGCGAGGATCCGTTCTTCGAACTGTATGTGGAGCGCACCCCTACGGGTTGCCTTGTCCTGCAGGAGGCCGTTGCGGCTCTGGACTGTAAGGTTACGGGAGAAGTGGGCGCAGGCGATCATGTCGTGTTCGTTGCCGACGTGGTAGGGGGGCGCGTGCAGCGAGACGTGAAACCATGGACGCACATTCGGAAGAACGGACTGCGCTATTGAACGCGGCCAGACAAGCACCCGGAGGCTGGACCGGTGTCCGCCACCGCATCCGACAAGGTTGACCTGTTGCGACAACGTGTCCGCGACATCGTTGGGCCAGACGGCGTCATCGACTCCCCCGTCGACCTGGTCGTGTACGAGTGCGACGGCTACACCCTGGAAAAGCAGCGGCCCGACCTGGTCGCCTTCCCCCGGAACACCGAACAAGTACGCCAACTCATCCTGCTCTGCAACGAACTGGACGTGCCCTTCATGCCAAGGGGGGCAGGAACCAGTCTGGCCGGTGGAACGGTCCCGGTCGCGGGCGGGCTCGTCATCTGCTTCAGCCGCATGAACCGCATCCTCGAGATCAATCTTCGCGATCGTTATGCGGTGGTCGAACCGGGCGTCGTGAACCTCTGGATTACCAACCGCCTGAGGGGCACGGGCTACCATTACGCCCCCGACCCGTCCAGCCAGGGGGCCTGTACGATCGGCGGCAACGTGGCGACAAACTCCGGGGGGCCGCACACCTTGAAGTATGGCGTAACGGTCAACCATGTCCTTGGGCTAACGGCCGTCCTGCCCGACGGTACCGCAATCACGACGGGGGGCAAAACCGAGGACAACCCGGGCTACGACCTGACGGGGCTGCTCGTGGGTAGCGAGGGTACGCTTGCGATTGTGACCGAGGTGATTGTGCGCATCACCCGCGATCCCGAGTCCTATCGCACCCTGCTCGGTGTGTTCGATTCGATCGAGGATGCCACCAACACAATCAGCGATATCATTGGGGCCGGCATTGTGCCCGCGGCCCTGGAGATGATGGACCGGCCGATCATCCGGGCCGTGGAGGAGGCGTTCCATTTCGGCTTTCCGCTGGACGCGGAGGCCGTGCTCATCATCGAGGTGGACGGCCTTGAGGTCGGACTTGATCGCGAAGTGGACCGCATTCTCGAACTGTGCCGCAAGAACCGGGCGCGCGAGGTCCGCCGCGCGCGCGACGACGCCGAACGGGCCGCTCTGTGGAAGAGCCGCAAGCAAGCGTTCGGCGCAATCGGACGACTGGCCAGCAGTTACTGCACCCAGGACGGCGTCGTGCCGCGGACAGCGTTACCCCACATGCTCCGGTTCATCAGCGAAGTCAGCAAGCGGCACGATGTGCCGATCGCCAATGTCTTTCACGCCGGCGACGGCAACATCCACCCTATTCTGCTCTTCGACGAGCGGGACCAGGACCAGGTCCAGCGCGTGCTTAAGGCGAGCCGTGAGATCCTGGAGGAGTGTATCCGCTTGGGAGGATCGGTCACCGGCGAGCATGGCATCGGAGTGGAAAAGATCAACTTCATGCCCAAGCTGTTTTCCCCCGAAGACCTTGCCGTCATGGTGGCCGTGCACGATTTGTTCAACCCGGATTCCCGCCTGAGTCCGGGCAAGATGCTCCCTATAGGCGTGCGCTGTCTGGAGCCGACCCACCCTGGACGGCGTGCCCCTGTGTGAGCAAGAGCTGATCATGATCGATGAAGCCTGGATCGAGACAATCGCTGCTCAAACCGGCTCCGAGCGGGTTGAGGTGCCGCCGGAGTGGGCGGAGTTGGTCCCGGCGACCGTTCAGGTTGTTCCCCCTGGAGTGGAGGCTCTGCAGGGTATTCTTGCCGCAGCGAACGAACGTCGGTGCCCGGTCTACCCGGTGGGCGGGGGCACATCGCTCGCCTGGGGGTTGCCGGGCGAAGAGCCCGGGCTGGCCCTCTCCCTTCGTGGTATCAACGGGGTCGTGGACTACCCGGCCCGTGATATGACGATCACGGTTCGCGCCGGTAACACCGTCAGCGAAGTGCAGGAGACCCTTGCCCGGGAGCGACAGCGACTGCCGATTGACGTTCCGAACGCGGACACGGCCACGATCGGGGGGGCAGTCGCGGCCAATGTGAGCGGACCACGTCGGTTCGGTTTCGGCACGTTTCGCGACTACGTGATCGGCATTGGTGTCGTTACGGCGGATGGAAAACTCGCCCGTGCGGGGGGCAGAGTCGTGAAGAACGTCGCCGGTTACGACCTGTGTAAGCTGTATACCGGCTCGTTCGGCAGCTTGGCGATCATCGTCGAACTCACCTTTAAAGTCCACCCGATGCCGGAAAAAACCGAGGCTGTGCTGGTCGGCTGCAGCCGGTTTGAAGACGTCGAGGCTGTCCTCGCCGGTTCTCTGCGGTCGAGGACCAGGCCCGTAGTGCTCGAGTTGCTCAACCGGTCTGCCTGGCAGGAATTGGACAGCGTGGATCTGGATCGCGACTGGTCGATCGCGGTGGTTTTCGAGGGGTTTGAGGAGGCGGTGGCATGGCAGGTGGAGACGTTCCTGGACGAGGTTCGCCGCTGGACCGATGGACGCGCACGGGCAGAAGTGGTGCACAGCCCAAACGCAGCGTCGCTGGTGCAGTCGCTCGCTTCGTTTACTCAGCGTCCGACCCCCGTGCTGGCTAAGCTCAACTACCGACCGTCCATGACGGTGGGACTTCTCGAGGAGTTGTCCCGCCTCCGGGGAACCTGGTTGCTCTCTGCTCACGCCAACAACGGGATCGCCTGGCTTGCCCCGGCGGCAGAACGGTCGGATGGGGAGATCGTGGACGAGCTTGCGCAGTTGCGTCGCTGGGCGGTGTCCGCGGACGGAAACCTGGTGGTTCGAGGTGCGTCTTTTTGCGCGCGGACCGGCTTTGCGCCGTGGGGGGTGGAACGGGGCGACACCTGGCTCATGCGGCGCCTCAAACAGCGGTTCGACCCCCACGGAATCCTCAACAGAGGCCGGTTCGTCGATCACCCGCGCGCTGTGGAGCCACGCGTACAAGATCAGCCGGAAGAACCCGAGACCGAGCGTACCGCAACGAGCACACCATGAGTGCCGAGGAAGCTGCTGTCCAAACCGGCCCCGAGCAGGCGGGTTCTGCACCAGCGACCGGGAACCCGGCGCGCCCGATCCCCTACGAGCGTTTTCTGGATTGCGTCCACTGTGGATTGTGCACGGCTGCCTGTCCAACCTACCTGGAGCTGGGCGATGAAAATGAGGGGCCGCGGGGCCGGATCTACCTGATGCGGGCCGTCGCCGACGGGCGTCTGGAGCTGGACGACCGCGTCGTGCGACACCTGGATCATTGCCTCGATTGCCGCGCGTGCGAGTCGGCGTGCCCGTCCGGAGTGCAGTACGGGCGGTTGATCGAACCGTTCCGGGTCGGGCTTCGCGATGAGCTGGGCAAGAGTCCGGCGATCGGACGATTGGAAAGGCTGGTAATCGGTCGGTTGTTGTCCAGCCGGCCGGCGCTGCGGGTGAGCCTCGGGGCGGCGAGACTGGCCCAGGTGACGGGGCTGGACTGGCTGATGAACAAGACGGGGCTATCGGCGCTCTTGCCACGGACGTTGCGGCGAATGCGCGAGCAACTGCCCCGGTTCCGCTATTTCGTGCCGCGGTTGCCTCGGCGGCTTAAGCCTGTGGGGGAGCGGCGAGCGCGAGTTGTGCTGTTCACCGGGTGCGTGGCCGACGTGGTGTTCCGGCAAACCCATTGGGCGACCGCGCGAGTTCTGCAGCAGAACGGTTGCGAAGTGCACGTGCCGCGCGGCCAGAAATGCTGTGGGGCACTGGCCTACCATGCAGGGCTGCTCCGGCCGGCTCTGCCGCTCATCCTTGCTAACATTCGCGCTCTCCGGGACGTGGAAGCGGATGCCATCGTGGTGAACGTGGCAGGCTGCGGTTCGATGCTGAAGGACTACCGCCACGTCCTGGAAGAGGCCCTGGCGATAGCGGATCCGGGCGCCCGTGGCGAGATCGAGCAGTGCCTGGAATGGGCGGATCAAGTGGTCTCACGGGTGCGCGACGTGACCGAGTTCCTGTGCGAATTGGAGCCCGTGCCCCCGCGGGGGAGGATGGATCTCCGCGCCGTCTATCACGACGCCTGCCACCTGGCACACGCTCAGCGGATCCGCTCCGAGCCTCGCCGCCTACTGCGGATGGTTCCCGGACTGGAACTCGTCGACCTACCGGAATCGGAGGTTTGCTGCGGGGCCGCAGGTACGTATGCGCTCACGGAGCCTGAGCTGTCCGACCGGCTGGCTCGACGCAAGGCGGACAACATCGTGGCTACCGGTGTCCACGCCATATTCACGCCCAATGCGGGTTGCCTTATTCAGATCCAGAAGGCGCTACGCGACCGCGACTACGCCGCCTGGATTGCCCACCCCGTCGAGGTGCTCGACCGCAGCTATCGCGAGCTTCCTCCTCCTCTGCCCACGTAGGCATCCCGGTCCGGTGACCGGCAGCGATCTTTTGTTCGCTCTCCACCTTGCGGGATTGACACCGGCACGGCCACGTTGGGGGGCAAAGGCAGCGGCTGTGCGTCTGATTCGGTCGCGCTCCCAACGTAGGTTCCTTCGTGTGTTCGACCATAAGGTGGGGGCCGCTCGGAGGCGAAGAGGGGGCGCTCGTGCTTACCGGCGTTAATCTCACAGGGGGCCGGCAGCCCATGCCTCAGACGTGGGGGGATTGGAATCAGGGCTTCGCGCCGGCCGCGGTGCGGAGTTCGCGCAGCCGGTTCCGCGCTTTCTCGACAAGAGGACTGCCCGGGTATTCGTCCAGGAGCTGCTCGAGCGCCCGGGTTGCGCGAACCAGATCTTTGCTGGCTTCGCTGGCGTCGGCTTCGATCCAGAGGAGCTGGTCTGCGTAGGGGGAGTCAGGCGCGACCAGGAGTCCGTCCTGCACAGTGCGGATGGCTTCGTCATATCGCCTTTCTTGGAGCGCGAGCTGCGCGCGGAGCAGGTGCCAGTAGCCGGTCAACTTGCACCCGGGAAACTCGTCCACCCAAGCGATCAGTTGCAGGTGGGCCAGCACGAAGTTGCCGTCCTGGAGGAGTCCCTCGATGGTGCGGCCGTAGGAGCCGCTCCGTGCGATGGCCGTTGCGGTTCCTGCGGCGTGCAGTCTAGCGGCACGCCGGTAGGCGTCGCGGGCCGGCTCGGGCTTGCCGAGCCTGGCCAGGACGTCCCCCCGTATCCGCCAGTACGCCGCTTGATCGTCCGGTCGGAGCTGATCCGTGCCGACGGGCAAGTGATCCAGGAGTTCACCCGCCAGATTCGGCCTGTTCATGTCATTGACGGAGATGTCGGCGGCCCGCAGTAGTAGGCTCGCCCGGTCTTCCGGCGAGGCTGTCCGGGCGGCGGCCAACCGCAGGATGTGCACTGCTTGCTCCGGCTTGTGCAGACGCACGCGAGCTGCCGGGACCGCGATGTCCAGGAGGGGGAAAATGTGCAGCGCGGCTATCGTTTGGCTCCGGTTCGCAAGCCCCTCCTGCACTTTGTCACAGAGGAGCTCCCATTCCTCTACGTATTCCAGCACCCGGGCCAGGACGAGAAGGCTTTCGGGATCGAGGCCGGCGGCCGTGTAGTTCTTCACCGCGGCTGCATAGTGCTGGATGTCGTCTTCTTTTGCGGGGCGCCCAGGGTCGGGCGGCTCGGGCCAGATCGGCACCCGGCTTGCGACCTCCACAGGGCTTCCGCCGCGGGGGGTGATTCTCAGCCGAACGCGGTAGATGCCTGGCTTGAGGTAAATGTGAACCGGACTGTCAGCGGACGATTCCTGGCCGTCGCCGAAGTCCCAGGATCTCTTGCCCGCGCGGAGCATTCCGACGGCTCCTGTGAACACGAATCGAACCCGTACCAGTCGTCCTTTGTTTTCGGGGAGGCTGACCGCCCCCAGATGCTCGACGACGAAATCAGGCAGGTCCTTGCCGCTGCGTCGTTCAAGGCCGCTTGTTCTGAGCCGCGCCGCTCGGTCGGCTCCAAAGGCCGAAGGGGGAATAAGGGATGGCCGCTCGGCTCCGGGGGGTTGCCAGGCCGCCACCATGCAGGCGGCTGTGCCCGCCGCGGCGTGCCAGTACTCGAAGCGGTGTGGCCCCGCGCTCAGCTCGATCTCACCCCCGTACCGCGCCCTCGCCACGGGGCCGTGACGGCCGGGGGCCGAGGCAACCACTTTCCCATCAATCAGGAGGAAGCTGCAATCCTGACTGCTCGTGAAGAACTTGTACTTGCCGGCTCGATTAATCTGCAAGGTCCCCCGGTAGCGACTGAAGAACGGGCCGCTTCCTGGGGCGCAGGGGTTCGTCCGGTGAAAGATCTGCTGCACAATGCGGCTCCCGATGGGCGAAGCTCGCGCGAACGCTTCCCGCAGCGAATTCAAACTGTTCAGGTCGCAGCCGACGAATTCTCTGGTCTCCACAAGAAGCCCCGCCCCCCAGGGGGATGTGTCAAGCTCGCCAGAAGCCGGTGCGGACAGCTCCCCGCCCGAGTAGATCCAGTGGCGAGCCTGGTTGCGTTGGGGGCGGAAAACGAGCCGCACGAAGTCGCCTGGCCCGACCTGGAGGATCCGGGACAGGACCGGACGTGCGCGGCCGTAGACGACGATCGATTCGGGCCGGGCGCCGTGTAGGTACAGCTCAACCTCAACGGCCTCCGTGCCGACCCGGAGGTGGCTCGTATCGACTTTGCGACGGAAAGCGCTCTCACGACTGTGCCAGACCTGCGCGCTTGCACCGGAGGCGTAAAGGCAGAGAGCGGCGACGAAGATGGACAATTGCACAGGCACGCGTGGGCAGCTTCCAAAAGGCGATCTCATCCGTAGCCTCGCGGCTTGCAGGCCGGGGACGCGCTTTCGTGTGCCCCTGTCCGCCCGGTGCTTCGGTCCGTTCGGTATGGAGCTTGCTAAATGGAAGGCCGCAGCCCTCGTAGAACGTGCGGAGCAACTTTCATGCCCGATACGCACGACGCTGGTCACCAGAGGCCGTTTGCGGGTTTGTCTCCCGAGCAGGTCCTGGATCGCATTCGCCGCGCCCGCGATACCCTCGTGCAGGAATTGCACAAGGTGATTGTCGGTCAGGAGCAGATGATCGAGCACATGCTCATTTGTCTGTTTGCTCGGGGCCACTGTCTGACCATCGGTGTGCCGGGCCTGGCGAAAACGCTCACCGTGTCCACCCTGGCTCGTGCGCTCCACCTGAAATTCAGTCGCATCCAGTTCACGCCGGATCTGATGCCGAGCGACATCACGGGTACGGAGATCATCGAGCAGGATCCCGAGACGGGACGTCGGCACTTCCGGTTCGTACACGGTCCGGTGTTTGCGAACCTCGTGCTGGCGGACGAGATCAACCGTGCGCCTCCGAAAACGCAGTCGGCTCTTCTGCAGGCGATGCAGGAGTACCAGGTGACCGTGACGGGGCGCACTTTCAATCTGGAGCAACCTTTTCTGGTGATGGCCACGCAGAATCCGATTGAGCAGGAGGGGACATACCCCCTTCCGGAAGCGCAGCTAGACCGTTTCATGCTCTCGATCAACGTGGACTACCCGACGCGTGATGAGGAGCGGCAGATTGTGCGGGCCACCACGCGTTCGCAGCAGGAAGAGGTTCGCGTGGTTCTCCGCAAGCGGGACATCCTGGCCATCCAGGAACTGGTGCGGCAGGTTCCGGTCAGTGACCATGTGGTGGATTACGCGGTGGATCTGGTCCGGGCGACTCGGCCGGGCACGCCGGAAGCTCCCCAGTTCGTCACCGACTGGTTAGCGTGGGGGGCTGGCCCGCGCGCGTCGCAGTACCTCGTGCTCTGTGCCAAGGCCCGCGCCGTGCTTCATGGGCGGCCGTCTCCGCTGCCGGAGGACATCCGTGCCCTTGCTCATCCTGTCCTGCGGCACCGCATCTTCACCAACTTCAACGCGGATGCGGAGGGGATCACGGCGGACGACGTGATCGACAAGCTGCTCGAGGCTGTTCCTGAGCCGAGCTATGGCGAACCGAGTCTGCGCGAGCGCAGGCTGGCTGCTTCGCGCAGCTCGGGCCCGCCCCAGCGCAAGGCCACCGCTCGTAGGGGGTAAACCTCTAGCATTGGTAGCGCAACCTGGCCCGGATCAGTTTTCTTTGGAGTGCGGCACTCCCGTGCCGCTTTGGCTCTTTGGAGTGCGGCAGCCCTCTGCCGCTTTGGCTTTTTTGGAGTGCGGCACTCCCGTGCCGCTTTGGCTTTTTTGGAGTGCGGCACTCCTGTGCCGCTTTGGCTCTTTGGAGTGCGGCACTCCTGTGCCGCTTTGGCTTTTTTGGAGTGCGGCACTCCTGTGTCGCTTTCACGCGCCGCCCCGCTAGGCCGG
Source organism: Planctomycetota bacterium (assembly GCA_026981825.1). Lineage (GTDB taxonomy): Bacteria > Planctomycetota > Planctomycetia > JALXBF01 > JALXBF01 > JALSID01. Next base: position 13,797 of record JALSID010000225.1, read on the forward strand.
TTCGCGCTACCACTGCTCCGCTGTCGCAGCGGCGGAGGTCCGGACCCGCCGGGCGACGGGCGCGGGGCCGCTTCGGCCCGGGCGGGCCGAAGCGGCAGGTGTGCAGCCGCGCCCCCTTGGTGAGCCCATCGAAGGGCAGCTTTTCTTTGTATCGAAGTGGATGCTTTTCGCCAGGGCTTGTGCAGAGCCGTCGGGTTTGGGGCGGACCCGGGCCGGGTCGCGCTACCAATGCTCCGCCGTCGCCGCGGCGGAGGTCCGGACCCGCCAGGCCGCGGGCTCGGCGGCCGCTTCGGCCGGCGGCCGAAGCGGCGAGAAAGAGCGCGCCCCATTGCCCATCCCGCGACCGGCGGGCTGCTTTTCGCTCCGCGGGGGCCATGTCTACCGGCGCTTCCTTGGCGCCCGCGCCTTGGGGCGGACCCGAAGCCGGGTCGCGCTACCAATGCGCCGTCGCCGGCGCGACGGCGGTCCGCCGCTCCCTTCGGCCCGCGAGGCCGCGGGCTCGGGGCCGCTTCGGCCCAGGGGGGCCGAAGCGGCGAGAGAGAGCGCAGCCCGTTGCCCATCCCGTGACGCGGGGCTTTTCTTTCGTCCGGCGGAGTCATTTTTGCCACCGCTTGGTTGGCCCCACCGCCTTGGGGCGGACCCGAAGCCGGGTCGCGCTACCAATGCGCCGTCGCCGGCGCGACGGCGGTCCGCCGCTCCCTTCGTCCCGCGAGGCGGCGGGCTCGGCGCCGCTTCGGCCCGGGCGGGCCGAAGCGGCGAGAAAGAGCGCGCGCCATTGCCCATTCCGCGACAGGGGGGCCTTACTCCCTTCGGTGGGGATCGTTTTTGCCGCCGCTTGCTTGGCCCCCATGGCTCTGGGGCGGGCCGGAGGACTCAGGAGGCGGAAAGGGTCTTGCGCTGGCGTTGCGGGCGGCGTGCCTCCCGCGAGCGACGCAGCTCCCGTTCCATTTCCTCGACCCAGGGGGCTGTTGCTACATCGCCCCCTTCGCCACCGTGCCTGGCCCCGCCCGGCCGCGGGGTGCTCGCTGATTTGCCCGCCCAGTTCGCCTGGAACGCTTCCAGCACCATCAGGAGGAGGACGGCAATAAGGAGCGGGGGCCAGAGTTCTGTGCCCCGCCGGACACGCTGAACCGTTTCCCCCAGCTTCGTGAGGTCGCTTACCAGGTTTGCACCGGTCTGCTCGCACCACCGCTCAATCATCTCCACGGGAAGCGGGCTCAAATCGGACTCTGCAGGATCCATGTTGACGGCGAATTTGAGCAGGGGGCGGTGAGCCGGATCGTCCGGCCGAGACACAGAGTAGGTCCCAACAGCGTGAGTGTCGGTGAACACGAACTGCGGCTGCTGACGGTTACCGCTAGCCTCAAGCCGGTGTACGACTCCGTCAGGGCTGATGACGTCCACGGAATCGGTGAGGTCGGCTGCGGGAGGGGGAAACTGAAAGGGCCGTCCCGCGACGAGATCGTGCCGCGCCTGGACCGCGTTCTCGGCTGCTGCGAAGACCAGCCGCGAGAACAGCGGCACGAAGACCGGATGCACCGGCAGCGTTGTCCAGTCCAGGTGCGGTACTACCGTGAAAAGGCAAACCGTTCCCTGCCCAAAGGCCGTCCGCATAAGCAACGGCTGCCCATTGCTCAACGTCGCCGCCGAGAAGCCTCCTTCGGCCGTGTCCCATTCGAAATAGCGAAAGATCCGAACATCGGTCAATTGCTCGGGCTCGATCCGCAGGGGGCGGAAAAGATCGCCGTCGGTGTCCAGCCAGGCGAACGTCCAGCCGCCGGCGACATTCTCTGCCGAGGCGCTGTGAAGTGCGATCGGCCGACCGGGCAGCAGGTGCGGGCACCACCGTTTCGCATTTTCCCAGTCGCTCACCGCGTCACGATTGGCCGGAGTCCAGACGACGTGGCCTCCGTCGCGAACGAACCGCTCCAGCTTGTCGCCTGTATCTCGATCGCGGACGGTCTGCGCCCCGATCACGCAGACGAGATCGTAGCCCGCGAGCGGTTCCCCTGCGAGTTCCGTGGGGTTGATCCGTTTCCACCTGATCGGCCACCGGTTCGGATAGTCCAGGGCGAGGAGCTGGGCCACGTAGAAGGCGTCGTTGCTGTAGTCCTGGATATTCTCCTGCTCGCACACAAGGAGCACCCGAACGCGGCTTGCAACGTTCCACACGAAGTAGCGACTGTTGTCCAGGGGAAGGCCATCTTCCCCTGCAAGGTAGACACGGCCGGAAAGGAGCCCGGGCCGGGTCGGTTTGAACGTGAGTTGGACCAGTTCGTGTTGGCCGGCGAGGAGGTTCAGCGTCGGGCTGCCGGCAACGCGTTTGCCCGCCACGAACAGCTCCACATGCCTCTGTTGCGTGTGGGGGCCGCTGTTTTCGACGCGCGCCGTGACGGTGCAGGGCAGATGGATCAGTGGACCGGCGCCGGTAACCCGAAGAGCGGTGATCGCGACATTCGGGGGGGTACCAGTGGAGACCTTTACCAGGAAGATTCTCGCCGAATCGGCAAGTCCCGCCGCGTCGTCGACGTCCTTCCAGTTTGCTTCCTGAAGGTCGGTGAAGATGTAGACCTCCTGCTGTTTGTGGCGGGCCTGGGCGAGCAATTCACGAACCTGGTGGAGCAACGTTGCTGCGCTGTATGCCGAGCCCACCGCTCGGCAGCGTCCAAGCGCTTCGTAGATCACACCAAGGTCGGTGTGAAATTCCCCCTCGGCTGCGTCCGGTGCTCCACAGGGGAAGACGATGGCCGCCTCGTCGCCTGGCTTGAGCAGGGCCAGCGCCGAGCGGGCTGCGGCGATCGCTCGGTCCAGCCGTGTCTCTGGCCCCTCTTCAGCCGCCATACTTGCCGAGTTATCCACAACCAGTACGACGCTCTGGTTCGAGCCCCCGCCCAGGAAGCCGCGCGCAGCCCGTACCGCTGGTCGCGCAAGAGCGAGGGCGATGAGGACAAGCACAACCACGCGCGCCAGGAGAAGCAGCAGATCCTGGATCACTTTGCGGCGCCGGGTCTTTTGCACGCAGGGCTTCAGGAAGCGGAGCGTGCTGATCGGCACGAGCCGCGCGCGCTGTCTGTGCATCAGGTGAAGGATGACCGGCACCAGACCGGCCACTATGCCGAGCAGAAACAACGGTTCCGCGAAGCTCATCCGCTCTTTACCTGCTCCACCAACTGGACACCTTCGTGCAGCCCGTCAACCTCCCA